>JBGPBZ010000055.1:0-14518 GCA_041481535.1 Dehalococcoidia bacterium | reverse complement strand
TCCGTGCCATCGCCGCCTACCTCTACTACGAATTCTGGCTCGAAGGCACGCGCGACCTCGGCATCGAGCTCGATCCCGGCGCCACCGGGGAGCGTCTGGCCGCATTCCTGCGCCACGCTCTGGACGCATCGAAGGCAACCGCATGAAGACGATCAGCACGGTCGCCGAAATGCGGGCCGCCCGCGACGCGATGAGTCCGCCTGGGCGGATCGGCCTCGTCCCGACCATGGGCTTCCTCCACGAAGGCCACCTCTCGCTCGTTCGGCGCAGCAAGCGGGACTGCGATCACACGATCGTCTCCATCTTCGTGAACCCCACGCAGTTCGGCCCCAACGAAGACTTCGAACGCTACCCTCGCGACGAAGCGCGCGATCTCGAGCTGCTGGCGAACGAAGGCGTCGATGCCGTCTTCATGCCCAGCGTCGACGAAATGTACCCGCCCGGTTTCGCCGACTGGGTCGAAGTCCACGGCCCCGTCGTTGAGCGCCTCGAAGGAGAGCACCGGCCCGGCCACTTCCGCGGCGTCACGACGATCGTCGCGCGCCTCTTCCGCATCATCCGTCCCGATCGAGCCTACTTCGGCCAGAAAGACGCTCAGCAACTGCGAGTCATCCGCAGCATGACCGCAGACCTCGCGCTCCCCGTTGATGTCATTGGACTGCCCACCGTCCGCGAGTCGGACGGCCTCGCGATGTCCAGTCGCAACGTCTACCTCTCGCCCGGAGACCGCCGCTCCGCGCTCGTCCTCTCCCGATCCCTCCGTCGCGCCGAAGACCTCGTCCGCGCAGGGGAGACGGATGCCGCCGCCCTCAGGCGAGAAGTCGAATCGCTCATCCGCGCCGAGCCTGCGGTCTCCCTGGAGTACATAAGTCTTTCAGACGAAATCAGCCTCGAAGAGCTCTCTTCCATCGATCGCCCGGCCCTTCTGCTGCTCGCCGCCCGCGTTGGGGCCACCCGCCTGATCGACAATACGGTGCTCATCCCGCCCGGAACATCCGTGCCGGACCACCTTCGCGAGCCGCTGGCGTAAGTTGCCGATGGCGGGTCAGGCTGTCTACCATAGAACGAGCATGTTACGACGCTTCGCCCTGCTGACCATTGTCGTACTCGCCTGCCTGGCCTTGGTGGCCTGCGGCGACGATTCGACGTCATCGTCCTCCCCGAGCGGATCGGGCACGCCCGGAGTTACCCTGACCCCGGTTCCAGGCACAGCCACACCGGTGCCGAGTACTACTCCCTGGCAGATCAGCGGCCAGCTCACCGGTACGCCCGCCATGTACGTATTTTCTTGCTCCCCACGGCAAGGCTACTACCAGGTGCTGCTCCGCGGCGACTTGGGTGGCAAGCTATTGAACATCCTCGTCTACTCGGCCAACACGGGCACCCAGGACTACGCCAACGCAGCAACGGGCATGACAGTGTCTGTCCAGCTCGGTTCGTCCGCGGAGGATTACAGCTTGTGGTTCGAGACCTCCGGCAATCGCGGAGTGCAGGGCACCATCGTTCTCAACGCTGACGGCACCGGCAGCATGAGCGGCGTCCTCGTGCAGCCTTCCACCACTTCTCCCGGCGGCGCCACGGCGAGCGTCACGGTCGCCGGCGAGTGGAAGTGCCCGCCCACCCCGTCGTAGCGGGCGCGGTCACCCGTCCCGGTGTAGCACGTACACCGGATGCTCCGGTAACTCGCGCAACATCTCCTGCAAACACGACGGCTTGATGTCGAGCGTTGCCAGCTCTTTCACTGGCTTCCACTGAAAGTACAGTTCCAGCCCCCCGCCGCCCGCCATATCGAGGTCCTCCTCCGTGCCCGTCCACGGCTCGCCGCTAGCTTGGGGGCTTCCTTCCGGCAACGTGATCGCGAAGATGAGCTCCAGTGCGTGATGATCGACCCCGTTATGCGTGAACAGGTTGTCGATCACCCATAACAGTCGCTCCACGCGCGCTTCGCAGCCCAGCTCCTCCCGCATCTCGCGCGCCAGCGCTTCCTCCGCCGGCTCGCGCACGTCCACGCGACCGCCCGGCAGCACGTAGAAGTCGTCGTCTCCCTCGAACTGGTGTACCAGCACCCGCCCATCGATCACCGCCACTCCGGCCACGCGGTACACGAAACGGTCTCCCTGCACGTCAAACGTCACCATCCGGGACATGCGACTAGGGTACTCCTTCCCGCCCTCTCTTTCTTTTCCCACCGTGACCCTCGACCCTTGACCCGCGACCCTCTCCGCCCTGTACAATCTCGATCGTATGGGCGGCCATTCCCACTGGTCCCAGATCAAGCGCCAAAAAGGCGGAAACGACGTTAAGCGGGGCCAGGCATTCACCCGGCTCTCGCGCGAGATTTCCGTCGCCGCGCGTGAAGGCGGCCAGGACGCCACGATGAACCCGCGACTTCGCCTTGCCATCGACAAGGCGAAGGAAGCCAACATGCCCGCCGACACCATCAAGCGCGCCGTCGAGCGCGGCGGCCCAGGCGACGCGGCCAACCTCCAGGAGATCACCTTCGAGGGCTACGGCCCGCATGGCGTGGCCATTCTGATCCAGACTGTCACCGACAACCGCAACCGCACCGTCTCCGAGATCCGCCAGACGCTCTCGCGCAACGGCGGCTCCCTCGGCGAGTCCGGCACCGTCGCCTGGCAGTTCGAATCGAAGGGCCTGATCAACATCGAGCCGGAGGGCCGCGACCCGGACGAGATCTCGCTTATCGCTATCGACGCCGGCGCAGACGACGTCCGTACAGAGGAAGGATACGTCGAAGTGATCACCGGCCCGACCGATCTCGACAAGGTACGGCGCGCGCTCGTTGACGCCGGCCTCAAAGTCACCCTGGCCGAGCTGTCGATGATCCCGAAGGTCATGACCCCGCTCGACACGAAGACAGCCCCGCAGGCACTGCGCCTGCTCGACATCATCGAAGAGCTGGACGACGTGCAGAAGGTCTACTCCAACGCCGACTTCCCCGAGTCGGCCCTCCTGGAGTACGCGGCGGGGTAGCCTCGCTAGCCCGTGTCCCGCTCGGGTCCCGTCACCATCCTCGGCATAGACCCCGGCCTCACGTGCACCGGCTACGGCGTCATCGTCGCCGACGGCTCAACGCACCGCTGCCTCCACTTCGGCGCCATCGCCCCACCCAAAGCCGCGCCACACGCTGAGCGACTAATCCGCATCCACGATGCCATCGTCGACGTAATCCGCGAGTACCGTCCGCAAGAAGTTGCCGTCGAGGACTTCCTGCTCGGCTACACCCGGGCCGCCGTCGCCGTTGGCGAAGCGCGTGCTGTCGCCGTCCTCGCCGCCGCCCAGGCCGGCCTCCCCGTCACCATCTACAAACCCACCGAGGTCAAGAAGTTCGTCACCACGTTCGGCCGCGGCTCTAAAGAGCAAGTCGGAATGATGGTGCAGACCCTCCTCGCCCTCGCCGAACCTCCCATCCCCGCCGACGCCGCCGACGCGCTGGCTGTCGCACTATGTCATGCCTTGCGCCGCGGTTCGATCTTAGCGGCCAACGGCGAAGCTCCTACTTCCTACTTCCCACTTCCTACTTCCCGGGGTCGTGGGGCGGGGCAGGGCACATGATCGCGCGTCTTACCGGCACCGTCGCTGACCGCGGCCTCGATCACATCGTCCTCGACGTCCACGGCGTCGGCTACCTCGTCTTTGGCCCCGCCTCCGTCATCACCAGCGCTGCCCTCGGCGAGACCGTCACCCTCCACACCCACCTGGTCGTCAAAGAAGACAGCATGACCCTCTACGGCTTCCTCGACCCGCACCAGGGACGCCTCTTCCAGACGCTGCTCGGCGTCTCCGGCGTCGGCCCCAAGGTTGGGCTTGCGCTGCTCTCGCTCATGAACGCGGACGAGCTATCGTTCGCCATCGCCTCCGGAAACGCTGCCGCCCTCGCGCGCGCGCAGGGCGTCGGCCAGAAGCTCGCCGCCCGCCTCGTCGTCGAGCTGCGGGACAAGATGACGAAAGCTGCCGGCCCGATCAGCGTCCCCGGCGTCGAGTCCGAGGAAGTCGTCGCCGCGCTCATGTCGCTCGGCTACTCCCAGGCCGAAGCCGTCGACGCCGTAGCCCGCGCCGAATTCCCCGCGGACGCTCCCATCGAAGACAAGGTCCGCCTCGCCCTCTCCCACTTCGCCAGAGCGCGAATGGGGGACTAGCGCGCCGCTACTGCTGGTGGAAGGCCGGGATGCCCGCCGATGCACATGTCTTGTTCATCGGCCCGGTGCCGCCATAAGGGCCGACACCGCCGAACTTAGCGGAATCCTGACCATTCATCACACCGTCGGCGTTGAAGTCGAAGCGTACGCCGGGGCGAGTAATGCCCGCCAGAGTGAACGGACCCATAGCCACAAATGCGCCGCTGACGCCGCCGGCTACGTGGAACGGGTCGTATGCCGCGTACAGCCCATCGTCCTGACCGTTTACGAATGTATGGTCAGTTAAAGCGAACATCCAGTTGTCCATCGGCTCATTGTTGTTCCCAGTGGTCTGTGAGCAAGACTGAACGGGGTCAGTCCCGACGTAAGTCTCCAGGGCATCGGACTGCTTGTCGCCGTCCGTGTCCATCTGCATCATCGGTTGCGCGGATGTCCACTGATTGTGGCGTGTCGTGCAACTCGGCGGAGCAGTCGTTTCGCAGGCGCCGCTATCTCCCGAATCCTGCGTCGCACAATATCCGTCGCCGTCCGCGTCTGTGCCGCCAACGCACTTTGCAACGACGTTCGTCACCGTCATGTAGCGCCCGTTCGCGACTGTGTCTGACAGGGTGATCGAAAGGTTGGGAGTGGCGCACGGCGTCGGGTTGATTCCGCCGTTGGGGGCGACAGAACAGTTTTGCACGACCGCGATCGTGCCGCCCTCGCCGTCGCACGCATCGCCGATGTTGTCGACGACCGGCCCTCGATCCGCGGGCGGTGCTGCCAATCGCTCAGCCTCCGACTGGCTCGGGTTCGAGACCAGCGCGCAGGTGTCGCCGCGGTTGGCGAACCCGTCGCCGTCAAAGTCATCGGCCGTGACCGGTGTCGGCGTGCCCGGATCGCAAGCGTCGTCGATCCCGTCGGCGTCGGTGTCGCCGGTACCCGTACGTGGATTGCCCACGTTCACTTTAAGAGGGCACGTGTCGATCGCGTTCTCGTATCCGTCCTGATCAAGATCGCGGCCCGACGACAGATACTCAAGGTAGAAGTTCGTGCCGGTGGCAAGCGATGTGGTCCCGGTCAGCGTGATCGTCGTCGTTGAGGGCGAGCAGGTGTCCGTGATGTTGTCCGGAGTCGGCACGCCGTCCCTCGGGTCACCGAGCACCCAGACCAGCGGCGAGCCCATCGCTGGCTTCGCGGCAGCTCCGGCCGGGAACACCGGGCTGTACGAGGGCATCGAGCTCGGGGCCAGCTTCACGAGGAACAGTGGCCGCCACTGCCCGCCGAAGTTCGTCAGCGCGCCGTACACCGCTTCCGGATACAAAGGTGGCGCTCCACCCACGCCATCCGCGTCGAACGTATCGAGCAGATAGCTTGGGTAGTAGTTGAACGCGAGGCTCGTCCCTACCGCGTAGTTCGGATCGCCGCCCGTGTCTATACCGCTC
Organism: Dehalococcoidia bacterium; assembly: GCA_041481535.1. Taxonomy (GTDB): domain Bacteria; phylum Chloroflexota; class Dehalococcoidia; order SM23-28-2; family RBG-16-64-32; genus DATKKM01. Next base: position 8,934 of record JBGPBZ010000055.1, on the reverse strand, counting down.
GGATCAGCCCCTGTCGGCTCCGAGCCGACCTTCCACTTGCTGAAGCGGTCGGTCGTTCCCACCGCCAGCGGATAGACGATGTTCGAAGAAGCTCTCGGGTCGCTGACGTTGTCCGGCAGCGCCACGTTATACAGCACGAAGTCCTCGTCGACAATCGCGTTGCACGGCGCGTTCGAAACGCCGAAGCTCGCGGTTGTCCGCACGCCGCCGGCCAGCGTCGCCGCCGAGCCTGGTGCTGGGGCCCCACCAGTCGGGATGAACGTCACCTGCGAACTGAAATATACGTTCCCGCTCGGCAGCGTATTCGTAACGGTCACCCCGTCGTTGGTTGCGTCCGCACACGATGGGTTCCCGTTGACGGACCCGTCACCAAACCCGGACCCCGGCAGCGCGTTGCACAGCTTGACGCCCGTCGTCGGCTTGAAGATGCTGTCAGCCGAGGCAGAGCCCAGCGCAAAGAATATCCCTGCGACAAGCGCCAGTACGGCGAGCACGGCCATCGCAGCCGCTGCTAAAGCTCTCATTTGGGTAACCCCCCAGTCGGTAGCGCGCGTCCTTGGGCAAAACGCGGGACCTATATGGCGCCACTAGCCGCAGAAAGCATACCACTGGCGTCCATCGCCAACGCATAATGTCCTGCGAGGAGATGCCAATGCCCGAACATCCCAACGCCACGCTCATCCGCCGCCTCTTCGCCGCCTTCGCGGCGCGCGATGCCGCCACCGCCATGTCGATCATCGCCGACGACGCTGTCTGGCGCTTCCCCGGCACGCGCGGAGCCCTCGCCGGCGAGTACCATGGCCGCGACGAGATTGCTCACTTCCTCGGAGGCGTGCCGAATCTGACCGGCGGCACCTTCCACATCGAGATCGAAGACGTCGCCGCCAGCGATGATCACGCCGTCGTCCTCTTCACCGGCCACGCCGAGCGCAACGGCAAGACGCTCAAGAATCCCACCGCGCTCGTCGTCCGCATTCGCGACGGACAGACGGTAGAGTTCCGCGAGTTCGTCTGGGACTTGCCTTCCGTGGACGACTTCTGGGCCTGACGCCCCTTCGAGCGGCAGGCAACCGAGGCTCTATTTCTTCGGCAGAGGCTTCGGCGCAGCGCCCGTCTTCTTCTGTGACTTCTTCTTCTTCTCTTTGTTTTTCGGACTCTTGTCACCCATTGAAGTAGCCCTCCTTCTCAAGAGATTGTCGTCGGTATAGATAGTATCGCTGAATCGCCTGGCCGTCATGTGGTTGGCTGGCCCTATTCGGCGATCGCCGGCGAACTGCCTTGTGCGCCCGTGCTATCATCTCCCCGCAAAACAGAGAAGGAGGCGCCCCATGGCCATCGCCAGGACCTACAAGTACATCCTCTTCGAGCGCAAGGACCGGGTCGGTATCATCACCTTCAACCGCCCCGAAAAGCTCAACGCCTGGACCTACGACATGAACGGCGAAATGCTCGACGCCATCGAGTCCTGCAACGACGACCCCGGCATCGGCGCCATTATTGTCACCGGGGCGGGCCGAGGCTTCTGTGCCGGCGCCGACGTCCGCGGCTTCAACAACTCTATCGAAGCGCGCGAGGCTGCCGACGGACGCCGCGGCGAGATGGACGGCCGCCGCGAGCGAGAGCACCTCGCCGCCTTCCTCCGGCGCGCCAAGCCGCTGATCGCCGCCGTCAACGGCCCCTCGATCGGCGTCGGCCTTACGCTCACACTTCCGATGGACCTCCGCATCGCCTCTGAGAGCGCCCGCTTCTCCATGCGCTTTATCCGCATGGGCATCACTCCCGAGGTGGCCAGCACAACTTACCTGCCGCAGATCGTCGGCTTGCCCAACGCGCTCGACATGATCCTCACCGCCCGCATCATCGACGCCGCCGAAGCCCTGCGCATGGGCCTCGTTCAGAAAGTCGTCCCCGCCGACCAGCTTATGGACGAAGCACTAGCCGTTGCGACGGAGATCGCCAACAACCCGACCGAGCAGGTGCTGGAAGGCAAGCGCATGGTGCACCGCCACATGGTCGAGCAGGACATCGACGCTGTTGTCCGCGAAGAGAACAAGGCGATCACTCGCGCCTACACCGGCACCGCCCATAAGGAAGCCGTCCGCGCCTTCCTCGAAAAGCGCCAGCCCCAGTTCAACCAGTAAGCTCGATTGCCGATCGCCCGACCGCATATGTACGGACCGAGCTTCGGGTCAGTCAATAAGACGTTGCGCTTTCAGTGGCGAGCGCTCTTGCTCAGCACCGACGAATTGCCCCTCGCCCGCCGCAGCGGGAGAATGGCAATCTAAGCACTCGCGTACCCAATTGCCTGCTAAATACGCCGGAATCGACTTTCCGGCTTCTAATTTCCGAAAGATGAAGGATTCCGGTAGTCGAATGCATTGATTAACCGCCCCTTAACCGTTTACGGTGGGGCTGCCCAAGGGAGGGCTTAGAGGGGTGCGGATGAGACCGCTGCGAGAGCGGGGACCGAAAAGTCCCCGCTTTTTGCTTTTCCAGCGCTACGGGCCGACCGTATACACGATCTGCGGCCGATAAGCCAGGAATGCGCTCGCGCCGAGGTCTATGTTGAACGTATCGTTCATGGAGTCGTCGTCGCTTTCCGTCGCCGTCTGGATCCGGAACGCAACGTGGCCGGCGCCGGAGTCAAGCGCTTGCTGAAGCGCCGCCCGCACATCGATTGAAATAACTCTCTCAGCCTCGACGCCCGCGGGCACGATCACGCCCGGATCGTTCCCGATTGAAGGTGAGCCGTAGCCGTCCCCCGCATGCGCGATGAGCGTGTCCTCGCTGACATGGAGAACCCGTAGGTCGCCTAGATTGGGGTTCGTGAACGGCGGACTGTCGTCGATGATGCCGGGATTCGGGAACTGGTCGTGGCTGGTCTCCGAGATGCGCAGGCTGAGTGTGGCGGCCGTGATCGGTGCCTGCACGCCCGTGATGTCGAAGCCGAAGACGCCGCGCCTTCCCAGGTTGTTGTAGTACGTATCGCCAACGCCGGCTTGCGTGGTCACGCTCCCGTCACCTTGCCCGACGTTGTCTTTGCCGAAGACTTCGAAGTCTAGCGTACTGCCGGACAGCAGGCCTTGCTCTAGAATCGGCTGTCCGATCGCGTTGCAACCACCAGTCGGGTGCGTGACACCGGCCACGTTCAAGCCGATCGCCAGCGCGTCGCTAACGTCGATCTTCTCGTCGCAATTCACGTCGCCCGTCCAGACGCATGGCGACGTCTCGACATCCCCCGCGAAGGCCGGCACCGCCAGCATATCGGACGCGTCAACATTCGAGCTGCAGTCAGCGTCTCCCCAGACGCTTGTGGTGTTCGCGGCGCTGGCCGAACCGACGCCGGAGAACAACGTTGTAATCGTGACGACAACGACGAGCATGAGGAAGCGCTTCATGTTAGGAGCATATAGTGTCCGACAGCCGATACAGAAGTGAAGCCCCTGCTAATCAACATAATCCCTGGCCTCCGGCAACTTTCTCGCGCTAACCGTCGGTTTTCCATAGAGGCACAGCAAGGCACAATCAAGTCGTATGAGGCGATTCTCACGACGTCACTTCTTCGCGCTCGGAGCCGGCGCCATCGCCGGCGTAGCGGCGCTGCGGGCGGGCATCTTCGAAAGTTCGAAAGCTGACCACTCTCTCGACGCCCTGGTCGTCGATCCCGCCGATCCGAAAGCAACTCCGCTCATCTACCCCGGTGGCGCAACGTCTGGCTCTTCTGTGACAGGCTGGTCCTCCGACCTCCTCCGTCAGGTCGCGACCTCAGGCCCCGCCGACCGCAAGATGGTCGGCCTAACGATCGACGACGGCTGGACAGCGCAGGACGCCGTCCTCCAGGTGCTCGAGGCGCGCCAGGTGAAGCCGACGCTCTTCCTCACCGGCCGCGCCGTCAAGAACGATCCGTCGTTCATCGCTCGTGCGGTGGACGCCGGCTGCGAGATCGGCAACCACACGATGGACCACGCCTGGCTAGTCGGGCAGACCAAGGACTACATCAAGAAAGACCTTGAGGACTTCGAGAACATGGTCCGGACGGCAGCCCCCCACGCCACAACGCTGCCCTTCATGAGACCGTGCGGCGGCGCCGTCGACCAGACCGTGATCGACGCCTCTGCGGAGGCAGGCTACCGGCCGATCCTCTGGAGCGCCTCGACCGGCGACACGTCCGCGTCCACTACCGCCGCACAGATGGTGCAGAACGCGATGAAGGCCACAGCCGGCTCGATCCTCCTCATGCACTTCAGCCAGCGAGCCGTGGACGCGCTTCCCGCCATCATCGATGGCCTGCGCGCCAAGGGCATCGAGCCCGTCTCGCTGTCCCGACTATTCGCGCCGGCGTAGCGCGCTACTTCGCCCAACTGACCTCGTAGACCTTGACCGGCTCTTCGAAGCCTTTTGCCACGAAGCCCCCGCGGTCGGCGAACAGGAAGCCCTTGCCGGAGCACAGCCCGCGAACGGTGTCGGCGACGAGGATTTCGCCACCCTTAGCCTTCGCCGCAATGCGCGAGGCGAGGATCACCGTCGAGCCAAACAGATCGCCGTCCTCCTCGATCGGCTCGCCAGCGTTCAATCCGACTCGCACGGACATTTTTTCGTTCGCCGAGTGGTTGTGCTCATCGAACGCGCGCTGGAGGGCGATGGAGCACTCGACGGCCTTCTGCACCGAGGTAAACGAAGCCATGAAGCCGTCGCCCATCGTCTTCACTTCGGTGCCACCGTTCGCCTTTAGCGTCTCTCGCGTGATGCGCTCGTGCTCACGCAGGAGCTCGCGGCCCTTGTCGTCGCCGAGGCGCTGCATCATCGCCGTGTGGTCGACGAGGTCGGTGAACAACACTGTGCGGAAGGCTGAGCCAGCGGGCGAGGGCTCGCTGGCAGGGTCCGCCCCGACGAACTCAATGATGGCCTTGGCCAACACGTCGTTGGCGGGCTCACCGGGCAGCATGAGGTGGTTGTTGCTCTCCAGCGGCAGGAACCGGGCGCCCGGGATCATTGAGGCGATCTCACGCCCCTGCTCAAACGGGACGGCCAGGTCTCCTCTCGCGTGGACCACCAGGGTCGGCATCTGCAACTGTGGCAGCAAGTCTCTCACGTCGATGCTGCCAATTGCCCCGATGACCGCCATCACGGTCTCGGCCTTGCCTGACTGGCGCTGAAGCTCGTTAAACCAGCGGATCATCTCCATGCCGGCTTCCGGCATGAACCGCGCCGTCCACAACTGGCGAAACGCTGGGGTGTCCTTGCCCCAGCCCGGCTTGATCGTCATCAACATGGCCATCAGCTCTTCCTGTTCCTCGGGAGTCCGCGACGCTGGGCGTCCGGCGAAGGTACCCTCTAGGATCAGATGGCTGACACGCTCCGGATGCCGCGACGCGTAGGTGATCGCCGTTGGCCCGCCCTCCGATACGCCGAGAATGGCAAACTTGTGCAGGCCGGCGTTCTCAACGACGGCTTCAACGTCCCGGATCTTCGACTCGATCGAGAAATCGGTCACTTCGCGATCGGAGAGACCCCATCCTCGGGCGTCGTACCTGATAAAGCGGAAGTGCTCAGCCAGCTTGCTGAAGACGAACTCCTCGAACCGTGGCATCTTCGGCCAGAACTCCAGGTGGCTGGCCCAACCGTGGACGAAGACGATGGGATAGCCCTCGCCGCTGGCGGCGTATGCAATGCGCACGCCGTCCGAGGTCTTGCAGAATCGGATGTCCTGTTCCATTGGCGCATCCCCCAGTCTCAGGCAAGCATACCAGCGCCGCAGAACCGTGCCACCTCCTGACAGGCCGCCGTCACACCCGCTGCTACAATTGGTGTATATGGGAACGTTCTTCCACCCAATCACCATCGTCGGCCCCAACGGCGAAGAGACCGTGGAGGCGCTCGTTGATACAGGCGTCATGTTTGCTGAGTTACCTTCGCCAGTACTTACTCGCCTCGGCATAGTTGCCGAATCCAGAAAGTACCGGGATGGCCGAGGGCTCGCCCAAGTCCGGGCCCGTCTCGGCGGGCATGAGGGTTGGGCGATGTGCATCTTCGCGAACTCTGATTCTGAGCCGAAGCTAGGTCGGCATACGCTCGACTGCTTTATCCTCGATATCGACTTGGCAGGCCATCTCGTCCCGAAAGTCCTCCGCGAGGTACGGCACTTCTAATGGCCACAACCCCCAAGGTACCACTCGATAAGCCCTTCATCCTCGCCTCCGACTTCGCGCTCACCGGCGACCAGCCCGACGCCGTCGACAAGCTGGAGGCCGGGCTGAAGGCCGGCAACAAGCACCAGACGCTGCTCGGCGTCACCGGTTCCGGCAAGACGTTCACTATGGCCAACGTCATCGCCCGCAACCAGAAGCCCACGCTCGTCATTTCGCCCAACAAGACGCTCGCCGCCCAGCTCTACCAGGAGTTCCGCGAGTTCTTCCCCGAGAACGCCGTCGAGTACTTCGTTTCCTACTACGACTATTACCAGCCGGAGGCCTACATCCCGCGCACGGACACCTACATCGCCAAGGACGCCGACATCAACGAAGAGATCGATAAGCTCCGTCACGCCGCCACTCGCGCCCTCTTCGAGCACCGGGACGTCATCATCGTGGCCTCCGTCTCCTGCATCTACGGTCTCGGCGAGCCGAGCGAGTACTACAACTTCGTGATCAGCTTCAAAGTCGGCGAGAAGTCAAACCGCGCCCGCGCCCTCCGCCGCCTCATCGACATGCAGTACGAGCGCAACGACCAGAATCTCGTGCGCGGCCGCTTCCGTATCCGCGGCGACAGCGTGACGATCATGCCCGCCTACGAGGACCTCGCCGTCCGCATCGATTTCTTCGGCGAAGAGGTGGAGCGCATCCTCCAGCTCGACCCGCTGACCGGCGAGGTGCTCTCCGAGATGCCGTCCGTCGATATCTTCCCCGCCAAGCACTTCGTGACGTCCGAGGACAAGATGGAGCTGGCCATCGGCGACATCGAAGCCGAGCTTACCGAGCGCCACCAGATCCTCCAGGAGCGCGGAAAACTGCTCGAGGCCCAGCGCCTCGTCGAGCGCACCCGCTACGACATCGAGTGCCTGCGCGAGCAGGGCTACTGCTCCGGTATCGAGAACTACTCGCGCCATCTCGCACGCCGCAGCGAAGGCAGTACCCCCTGGACGCTCCTCGACTACTTCCCGGACGACTTCCTGATGATGGTCGACGAGTCGCACCAGACGATCCCGCAGGTTCGCGGCATGTATCACGGCGACATCCGCCGCAAGCAGACGCTCGTCGACTTCGGCTTCCGTCTCCCCTCGGCGATGGACAACCGGCCGCTCAGCTTTCAGGAGTTCCAGACGCACATCAACCAGGTGATCTACGTCTCCGCGACGCCCGGCCCCTGGGAGCAGGAGATGAGCGAACAGGTCGTCGAGCAGATCATCCGCCCCACCGGCCTCATCGACCCGCCCGTCGAGGTGCGCCCGACCAAAGGCCAGGTGGACGACCTCCTGAACGAGATTCGCATGCGCACTGAGCATGGCGAACGCACACTCGTCACGACGCTCACCAAGAAGATGGCCGAAGACCTCGCCGACTACCTCGTCGAGATGGGCGTGAAGACGCACTACCTCCACTCCGAAGTCCAGACGTTCGAGCGAGTCGAGATCCTGCGCGACCTCCGCCTCGGCGTGTACGACGTGATCGTCGGTATCAACCTCCTGCGTGAGGGCCTCGACCTGCCCGAAGTGGGCCTCGTCGCCATCCTCGACGCGGACAAGGAGGGCTATCTGCGCTCCGAGTGGTCGCTGATCCAGACGATGGGCCGCGCCGCCCGAAACATCAACGGCAGGGTCATCATGTACGGCGACCGGGTCACTGACTCTATGCGCCGCGCGATCAGCGAGACGGAGCGCCGGCGCACGATACAGGAGACCTACAACAGCGAGCACGGCATCGAGCCGGAGGGCATCATCAAGGCCGTCCGCGACATAACAGACCGCGTCCGCCAGGTCGCTGAAGTCCAGCCCGACTACCGCACCGGGGACATTCCCAAGGACGAACTCGCGCGCATCATTAAGGACTTCGAGAAGCAGATGAAGGAAGCCGCGAAGAACATGGAGTTCGAGAAAGCCGCCCTCCTCCGCGACCGCGTCGTCGAGCTCCGCCGCGAGCTAACCGGCGACGAAGAGGGGCTCGAGGTGATCTCCGCGTTGCGGCGCGAGGCGGCGATGACCACGAAGCGGTCAAATAGGGCGCGGCGCCCGCGCAAGTAGCACAAGAGAAGAGCCCCCCGGCATCGTGCCGAGGGGCCCTGCGGTCTCTAGTTGTGATCCGCCGACGGCTTTTGCGTTTGCGGCCCTCCTGGGGCCGATGGGCGATTCGCCTCTATTTCGCGTGCCGATCGGCGTTCCGCCTTCCCTCCGTGCTCCGCCTCCGGCGGACTACGGCGCAGAGGGTCTTCCGTGGTCAACCTGGAGTTTCCTGGTCAGAAGATGGATTCTCTTCATGCTAGACCGTACCTCCAGTTCTTTAGGATCACCTACAACTTAGCACCGGGGCATATGTTGTCAAGACTGCAAATGGCCCTTATTTTGTGGAGTTAATCACGCGGTAACAGAAGAGGATGCTGGGTGCGCCGGAAACGCCTGTCAGACGCCGCCTACTCGAAGCGATCGTCCTCCCCGTCCTCTTCCTCGAACTCGTCGTCTTCCTCGTCGGCAACGGGTACGTCGTCCTCAGATAGCATCTCATCCACGTCCGGCCGGTCCGCGATCAGCACCTGCCGCGACTGCCCGGACTCGGACGCGCTCACGACGCCCTGGTCCTCCAGCATGTCGACGAGGCGCGCCGCCCGCGGGTAGCCGATGTGCAGACGCCGTTGTAGCAGCGACGTCGAGATGCGCGAGTGCTGCAGGGCGAGTTCCTTCGCTGCTTCGTACAGCGGGTCTTCTTCCGCCACGTCGCTCGTGTC
>JBGPBZ010000054.1:0-14534 GCA_041481535.1 Dehalococcoidia bacterium | reverse complement strand
TGAACTCGGCCAGCTCAGCAAACTCCACGATCGCGTCAAACTGCTCTTCGATCTCGCGCGAGGTCATGCCGAGGATCGAGGCGTTGAGGTAGACGTTCTCGCGGCCGGTGAGGTCGGGGTGAAAGCCGGCGCCAAGCTCGATCAAGGGAGAGACGCGGCCGACGACGAACACTTCGCCCTGGGTCGGCGCGGTGACACCAGCGATCAGCTTGAGCGCAGTACTCTTGCCGCTGCCGTTGCGGCCGATGATCCCGAACGTCTCGCCGTGGTCTACGCTGAAGCTAACGTCCTGCAGCGCGAAAAACTCGTGGCCTAGGGAACGCCGGGCGAGCAATGCTGACGCCAGGTCGCGCAGCGAGCGGCTGTCGCGCAGGAGAAAGCTCTTGCTGACGTTCCGGAACTCGATCTCCGGCCCGTCAGATGCTGTCCGCAAACCCGGCCTCCATACGCTTGAAGAGGTAATAGCCCAGCAAAAACGTGCCGACGGCGATCACAGCGCCGAGGCCCACTTTCTTCCAGTCAGGCTCTACGCCATACAGGATCACGCGGCGGTAAGCGTCGATGAGAACGGCGTTGGGGTTGATGTCGAACACCCACTGGTACTTGGGCGGCACCTTGTCGTCCAGCGGGTAGATCACGGGCGTGAGGTAGAACCAGAGCGTCAACGTGACGCCGACGAGGAAACGCACGTCGTGGTAGTAGAGGTTGAGCGCGGCGAGCGGATACGTCAGTCCGAGCACGAAGATGAGGTGTATTGAGAAAAGGAGCGGGAACCAGTAGACCGTGCTCTCAGGTGCGCGGCCGTAGTAGACCATCAGCATCGCCAGGATCACGAAGCCAAAGAAGAGGTCGACGAGCTTCGTGAGGACGGCGGCCGTCGGCAGCACCTCGCGGGGGAAGTAGACTTTCGTGACCAGCGATGACGCGCCGACGACGGAGTCCGTACCCGAGGCGAGCGCCGCGGAGAAGAACAGCCACGGCACGAGGCCCACGAAGAGGAACAAGGGATACGGCACGTTGTTCTGCGAGCCGAGTTTGAGGATCGTCGAGAAGACGAAGCTCATGATCACCATCTGGCTCAGCGGGTTCACGAACGCCCAGGCGTAGCCCAGGACGGACTGCTTGTACTGGCCGCGCAGGTGGCGCACGGTCATGTGCCAGAGAAGATCGCGGCGCACCCAGAAGGAGGACAGGCCTGCGAAGACGGAGATGGGGTTGCCGGAGGTGCGAAGAGGCTTGCGTTGAAGCGGATAGGCTCGGGCCATAAGGTTGTTGTCTATCGTCCTCCGTTGCGAACGATGTTAGCGATTGGTTCTGGCTTCAGGCAAGGAAATCGGGGGGCTACCCACATTGCGGCGGCCCGCTTCCCGCTCCGGCCAGGTACTGCAGCACGAGCGTCGCGTCCACGGCGTCTATGACGCCGTCGCAGTTCATGTCGGGCACGTCCGCCACACAGCCGCCGATGCCGCTCAGCTGCGCGAACACGGCCAGCGCGTCCTCCGCATCGAGGCTGCCGTTGCAGTTCGGCGGCGGGCTCACGTGCAGCGAGACGGGAACCGACAGCGGAGCGCCGGTTGTGCCGGGCGATTCGACCGCCACGCTGGCGGCGTAGTCGCCCGGCGTCAGAGACGTCGCGTCGATCTTTACCGTTAGAGGAGTCGAGTGACCGCCAATCTCCGGACCCATCGAGATGCCCTGGAGCGACGTCTTTAGCCAGGGAGCGGAGCCGAGGGCGCGCCAGCTCGCGAGCCCGGACGCGAGGTTTGCTATGGCGACAGTAGCCTGCGTCTTCGATCCGGCGTCTGCGGAGCTGGTGACCGAGCCGGCGGAGACGGCAGGCTGGCCGAGGAGCGACTCGCGGGTGACGGACGGTGTCGTCGGGTCCGCGTGGCCGGTCCCACCCATCGTCGGAACGTCCATCGCCGCGCAATCGGCTGAGAAAGAGCACGGGTTCCAGTTGTTGGCGTCCAGCGGCGTCGCGAAGGCGGGATCGTGGAGGTCCGAAAGCGAGACTGGCACGGCGTCCCAGAGAGGGCCTCCCTGGCGGAGGGGCGGGCTAGAGATGCAGCCGAAGATCAGCTCCTCGTACGGGTAGTCGCGTGGGGTGCCGTCCTGGCAGTCGAACGGCGGGCGGTCCGGGTTGTAACCGGAGTTGAGCGGGTGGTTTCGGAAAGCGAATCCGTTGTAGCCCCAGAGCGCGTAGTACCAGTTCTCGATGATGTGCGGGTCGCGGTTACCGATGATCGGGCGCAGCTCCGGCGCGTCATTCCACTTCGCAGCGAGGATCTGCGCCCCGCGGGCGATGTTGTACGCGTAGTTCCCGCCGATCAGCACCTGGTCAACGGTCGGGATGCCGGAGACGTTCTGCATGCCGGACGTCACCTGCATGACGCCGTAGCCGCAGTCAGCAGAGACGAGCACCGGGCCTGTCTCCCCGTATTTGACGAGCGGGTCGTAGCTGGCCATCGCCCAGCCGCTCTCGATGTAAGCGATAGCTTTCAGGATGACGGGCGGGATGTAGCCGGGGACTTTCGTCGTCGAACCGGCGGAGCGGTCTCCCGTCTCGAGGTCCGGTAGCGCGAAGGCGGGGTTCTCAGGGAAGAGCTGGTTGGTGGCCGCGAGCTCGATTGTGTGGGCATAGCGGTCCTTGTAGTCGCCGGCTTCCCAGGTATCGAAGGTGTATGGGCCGGCGGGACTGCCGGTGGAGGCGCAATCGACGTCGGCGAGAACGGACCGGTGCGAGTGAGATGCGAGCGCAAGGACGACAAGGGCGATGCTCAAGAGCCCCGCCCTGGCCGCGATGGTCAGCATCCGCCTCCGCATTCGGGCCACAGTGTAATAACGGCTCGCCTCACCTGGGGTTCCGGGGCGCGGCACCGCGATCCCCGTTGCGACATTATGTTATCGATTGTCGCCTATCGACGGGGAAATTGCATGTGGAAAAGCAAAGGCCCCGGCGGATCGGGGCCTCGTTTCAGGCCTGGTCCGGCGCCTGGACTATGCCCTTATTCGCGGCGTGTGCATGGCTCCACTGCTGATCGGCTCGTCGATGTAAAGATCGCCGTTCCGGATCTTGATGTTGAAACCGCACGCCGGATTGGTGCAGGCCCACGCCTTGTAATAGATCGCTGCCCCCTGGCTTCCGAAGTCGGAAAGCGGAACCAAATCCCCCAGATCGCACTTCTGGCACTTGGGAAAACTTGACACTCCTACCACTGTAACCCTCCCCCTTGCAGTCTTGCGCGGAGTATACCCCCCGTTTATTAACGTGACAAGTAGAAATCCCGAACTTTTCTGCGGTTTAGCAACGCTTTGCAGCGAGCGAGCGGCGGTCAATCCTAAATCGTGGAGTTTATCGGGTGTTCCACGCCCTCAAGCTGCTTCGCGCGCCACTTCTGGTGCTCTGCATGCCGCTCCTTGAACTCCGGGATCACCTTCGTGCCGGTTCGGTAGATCGAGTTCATCACATCCTCGTGCTTACGTGCACCGCACTGGGCGACGAAGATCATCAGGTCCAGGTGCGATTCCTCGTACTTGCGGAGCGTCTCCTTGATGAACTCCGGGTTGCCAATGCAGCCGCCGCGCTGGGCCGCGCGCCAGAGAGCGCGGGTCGTTTCGTTCTCGGGTTCCTCGCCAGAACCGCCGCCGCCAAACCCGCCGAAGCCCCGGAACGCTTCGCCGAACGGGCCCCAGCGCTGCTCCTCCGGAGCGTTGTAGAAGTCGCCGTAGATGTTCTTCTGGCCGGGGCGGTGCGCGCCGCCGGTGAACGGATTGTAGTAATAAGCGAGCGAGTAGGCGAAGAACTGCGCGCCCTCCTGGCCCTTCTCGATCGCCTCTTCGTCCGAGTCGAAGCAGGAAAGGACGGAGACGACGCCAAGCGCCGGGTTGATCGCCTTGCCGATCGGATAGCACTCTTCGCGGATCAGCTGGTAGTAGGTGTCGGCACGCTCCTCCGCTTCTTCGGGCGTTTCGAAGGAAAACCCCAGCGAGCCCATGCCGAGACGAGCTGCGACCATCGTCGTCTCGCGACGAGAGGAGGCAACCCAGAGCGGCGGGTGCGGCTTCTGCAGCGGCTTGGGGATGACGTTGCGCGAGGGCATGCCGAAGTGCGCCCCTTCGACGCCGCCGTACGGAGTCTCGGTCATCATCTTGCAGACTTCGCGGGTGGCCTCTTCCCACATCTGCTTCTTGTCTTCCCGGCTGACACCGAAGCCGCCCATCTCCATCTCGGAGCTGGACTCGCCGGTGCCGAATTCAACGCGGCCGTCAGATACGAGGTCGAGCATGGCGATGCGCTCGGCGACGCGGGCGGGGTGGTTGTAGCGCGGGGGCATCAGCACGATGCCATGTCCGAGGCGGATGTTCTTGGTGCGTTGGCTAACAGCGGCCAGGAAGACCTCGGGCGCCGAGGAGTGAGAATACTCCTCAAGGAAGTGATGCTCGACCTCGAAGACATAATCGAAGCCGATGGAGTCCGCCAGCTCGATCTGGTCGAGGGCGTTCTTCATCATCTTGTGTTCGGCGTCGGGGTCCCACTGCTCCTGGTTCGGGGGCTTGGGCAGTTGGTGCTCGTAGAACAGACCGAACTTCATGACGAACCTCCGTTTGGGCCAGTATGGGGCTGGGCCGACGCTGTAACCGTGACTCACATCACTTAACGCGCACGTGAGAATTGCTGTAGAATATCGCACTAAAGGCAGGAGCCGTCAAGGTGACTGACCGTTCAGTATGTAACCGGAGGTAGATATGACAACAGCATTCCGCGACCGACTCGGCCCCGGCGAATCAGTCCGTGAACCCCCCTACCACGACGTCATGCAACTGACCGATGAAGAGCGCAAGACGCTTGGCGAAAAGCTGGGCGGGATGCAGAACTACAACCCCGTCATCCTGCGCGAGATGGCCCGCCAGGACCGCAAGTACCTCGCGCCGCTGATCATGGCGATTCTCAGTGCGGAGTTCCGCGGCGTCGACTTCTTTGGGCGATTCGTCGTCGAGAGCGAAGCGTACAACGTGCCGTGGCACATGACGCTGGCCTTCGCCCGCCAGACGTTCGACGAGTCCCGCCACACGCACCTCAACATGAAGCTGCTGGAGAGCCTCGGCTCGTACGTCGGCGAGTTCCCGGACATCATCATCGGCTCTGGAGCCGGCGCCGCCGAGATCCCGCCGGAAGATCTCGACCCGGCGATCCTGATCGCGCGCATCAACGTCGCGCTCGAAGGCTTCGCGCTCACGACGTTCGAAGAGATCCGTGAGCTGGCGGAGAAGATCGGCGAAGAGATGGTTGAGCACTGCCACGACTACAACATGGCGGACGAAGTGACCCACGTCGCGATCGGCGACTACTGGCTCGAGAAGCTGTCGGAGAACCAGCCGTGGCGCAAGAACCGCGCAAAGGCCGCGCAAGAAGAGTTCGAGCGCGGAATCGCAATGGTGCGCCAGATGGCACAACAGTACGTGGGCGCCACGACGAACGGCAGCACCAACTAGATGGGTCGACTGCACGTCAGGCTATGAGAAGCGAATGATCCACCTCGACGAGCCAGGCTCGCGAAGAAGCGAGGGTGAAGGGGGCGGCAGCCCCACCTGTCCGCCGTGGAGGATACCGGGGGTCCGGGGGTGTCCCCCAGATCTTCCTTCTTCCCTGGGGAGGGGTGGGGAGGCGGGGCCGCGCTGTAGAAAGGGTTGTGTGGCCTAGCCATGGCCTACGTCATCGACCAGTCGCAGTGCATCAACTGCGCCTGGTGTCGCCGCGTCTGCCCCACGGACACGATCTTCTACTTCGACACGGACGTCCGTAAGCACCGCATCGAGCCGGAGGGTTGCATCGACTGCGACATTTGCGCGCAGCGCTGCCCGATGGACTGCATCACGCACCAACCTGAAGTGCATCCGACACCGGAACACCTCGAAGCGGCCAAGGTGAAGGCGCGGGCGTACGCCGGCAGCCGGCGCAAGCTAATCCTGGGTCTGCGCGCCTACGCTGAGTCGCAGGTGAAGCGGCTTGGTTAACTTTATGCACGCACGTAAATTCTCGAGTAGAACAGCCGGCGTCTCGGCCCGGATCATCGATTTTGCCAAACAAACTCAACCCGTGGCGGGCTCGTGCGTGAACTAGCAGTCGATCTGAGGCAGGTAGGGGGCCTTTTCTCAGTGGATGAGAGCGCGCGCCGCCTCATCCACTACCGCTACGCCGAGATCTCTTGCATGGAGGCGGCGGCCGGCTGGGTGGCGACGATGGCCGCGCCCAAGCTGAAGATCATCATGGCCGAGCACGCCTACCAGGACGCCCTCCACGCCGACGCGATCGGACGGCGGCTGCCGGAGCTGCGCATCCAGGAGAACGTGGACATGTCGATCCCGCCGACGCTGCGGGTAGCGGACGTGCGACGGCCGCCGAACGACGAGTTCGCGAAGTTCATCGAGGCGCTGCAGAACCAGAACGACGAGCTGCTGCGCCTCGCGGGGTTGTACCGTGTGTTGAAGCCGCACCTGGCGGTGTACTACCGCCACCACGCCGCGGTCACGGACCAGGTCTGCGACTCGCCGACGGTGCGGACGCTGAAGTTCATCCTGATCGACGAAGAGGAGCACATCCGCTGGGGCCAGGCGATCTACGAAGAGCTGGCGGACACACCGGCGAAGCGGCGCACCTCGATGGAGTGGCAGATGCACCTCGAAGAGCTGCTGGCCGCGTCGGGCGGCGTAACCGGCGGCACGTAGCCTCCCTCTCGAATGCTCCGCGACGACACGCCAAGCACTAAGCCGCGGCTCGATAAGCTGGGCGTGAAGCCGGGAATGCGCGTGGCAGTAATCGACGTTGATGACGGCGAGTTCCTGCGAGAGCTTACGGGTCGCGCGGAGGTGCTGGACAAGCCGAGGAAGGGCATCGAGATGGTGTTCCTCGGCGTGGAGGAACCGGCGGACATGAAGCGCCTAGCGAAGCTGAAGGAGACGATCGCACGGGACGGGACGGTGTGGGTCGTCTATCGCAAAGGGCGCAAGGATTTCAACGAGAACGACGTGCTGCGCCTCGGGCTGGAGTCGGGTCTCGTCGATGTGAAGGTGGTACGCTTCTCGGAAACTCACACGGCAACGAAATACGTGATTCGAAGGAAGGATCGCTGATGCACATCGACCATGTCATCATCTCAGTGCGAGACTTCGAGGCCGCATCTGCGAGATTACGAGAGCGGTTCCGGCTGGAGTCGCTGCCTGGGGGCACGCACCCAATGGGCACGGATAACTGGAGCATTCGGCTTGCGCCACCGCAGTACCTGGAGCTGCTGGGCGTAGGGGACGAGGCCGTGATGCGCAGCAATCCGTTCGGTCAGCGTGTGCTCGACACTCTGAAGAGCGGCGACTCACTAATGGCGTGGGCGATAGGCGTCGACGACATCGAGGCGGTGGCCGCGCGGCTGGGGCGAAGGTTGATCCCGGGCCAGTGGCAGAGGCCCGACGGCACGATCGGCAGATGGCGCAACGTCTTTGCCGATATGGAGGATTTCGGTGACCTGCCGTTCTTCATTCAGTACGACTCCGACCGCGAGCCGCCTCAGGGTGAAGGAACGATCAGCTGGATCGAGGTGGGAGGCGACCGTAATCGCATGCGCGAATGGATCGGTGATCAAGCGCTGCCCATTCGGTACTCAGGCGGTGCACCGGGGCTGCGAGCGGTAGCGATCGAGATGCCGAGCGGCGAGATAGTGATTCGAAACGAGGACTTGAAGGAGGGATGACATGTTACTCAAAGACAAAGTCGCGATCATCACGGGCGCCGCGAGCGGCATCGGCCAGGGTGTGGCGGAGCGGTTTGCGAAGGAGGGCGCGAGGGTTGCGCTGGTTGACCTGAACGAGGCGGGGCTGGCGGAGACGGCGGCGAAGGTGAAGGCCGCCGGCAGCGAGAGCGCCACGTTCGCCGGCGACGTCAGCCAGACGAACGACGTTAACGGTTTCTTCGCGAAAGCGGTGGAGCGCTTCGGGCGCATCGATATCGCCGTGAACAACGCCGGGATCGGGAACCCGCCGGCGCCGCTCGTCGAGATGACGGACGAGGGGTTCGACCGGACGATAGCGGTGAACCTGCGCGGAGTGTTCCTTTGCATGCGTGCTGCGGGCAAGCAGATGATCAAGCAGGGCAGCGGCGGACGCATCATCAGCGTCGCCTCGCAGGCGGGGAAGTCGGGGTTCGCGTTCCTGTCGCCCTACTGCGCGACGAAGGCCGGCGTGATCCTGATGTCCAAGGCGATGGCGAAAGAGGTCGGTGTGCACCAGATCACCGTGAACGCGGTCTGCCCCGGCACCATCGACACCCCGCTGCTACGAGGCGTACTCGACCCGGTACTCGCGGCGACCGGCCAGACGCTGGAAGAGTGGACGTTCAAGCAGCCCGGCATGCCGCCGATCCCGCTCGCGCGGATCGGCTACCCGAAGGACGTGGCGAACCTGATCACGTTCCTGGCCTCAGACGACGCGGACTACATGACGGGGCAGGCGATCAACATCTCGGGCGGGCAGGAGATGCACTAGCCAAACACGTGCGCGGTGGCCAGGTCCGCGCCGGCGCGTAGCGAGCGCAGCTTCTCCCAGACGACCCCCGGCGCGCATTCGCCGAAGCCGGCGGCGGTGCCGAAGCCGCAGTCGGTTCCAGCCAGCACGCGGCGTGGGTCGCCAACGGCCATCGCGACGCATTCGAGCCGATCGGCGACGACCTGCGGGTGCTCGATGTAGTTGGTCGTGGTATCGATGACGCCGGCGATGATCAGCCAGTTGTGCGGCGGCGGAAACTTCTCCAGCGCTCGCCATTCGTGGGCGTGTCGCGGGTTCGCGAACGGGAGCAGCAGCGCGCCGACGTTCGCCTCGTAGTAGAGGGAAAGCACGTCCTCGAGCGGAACGTCGAGGTGGTGCGGGCCTTCGTAGTTGCCCCAGCAGACGTGCATGCGAATGCGTTCGCGCGGAAGGCCTTCGATAGCGCGGTTGATGGCGGCAATGTTGCGCCGGACGTAGGCCTGGAAGTCGGCGAGCGAGGCGTCGGCGCAGGCGACGTGGCGCTCCATCGCGAGGTCGGGGCAGTCGAGCTGCAGGACATAGCCGCGCGAGATGATGTACTCGTACTCGGGCCGCAGGGCATCGGCGACGGCGGTGACGTAGTCGTCGTCACTGGCGTAGTGGCCGTTCATCATGCCGGCGCAGACGATGCCGGGCGACGCGGCGGTCATAAACGTCTCGCTGAAACCGCCGCCGGTCTCCTTCAACGCCGCGTCGAAGCCGTCGCACTCCTGGCGCAGCGGCTCGATCGTCGCGTGGTGCACGTCAGCGATGGCCTGGGGCGCTTGCATGAGGGTGACGGACTTGCGGCTGAAGTCGGGCATCTTGTGCTCGATGAAGCCTTCGAGGAGGATGTCACGCATCAGGGGGCGGTTGCTCTGGCCACCGTAGCCGCTCAGGCGGTGCTGAACGTAGGTGAAGAAGCTCTCGCGCGCCTCCTCGCCGTTGTTGCCGACGTCGATACCAACGTCGCGTTGGCGCTTGACGACGTCGACGGTCGCGTCGCGGATCTGCGCGCCGAGCGCCGCTTCGTCGACCTTCTCGCGCTTGCTAAGCGAGACGAAGAGGTCGACGAGCTTCGGCGGGCGGGGGAGGCTGCCGGCGTGGGTCGTGAGGATGCGAGTGTCGCTGCGTTGCACGTCAGTTCCCCTTTCGCGTGTTCGATTCGATGTCGCCGAGAGTCTGAAGCATGAAGTGCAGGCCGAGCAAGAACATCGACCCGACGGTCGCCGCGAAACCGATGACGGTCAGCAGGATGACGGCGTTGGACGTCGTGTCCTGGCAGACCTGGACCGAACCGGCGAGCGGTACCTGAACGCTGGCGCAAGTTTCCGTGCCAATGACGAAGAACGCAACGACAGCGAGCACCCAACCGCCGGCGAAGACGAGGGCGGCAAGCGGGACGAGGAGCCGGGTGTACGAAGCTGGGGTCATCGCGAGGCTGAGTCTACGGGCAAACCAGCAAACCAACAACCCAATCCAATCGTCATTGGGGTTTGCAGGTTTGTCAGTTAGTTGGTTTGTCCGTTATATTGCGGGCGTAATGAAGACGACGTGGCGATTCCTCCTTGGCGCAGCGATCGGGGCGGGGCTAGGCTACGCGCTGGTGCTGCTGACGCACCCAGGGCCAAAGCGCAAGGCTGAGCGCTGGGCGACACTGTACCGGGCCACAACTGACAAGAGCGAAGAACATTCCGCTACCTGAGCTGTGCGACGAGAACTCCGCGGGCTCTACGTCATCATCGACCCGCTGGTTGGAGGCGAGCGCGACCTTGTCCACGTCACGCGCGAAGCGATCGCCGGTGGCGCGCGCATGATCCAGTGGCGCGACAAGACCCGCGGGAAGGGGCTGCAGCTCCCCGAAGTGGAAGCGATCGCCGCCGAATGCCGTGACGCTAACGTCCCGCTGATTATCAACGACGACGCTGACCTCGCGTTCGCTGTCGGGGCGGATGGGGTGCACGTGGGGCAGAAGGATTTGCCGGTCGCCGTTGTGCGGCGGATCGGGCCAGCCGGATGGATCATCGGCGCGTCCACGAACAATGTAGCGGAGGCGAAGCAGGCGGAGGCGGACGGGGCGGACTACGTCTCCGTTGGAAACCTGTTCGGAACGTCGTCAAAGGACGACACGCGGCCGGCCACGCTCGACGTACTGACGCACGTGAAGGAGGCGGTCGGCGTGCCGGTCTGCGCGATCGGGGGGATCAACGAGGTGAATATTGCTTCCGTGATCGCGGCGCGGGCGGACATCGCGTCGGTGATCTCGGCGGTAGTTGCGGCAGACGATCCGCGCGCGGCGGCGCAGCGGTTGGTGAAGGCGTTCGGCTGATATGAGAGTTTGGCGTCAGTCTGCGCGGCGATCGTGATCGTTCTCGTTGGAGCGAACGTTGCCCGAGGCTCCGCACTGGCCGTAGCGGATCCCCGCGAGGCCGGCGACGCTGACTGCAGCGGTCACACCACCGCGGGGGATGCCTTGATTGACCTGCGCTACGTCGCAAATCCAAACGATAAGCTCTCCTGCCTGGGCGCGGGCAACGTCTTCTGCAACGATGACATCACCCTTGCAGACGTGACGGCGATCCTGAAGTTCGCCTCCGGCTTGCCCACGAACATGCCGACGCCCTGCCCGCAGATCGGCGATGAGTTTGCGAACCACGCCATCTCGCAAGGCGAACTGACGATCAAAGGTACTTTCAGCGGGGACTTCGACGACGGCGTCGCGAACACGGATCCCGGTGACTACGATGTATACTGGGATCAGACAAGCGAGACGATCCGTGCGATGTATCCGTCGGCCGGCGCGCGGCTCGCTCTCGTGGCAGGGCGAACGTTCGACGACATCGCCCTGCCGTACCTGTACTCGCGCGTGTACACGACCGACCCAATCAACGGAAACGACGACGCCACAAACCGGTTGAGCGACGGCTCGATCTTCGCCGTGCAGACCACGCGCGGGAACTACACAAAGGCCTTGGTCACCCACTACGGCTACGACATCACGATCAAGTGGGTGACGTACTCGCCCGAGCCGTAAGAGCAACTCCAGCGCTGCGGGAGACGTTCTGTCCGCGGCGGACGCGCTGCCGCTGCTACAGTACATCGCGGGAATTACGCCGACGCTGCCGGACGGCTGCTTCGCGATCGGGAGTTAGTCGAAGCGTTCAGGCGAGAACGGCTTCAGGCGACGGTCCGCGCGGCCTGACAGGACGAGTTGAGCGACGAGATGTCCGGTGATCGGTGCGAGTAACACACCGTTGCGGAAGTGGCCCGTGGCGACGTAGACGTTGTCATTGCCCGGCAAGCGGCCGATGATTGGGAGCGCGTCCGGCGATCCAGGGCGGAGGCCGGCCCAACTGGTCGCGATGGTGGCGTTGGCCAGCGCCGGGACGAGCGACGTCGCCATGCGCTGGAGGCCGGCGAGAGCGCGTGCGGTAGTGGTCTTGCGGAAGCCAACGTCTTCGATCGTTGCCCCCGCGAAGACCTGGCCACGCGGCTTCGGGATCAGGTAGCCGTCCTCCCCCCAGATTGCGTGCCGGAGCGCTTTCGACCTGTAGGCGATCATCTGGCCCCGCATCGGAGGCGTGGCGAAACGGGCGCTCAGGCGCGAAGAGAGCGAGGCAGTCCAGGGACCCGCCGCGAGCACGAGGGCATCGAAGTTGCGGACGTCGCCGGCACTTGTACGGACACTTTCGATGCGCGGGCCGCGGCTAACGAAGCCCGTCAGCGTCGTGCGCTTACGCACTTTCGCGCCGAGCTTCTCGGCGGACTTGGCGAGCGCCAGCGTGAGGAGACCGGGGTTTAGGTCAGCGTCCTTCTCAGCGAACGCTGCGCCGAGGATATGCTGGTCGAGCGCGGGCTCAAGATTTCGCAGTGCGGCGCCTTCCACCCACTTGAGGTTGTGCTTCCGGGCAAGGCGCTTCAGCTGTCGCGCCATCGTCTCGGTGCGCGCGGTGCGGAGCATCCCCGGCACCTTGTACTCGACGTCGACGCGAGAAAGACGCTGGATATCGTCGAGGAGCACGGGGTACATCTCGAAGCTGGCGCGGCGGAGATTGTCGAAAGCGCGATTCCCGGCGTCTTCGATCGGCGCGATGAGCATGCCGGCGGCTGCACTCGAGGCCTCGCCGCCGACCTCACCGCGCTCGAGGAGTGTGACGTGAGCGCCGGCCTTCTGCAGGTGGTAGGCGATGGAGCTACCGATTACGCCGCCGCCGGCGACGAGGACGTTCATCCGCCACCCACAGCTTTCACAATCTCGACCGTGTCACCCGCGTGCACGTTTGTCTCAGGCCAGTCGCCGCGGCGCACGACCTCACCGTTGATCGCGACGGCCACCTGCTCCGCCTTCACCTTGAGCGACTGCAGCAGCGCGACGACGTTGCGCTCGCCATCGAGCTGGTGGGGTTTGCCGTTGAGCGTTATGTTCATACGACTTTCGTCCCGAGTTCGCGCGCCAGCTGCTGCGCCGCTCGCCGAGGCGAAGGTGACCCGAGGATTGCGCTGATCACAGCGATTCCAGCGGCGCCAGCGTCCATGATAGGGCCCACCCGCTCCGCCATGATTCCGCCGATGGCGATCACGGGGATGCGGATGCCCCTCACGATTTCCGCCAGTGCGTTGACGCCTGCGGCAGGCATGCCCGGGTGGCTCGCCGTCTCGAATACGGGCCCGAAGACGACGTAGTCCGCGCCTTCGGCCTCCGCCCATTTCGCTCCAGTCAAAGAGTGAACGCTCCGACCGACGATGAATTGTTGCGCTCTCAGCGTTGGCGCGACCTCTGACAGGTGAACGCCGTCCGCTCTGAGCTCCTTAGATACTTCGGCGCGACCGTTTACGACGAGTCTGGCGCGGCCGGCGATGGCGTCACGCAGTTGCACCGCCAACACTGACAACGCCGCATCGTCGAGGTCCTTCTCCCGCAGCTGGACGATGTTTACGCCGCCTTCGACGGCCTCGCCGACAGCGCGAACAAGCGCATCGTCACCGCCGGCGAGGCGACGATCGGTGACGAGCATAAGGACGGGCAGTGGCAGAAGCGCCTGGGCGGCCACGCTAAGACGACCGTGCAGGCGTGGCCACTCCGGTGACGGGGCTGGAGGGCTCAGCCAATTCTTTGCGGGGGATGCGGCCGGCGAGGTACGCCTTGCGTCCGGCCTCGACGCCAAGCCGGAACGCCTCACCCATGCCGACGGGGTCCTGCGCCTGCGCGATGGCGGTGTTCACGAGGACCGCGTCAGCGCCCGCTTCCATCGCTAGCGAGGCGTCGGACGGCGCACCCAGACCGGCGTCGACGACGACGGGGACGTTGGCGTTCTCGATGATGATGCGAATCTCCTCGAGCGTGAAGATGCCACGCCCCGAGCCGATCGGCGAACCGAGGGGCATCACCGTCGCGCAGCCGGCCTCTTCGAGGCGCCGGGCGAGAACGGGGTCGGCGTGGATGTACGGCAGGACGACAAAGCCTTCGGCAATGAGCGTCTGCGCGGCCTCCAGCGTGGCGATCGGGTCGGGGAGGAGGTACTTTGGGTCCGGGATGACCTCCAGCTTCAGCCAGTTCGAGCCGGTTAGCTCGCGGGCGAGACGGGCGGTGAAGAGAGCTTCTTCGGCGGTCTTGCAGCCGGCCGTGTTCGGGAGGATGGTGTAGCGCTTCCAGTCGAGGTAGTCCATCAGGTTCGGTTCGTCGGGCTTGTCGAGCGGAAGGCGGCGGATCGCGACGGTCACCAACTCGGCGCCGGAAGCGTCGATGCTGTCGCGCATCTCTTCCATCGAGCGGTGGCGGCCGGTGCCGACGAACAGGCGGGAACGGAACTGCTTGCCGGCGATGATCAGGGGGTCGCTGTTCGCGCTCATACTTCTTTCCTTGAGATGGCCACGCTGAAGGGGTGGAGCTTGCCGGTGGCGAAGCCGCGGGTGAAGAACGGCTCCGACTCGAAGATGCGCTGGGCTTCGTCTTCCGAGTCGACTTCGAGGATGGCGATCGCTGG
>JBGPBZ010000053.1:0-14936 GCA_041481535.1 Dehalococcoidia bacterium | reverse complement strand
CATGTAAAACAGTGGCAATCGGAAAGGCGTTTCAATCCACATATCGGAGGGTGAATTTGGCGGTTGTGCCGCCATTGGCACCCTGGAGACGTTTTCTGTAGATTAGCGGCGACCGGAGAGCCGATCTAGGTGGAGAGTGAACCGGCAAGGCGCCGGCGCCAGTTGACACCTAGATGGTCCGTCTTTGGCGGATGGGGTTCGAGTCCCCCGATCTCCGATCTCCCTTTGACAATGCATCTGGTTGGCGAGACAATTCTGATACTCCAGGTGTCAACTGGGGTCGGCCAGCCGGCCGATTCAGCAGGGCGAGCGGGCGAAGAGCCCGCTTTTCTGTTTTCTGGACGAATGTTGGCGAACGCGAAGTGGGGCAACCCCTTCCCTGCCAGATCCTCCCTTCGTCTGGATGACAGAGGGTTTCCTATTCGACGGTGACGGTCTTGGCGAGGTTGCGGGGCTGGTCGACGTCGCAGCCGCGGCGGACGGCGACGTGGTAGCCGAACATTTGCAGGGGGATCGAGGTGAGGACGGGGAGGAGGAGCGGCGAGAACTCCGGGACGAAGATGACTTCGTCGGCCTTCTCTTCGACTTCGCGGTCGCCGGCGGTGGCGACGGCGATGACGGTACCTTCGCGCGTCTTCACCTGCTCGATATTGGAGAGCATCTTCTCGCGCAGACCATCGCGCGGGCAGAGGGCGATGACGGGCATGTCGCGGTCGATGAGGGCGATGGGGCCGTGCTTCATCTCGCCGGCCGGGTAGCCCTCGGCGTGGATGTAGCTGACCTCTTTCAGCTTCAAGGCACCCTCCATCGCGACCGGGAACTGAAGGCCGCGGCCGAGGAAGAGGAAGTTCTCGCAGCGGTAGAAGCGCTGGGCCAGCTTCTCGATCTGGGGTTCGAGTTTCATCACTTCGCCGGCGAGGTTGGGCAGGCGGGCGAGGGGCTCGAAGTAACCGGCCATGCGCTCGCGGTCGGCGAGGCCGCGCTCCTGCGCGAGGTAGCAGGCGAGCAAGTACATTGCGGTGATGGAGGAGGTGTACGTTTTCGTGCTGCAGACGGCGATCTCGAGGCCGCAGCGCGTGTATACGGTCCCGTCCGCGACGCGCGAGGCCTGGCTACCGGGCGCGTTGGTTATCACGACCTGCATCGCGCCGTTGCGCTTTGCTTCCTCCATTGCAGCGAGAGTGTCGACGCTTTCGCCCGACTGAGTGACGGAGACGACGAGCGTGTCGGGGCCGATTAGGGGCTGGCGGTAGCGCATTTCGGAGGCGTTGTCGAACTCGGCGGGAAGGCCGGCGATACGCTCGAAGAAGTAGCGGCCGACCATTGCCGCGTGGAGGCTGGTGCCCATGCCGACGAGCATTACGCGGCGAATGCCGGCGATCTGCTCGCGCGTGAGGCGCATGTCGTCGAGCTCGACGCGCGATTCGCCGAACATTGCGCGGCCGCGGATCGTGTCGAGGATGCCTTCGGGCTGCTCAGCGATCTCCTTTTGCATGAAGTGCTTGTAGCTGCCCTTAGCGGCGGAGAGCGGATCGAGCTGGACGTCTTCGGGTTGCTTGTGGACGACGAGACCGTTGTGGCAGTAGGAGACTTCGCCCGCTCGGACGCGGGCGGTGTCGCCGTGGCCGAGGAAGAGGAGACGCCGCGTGTGCGGGAGCAGGGCGGGCAGGTCGCTGGCGATGAAGTTCTCGCCTTCGCCGTAGCCGATGACGACGCCGCCGGCGTTGCCGACGCGGCCGGCGACGATCGTCCCGGGCTCGGACTTGCTCATCGCAAGGATGCCGTGGGCGCCGGCGAGTTGTTTGATCGTCTGGATGAGGGCGCCGTGGAGGTCGGTGCCAGCCTTGATCTGCTCTTCGATGAGGTGCGGAATCACCTCAGTGTCTGTCTCGGAGAGAAACGAGTGTCCGGCCGCGGCGAGGCGGGCGCGGATCTCGTGGTGGTTTTCGACGATGCCGTTGTGAATGACGACGATGTCGCCGGAGCAGTCCTTGTGCGGGTGGGCGTTGACGTCGGAGGGGCGGCCGTGAGTGGCCCAGCGCGTGTGGCCGATGCCCTGCTTGCCGCGCGGCCACTGCTCTTCGAGCATCGTGGCGAGGCGGGAGAGCTTGCCTTCTTGCTTGTGGACGATTAGTTCGCCTGAATTGTCCAGCACCGCGATGCCGACGCTGTCGTAGCCGCGATATTCGAGGCGGCGCAGTCCATCGATGAGGACAGGGGCCGCTTCTCCTTCACCTACGTAGCCGATGATCCCGCACATGGTTTGGCCTCCGGTTCAGGGTGTAAGGATGGAGGTAGGAAGTTGGAAATAGGAAGTGGGAAATGGAAGCGTGTGAGCTGGGCGCTGCGCTGATTCGGTGTCCATGTTGTATTGAGTAGAACGACACGAGGTGCGCTCGGGTTGCGGTCAAGCCGCGAGTTCTCGCACACGATCTACGACGGCTTCGACGGCGGAGTCCGGGGTTGAGGCGCCGGCTGTGACGCCGAGGCGTTCGACGTTGACGAGCCACGCGGGCTCAATCTCGTCCGCGGTTTCGATGTGGTAGGCACGGACGCCTTCTTGCTGAACGACTTCGAGGAGGTGGCGGGTGTTTGCGCTGGCGCGGCCACCCACGACGAGCATCATGTCGCATTCCTGCGCCAGCTCCCGCGCGGCGGCCTGCTGGTTCGAGGTGACCTGGCAGAGGGTGTTGATCAGGCGCATCTCCGTTATGTCGTTCACGTGCTCGGTCATCACCTGTGAGACGAATTCTGCGAAGCGCTCAGGGGTTTGGGTTGTCTGGGAGATGAGCGCGACGCGGTTCGGGAACGGGTCCGGCAGCGGCTCGCCGTCACGAATGGGGATCGCTTTGTCGCCGGCCCAGGCGATGACGCCGAGCACCTCTCTGTGGTCCGGGTCGCCGAAGACGAGGACGCTAAAGCCCTGCTCGGCCATGCGCTTCGCCCAGCGCTGGGAGCGAGTGACGATCGGGCAGGTGCCGTCGATGACCTCTGCTCCGGTGGCGCGGACTTCTTCGAGCACCTGGGGGCCGACGCCGTGGGCTGTGATGGCGACGGGCCGCGAGGCGTCCTTGGGCTTACCGGTGTGCACGCCCTTCGACTCGAGGTCGCTGACGACCTGAGGGTTGTGGACGATGGGGCCGACGCTGATGATCTCGCCGTACTGGTCTGCGGCGTGTTCCATTATGTCGATTGCTCGTCGGACGCCCCAGCAGAAGCCCATGTCTTTCGCCAGGAGAATCTCCACTACAGGTTTCCCTTCAGTCGCCAGCGCTCACTTTTCGCACTGAAGTCTTGTCGTCGGCGTAGAAGCCCCGGTACTTTTCCGGGAGCAAGGCTGCTATCGATTTCATTATAGTCTCGGTGCCGCGCTCAACGTCCTCACGCGTGATGCGCTGGGGCCGCGGGAGCGTGAAGGGCTTGCCGTAGCGCACATGGACCTTGGTGCGGGAGAAGAGCATGTCTTTCGGGAGTTTGACGATTTCGGTGCCCCAGATGGCGACGGGCTGAATCGGCGCTCCGGTGCGCAAGGCGATGAGCGCAGTGCCGGGCTCGGCTTCGTGCATGACGCCGTCTTTGCTGCGGGTGCCCTCGGCGAACATGCCGAGACAACCGCCGCTTTCCAGCAACTTCTGTGCGGCGCGCAGGGCGTGAAGATCGGCGGCGAAGCGGCGGACGGGAATCATGCCGCCCATCTTGAACATCGTGCCAACGACCGGGGTCTTAAACCACTCTTGCTTGGTGAGGAACGATATCTGGCGCGGCGTGACGGAGCTGATGATGGGTGGATCGGCGTTGTTGAGGTGATTGGAGACGAGGATCAGCGGGCCTTTGCGCGGGAGGTTCTCCTTGCCTTTGACGTCGCGGCTGGTGTCGAAGAAGAGGATCGCGCGCATCCATGCGACGTTCGCCCAGTAGAAGATGGTGTGGAGGAATCTAATCATCGCCCCACCAGCCTGATCACGCGGTCGAGCACGTCTTCGCTGGTCATGCCGTCGGTGGTGATGTAGACGGCGTCGTCGGCCGGTCGCTGGGGCGAGATGTCACGCTGGCTGTCGAGCTGGTCGCGCCGGCGCAGGTCCTGGAAGACGGCGTCCTCGGTGGCCTGGCGGCCGGAGCGCACGAAGTCGGCGTGGCGGCGGCGGGCGCGCTCTTCGGGCGAGGCGTCGAGGAAGATCTTGAGCTCGGCGTCCGGGAGAACGACGGTACCGATGTCGCGGCCGGCCATGACGATGCGCCCGTTCATCGCGATCTTTTGCTGGCGCATGACGAGGGCGTGACGCACGCCGGCGACGCGGGAGACGAAGGAGACGTTTTCGTCGACTTCGGGGGAGCGGAGCAGGCCGGTGACGTCGTGACTGTCGATGATGATGCGGGCTTCGTCGGGACTTTGCGCCTCGGGCAAGTCGACTCTCATATCGATGGTGGAGGCGAGGCGGGTCAGCGCATCGCCGTCGTGCACGTCGATGGCGCGGTCGAGGGCGGCCCAGGTGATGGCACGATACATGATGCCGGTGTCGAGGAAGCGGTAGCCGAGGCGGCGGGCGAGGAGGCGGCCGACGGTGCTCTTGCCGGAGGCGGCGGATCCGTCCACGGCGATGAGGCCCGGCCTGTGACCGGCCGCGACGTCCCGACCCGCTGCGGCAACGCGCTCACTCATCGTGGTCGATTATAGACGGGCGCCGTCAACGAATGGCCTTTGGCGGAACGAATTAACGAATCGAGTTAGTCTTCGGGGCTGACGGGCGTCCGGCGGCGACGCCGGTAACGAACGGTTTCCTCGGCTGCGAAGGCGCCGATCCCGAGCGCGGGGACGGCGATCATCAGCGTGAGCCAGGGGAAAGAGCCGCCGCCGCTGGGTGGTGTGGTCACGATCGCCCCTGGAACGGATGTGACGTGCGCCGGCCCGCCCGGTGTCGACTGGAGTCCGAGCACAGCTGGGTCGGTTGAGGCGGCGCCATTCTCGTTCGCCGTTGTCCCGCCGGAGGTTTGCGATGACACTGCCCCACCGTGATTGGCGGCGCTCGGCGCGGTGACGCGATCGAAGTGGACGTCGTCGAAGAAGGCATGTGTTGGGTCACCGCCGGCCGGCTGGAGGAGAAGGCGGACTCGCGCTGAGTGGGCAGCCTCAGGAGCACGAATTGCGCCGGTAGAGAGCAGACGGAAGCCAGGGGCTGGGCCGGTGACGCTCGCCGTGGAGTCGGACGAGTCGATCGAAGCGCCATCGCCGTCATCGCTGGCGTACCAGGAGACGCGGAGAAGGAGGGTGTCGCCGCCGGAGGCGTTCATCGCCCAGGACTCGGCGTCGTAGTAAGCCCCAGGCTGGACGGTGACGGACTGATACGCCCACTTCGTGGCTTCGGTGGTCGACAAAAGCGACAACGCGAGGCTCCCCTCGATCCGTTGTTCGTCGGAGACGGCGATCTCACCACCGACCTTGTGCCGCCGTATGGTGTGCCGTCTTCTCTTGGCTCCTCGAACCCACCGTTGACGAGAGCGGCGAAGAAGCTGGGCTCAGGGACCGGCGTGGGAGAGCCCGCGAGCGCGGTCGGACTTGGCGAGCGTGTGGGCGTGGGCGTTGGTGTTCGGGCCGGCGTGGCGGTGCGAGATGAAGACGGCGTGCCGGGCGGAGTGGTGTTCGATGGAGACGTCGGCTCGGCCGTTAGAGCTGCTGTCGGTTCGGGCGAAGGGGTGAGGGGCTGATCAGTGGGAGCGGGGACACGATCGAACGAGGCGTCGTCGAAATAGGCGGTCGCTTCCGCCGCGCCGCTGGGTCGGAACATCAAGCGAACGGCAGCGGAGCGGGCCGACGACGGAGCCTCGATCGGATCGGTCTGGAGGTACGCGAATTCGTTCGCGCTGTGCGAGACGGCTGTGGTCGAGTCGTCGGACGAGATGGCTTCGCCACTGCCGTCGTCCGTCGCATACCAGGAGATGCGGAGGAAGACGTCTCCGAGCATCGTCTCCATGGCGTAGGCCGACGCGCGATAGTAGGCGCCCGGTTGCACGGTGACGATCTGGTAGGCCCACTTCGTGGAAGTTGTGTCGGAGGCCAGAGACAGAGACCTTCGTCCCGAATGGGTCCGCAGAGAAGAACCGATCTCGCCGCCGATCTTCCGCCAGCCGTAGGCCGTGCCGTCATCTCGCAACTGTTCGAAGGATCCGTTTGTGAGCTGCTGGAAGACGCGCGGCTCCTCGGGCGTTGGGATCGGCGTGCGAAGGGGAGTCGGCGTTGCCTTGGGTGTGGGTGAGGGTGTTGGTGTCGGAGTGGGCTTGGGTGTTGGAGGCGAGGTCGGCTGGTTCGTGGGAGCGCCGGTGGGCGGTGGCGTATCGGTGGGTGCGGGAGGGGCGGTGGGTGGCGGCGTGTCGGTGGCCGGGATCGGATCGCTGATGAGGGAGATGTCGTCGAAGTAGATGCTGTAGCCGGCGGGAGCCCTTCGCCGAGGATTTCCGCCTGGACGCGCGTGGCGCCGATCGGTGGTACAACTGTCCCGGTGGTGAGGAAGGTGTAGGTGCTTTCACTAAACGTCAGGGGCTCCGTCTGGTTGTTGCCGGCGATTTCGTCGTTCGGGTCCAACCAGACAAGCCGCAAGGCGACGGTGGTGGTCGCATCGCTCAGAACGAACCATCCGGAGAAGTTGTACTCCTGACCTGGCAGGAAGAAGAAGTTCTGGCGAGCCTGGATCGCAGCGTTGGCACCGTCAGACGAAAGCTGGCCGGCCCAGGTCCCGGTATGCGGTACGGGCACGGCCTGAAGGCTGGAATCGACGGTCGTCCAGGCGAACGCATCGCCCGTTTCGAGGCCACCGTTGACGATGTGCTCATCGCTCGCGTCGCCGGACGTGAAGATGCACAGCGCGAGCGCAAGAGCGGCGATGATGGCGGGAAGGCAAACTCTATTCAAGGCGGGGAACCCCTCGGGTGCAGTGGGCGCAATTCTACACAGATGTGGAGAACTTGTGAAGGCCTGCGCTCGATTGACCGCGCACGGGCCCCGCGCTACCATCTTCCGTACAAGCGAAGAGAGGCGACGACCGGGACGAGTAACCACGGTACGGTCACCAGAGAGGCGAGCTGATCCGCCAGGGCGGACAGGTGTAAGCGAGCCGTCCCTCTGCCGAGGCGAAGACCACCCGCGAGCCGGGCGCGATGAGCGCCACCGGAGGCACCCGTTAGCGGCCAAACGAAGCTCGACCGCCGGGTCGAGGAAGCTGGGTGGAACCACGGATCGCCCCCGTCCCAACAACGGACGCGGGGCGTTTTTGTTGGAAATTGGGGATAGGATACGAACCATGCAGCAGCAGAACAAGAACATGAATGTGGTCGGCGGGAACACGCTTTCGATGCGGATTCTGCGCGTGTGGATGTGGCTGGTGCCGTTCACGATGATCCTGGCGGCGGTGCTGTTCGGCGTGGTCGCGGTGTCGGACGGGAAGTGGGGGCTGTTTGTGGTGATGTTCTTTATGGGAGCGCTGGGTGCTGGTCTGCTGGTGGTCCACTACTGGCTGCTGTACCGGTTCGGGAAGGACGCCGGGAACCAGCAGTGATGGTTCCCTCACCCCTAACCCCTCTCCCGCTGCGGCAGGCGAGGGGCATTCAGTCGACGCCAGAGGCTGCTCGTTGCCGGTCCCGCGAAGGGACGATGACGACCGCGACGCGGTGGCCGTCCGCTTGAGGGCGGGCGGCCGAAGACGACATCGTCCAGGTTTGAGTTACTGCAAAGGAATGACATGCCGAATTTGAAAGATATGGCGAAGGAAGAGCGCCTGGAGCGCAAGCGGCACTCGGCCGCGCACATCATGGCGGAGGCGGTCACCGACATGTTCCCGGAAGCGAAGCTGGGGATCGGGCCGCCGATCGATACCGGGTTTTACTACGACTTTGAGTTGCCGCACGCACTGAGCACGGAGGACCTGCCGGACATCGAGGAGCGGATGCGGAAGCGCATCGCCTCGAACGTGGCGTTTGAGGCGTCGCAAATCTCGAAGGAGCAGGCGGCGAAGGAGTTCGCGGGGCAGCCGTACAAGCTCGAGCTGATACGCGACATTGAGGACGCGGAGGTCGGGCTGTACAAGCAGGGCGATTTCGTCGACCTGTGCCAGGGGCCGCACGTCGAGCGCACGGGTGAGGTGCCCGACTTCAAGCTGATGTCGGTGGCTGGTGCGTACTGGCGCGGCTCAGAGAAGAACCCGATGCTGCAGCGCATCTACGGCGCGCTGTTCGACACGAAGGAGGAACTGGACGAGTACCTCCGACGCCTGGAGGAGTTCGAACACCGCGACCACCGCAAGCTCGGCCGCGAACTCGGGCTCTTTATGTCGAGCGAGCTGCTCGGCTCCGGGCTCCCGATTCTCCTCCCGAAGGGCGCCACGATCCGTCGCTTGCTGGAGGAGTACATCATGGGGATCGAGCGGGAACTGGGGTACCAGCATGTGAAGTCACCGGATCTAGGCAAGGTAGACCTCTACAAGCGGTCCGGACACTGGGACCACTACCAGGACGCCATGTACCCGGCGATGCCGCTGGAGCACGAAGAGCTGGTGCTGCGACCGATGAACTGCCCGCACCACATCCTGGTCTACGAGAACGCTCTACATAGCTACCGTGACCTGCCCTTGAAGATCGCCGAGATCGGGACGATGTACCGCTACGAGAAGTCGGGCGTGGTTGGAGGGCTCAGTCGCGTCCGAGCGATGGCGCTGAACGACGCGCACATCTTCATCACGCCGGACCAGATCAAGCCGGAGTTCGCCGAAGTCATGCAGCTCGTCGAGCGGGCATACAAAGACCTCGGCATCACCGACTACTCGTATCGCCTGTCGCTGCGTGATCCGAAGGATACGGAGAAGTATGTGCAGAACGACGAGATGTGGGAGCTGGGCGAGCGAATGCTGCGCGAGGCGATGACGGAGCTAGGGCTGCCGTTCTACGAGGCGGAGGGCGAGGCTGCGTTCTACGGCCCGAAAGTCGACATCCAGATCCGCGACTGGATTGGGCGCGAGGAGACGATCTCGACGATACAGATAGACTTCCACCTGCCAGCGCAGTTCGAGCTGAAGTACATCGGCGAGGACAGCGGCGAGCACCGGCCGGTGATCATCCACCGCGGCGTGATCAGCACGATGGAGCGGATGATGGCGTACCTCATCGAGTTGTATGCGGGAGCGTTCCCGCTGTGGCTGGCGCCGGTGCAGGCGACGGTCATCCCGATCGCGGACCGTCACATCGAGTACGCGCAGGTGGTGGCGAAGGAGCTGCGCACCTCCGGGTTCCGCGTGGAAGTGGACGAGCGGAGTGAGCGCATGCAGGCGAAGATCCGCGACGCGCAGCTGCAGAAGGTGCC
The DNA here is from genome assembly GCA_041481535.1 of Dehalococcoidia bacterium. Lineage (GTDB taxonomy): Bacteria > Chloroflexota > Dehalococcoidia > SM23-28-2 > RBG-16-64-32 > DATKKM01. The sequence continues at coordinate 5,593 of JBGPBZ010000053.1, read as the reverse complement.
GTACATGCTGGTCGTCGGCGACCGCGAGGCGGAGGCGCACGCGGCGGCGGTCAGGCTGCGCAGCGGGGAAGACCTGAAGGCGCTGCCGATTGCAGATGTGATGGCGCGGATGAAGGATGAGGTGGACCGGAAGGTGATCGACGGACAAACCCACAAACCGACAAACTGACAAACCGTGGACGTTGGTCATCGCGGCCGAGGGCGAGGCCTCACCCCCTCCTCCGGGTCGGACAAGCGTGTGCGGGCGAGGGGCGATCGGTCGGGCTGGTTGGGGAACGCCCCTTCTTGGGAGCGCTACGACTTCGATTTCTCAGTCTTCGCTGGCGGTTGTGCGGTTCTTCGATTCCTCAGGACGAACGGGGCTGCCTGGCCACCTGCCTTCTAGCGGTTGAGCACAGTTGGGCGGTGATATGACATCGAAAGCTGGGCTGTGTGAGACGTGCGCGTTCGCGCGGGTGGTGGAGAGCGCGCGGGGGAGCCGCTTCTATCTGTGCAAGCGCTCGGAGACGGATGAGCGGTTCCGCAAGTACCCGGCGCTGCCCGTGCTGGCCTGTATTGGGTATGAGCGGGCGGAGGATCGAGCGGCGGAGGGCCCTCACCCCTGACCCCTGTGCGTGGGAGCGGAGCAATCGGTTAGTCGCTGGTTGGGGGAAGGTTAGTGTTAGGAGGTTTGTATGAGGTAGAGGCCTGAAGGCACTCCGCTACGTGCGGGGTGACGGCCGGGCAATTGTAGGTGTTTAAGCGATTGTGCTACTATTCCGACACATGGCGTTAAGCAGAACTGAGGAGAACTAGACCATCGCCCGAGAGCTTCGTACGAACGAACGGATTCGCTCGAAAGAGGTGCGCCTCATTGGTGGCACGGGTGAGAACTACGGCGTAATCACGTTCGCTGACGCTATGGGCCGCGCTCGCGAAGCCGGCCTCGACCTCGTAGAGGTCGACGGTAACTCTAACCCGCCTGTCTGCCGCATCCTGGACTACGGGAAGTGGAAGTACGAGCAGGCGAAGAAGGAGCGCGAAGGCCGCAAGCACCAGAAGGGGACGATGATCCACGAGGTGCGCCTGCGGCCGCGGACCGGAAAACATGATATCGACCTGAAGGTGAGGATCGTCGAGCGGCTGCTCGCGGAGGGCGACAAGGTGAAGCTCTCCGTGATGTTCCGCGGACGCGAGCTCTCCCACCCGGAAGTCGGACGCGAAGTACTGGACAAGGCGCTGGCGCCTTTGAAGGAAATCGCGATCATCGAAAAGCAGCCGGGCATGGAGGGACGATTCCTCTCCGTGATCCTGATCCCGACGGTCAAGAAGCCGGCACCGAAGCCAGCGGCGGCGAAGGTTGACATGAACGGCGCGACGGCCTCAGCGGCCCCGGCGCCAGAAGCTAAGCCAGCGCCGACGGCAGAGGCTCCGGTGACGGAAGCGAATCCAGCACCGACGGCGGAAGAACCGCCGCCAGCGCAAGCAGCGGAGACGAAAAAAGAGGAACCAGTTGGCTAAGTACAAGATGAAGACGCACTCTGGCGCGAAGGCCCGGTTCAAGATCACCGGGACGGGCAAGTTTATGCACCGCCGGATCGGCATCAACAACTTCCGCGGCAAAAAGCGCGGTCAGACTCTGCGCGATATGTCAGGCCGGGTTGAGCTATCGCCGCACTTCAAGAAGCGCCTGCGGGTCCTCATGCCCTACGGGAGAAAATAACCATGCCACGTGCAAAGGGCGGCGTAGTCACTCACCGCCGACACAAGAAGATCATCAAGATGGCGAAGGGCCACCGGGGCCGTCGCCATAAGCTGTTCCGCCAGGCGAACGAGTCGGTCATGCACGCGCTGCGGTACGCCTATGTGCACCGGCGCGACCGCAAGGGCGACTTTCGGCGGCTGTGGATCCAGCGGATCAATGCGGCGGCCCGCCTGAACGGGCTCAGCTACTCGCGGCTGATGTCGGGGTTGCACAAGGTCGGCGTTGAGATGGACCGAAAGCAGCTGGCGGAGTTGGCGGTGCGGGATGCGGGCGCTTTCGCGAAGGTGGCGGAAGCGGCGAAGGCGGCCGGGTAGGCAAACCGACAAACCTTCAAACCCACAAACCGTTCGGGACTCTTTGGCCGTAGGCAAGCGCGTCGTTCGCGGTCGGGCGTTGGTCCCGCCCCGCCGGATCCTTCCTTCGTCTGGATGACAGATCGGCCGCTGCTGGTCTTGCAGTTCGGGCGTATAATTGTGGTGCGATGAACGATTGGGACCGCTTCTCGGTGTTTATGAAGCTTTCGGCCGCGGAGGAAGCGCTGCAACGAGAGCCCCGGAAGGAGTTGAAGCGGATGGCTGGAAGCGCGCCAATGGATTTGGTGGTGACGCTGGGCATCGTTGTCGCGCTCGGGATACCGGTAGCGCTGATCTTGCTCGGAGTGTTCTAGGCCTTCGTACTCGCTCATTTGTGCTATAATTTGTTGTGCACGGGGACGCAAGGTTTCGACAGGGAAGGTGCGGTCCGGATTGCAAGCCGAGTGCGCCAGAACTCGTAAATCGACTGGCAAAACGCAACAGGCAATACTAACCAGTACGCTCTCGCAGCTTAATTAGCTAGCGACGTCTGACTCAGGCCTCACCCCGGTGGGCGGAGTTCAGGCGAAACAATGTCGGGGTGCTGCCCTCCTGGTTCCGGTACGAGAGGGCCTAAGACTTACCGGATGGCGCTGCGGTTACGTTGCCCACGGCGGTACGCAGAGCGAGATTAAATCGTCGGCTAAGCTTGTAGGATATTCGGGTTGGCTTTCTTCTGGACGAGGGGTTCGATTCCCCTCCGTCTCCACCATAACGTCCACTCACGGGTCTCTTCGGGCGGGACTAGAAGTTCGCCCTCCAAGGCACTAAACGCCTGCCGGAAGGGACCCTTCGGCGTGATGCCGGCCAGCAGCCGGGAAGGCACGTCGATATGGCAGGCTTCTAGCATTCCGGTGAGAAGCTTGTATCGCTCTTCCCCAGTAGCTTCCCGCCAGAGCGTCCGCATCTCAGCCAGCAGCTCCCCAGCCTCTAACGCAGTATCCGCCTCCGGCACGTTCAAAGAAGCGACGCGCTCCTTGAGGCGGCGGCTCTCGGCCTCGTACGCCTTGTCGGCTATCATCCCGTCGACGTAGGCTCTTGTCAGCCTGCGCAACCTATCCTCGCACTGGCGGCGGTCTCCAGCGATGCGCTCGCGCTCACTGAGGGCGATGACGCGCTCAATAACGTTCTCCCGCCAGTCCTCCTCCATCCGAAGGGCGCCTACCAATCGCTCCAGTTGAGCGTCAATGACGGTACAAGGCACCATCCTATTGCCCACGGGGCAGTCGCCATACCCGCTCCAGTGCCTGTAATAATCGTGTCCCCGGGAGTTGGTGCAACTCCACAGTAGGGCCCCGCAGCGGACGCAGCGAGCCAGTCCTTTCAGCAGGTAGTGCTTCACCTGCCCACTCCTGGTTCTAGGTTGTCTGAGAGCCCGAACAGTCTCGTAAAGAGCTATGTCGATAATGCCCTCATGGGCGCCGCTGTAGATATCGCCCTTGAAATTTAGACGCCCTGTGTAGAACGGGTTTTTGAGCACGTCGCGAATGGCGAAATTGGTGAAGAGACGGCTCTGACGTGTGCGGAACTCCTGGCCGTTCAGCCAGGTTGCGATGTGACCGGTTGTCTGCCCCGAGGCCCGAAGGCGAAAAACCTGTTTCACGGCACCCGCCTCGGCTTCTACCGGGAGAACGGTGCCATCCCCGCCCTTCTCGTACCCGAAAGGAATCGGCCCGGCGGGCCTCCCCTGATGTACGCGCTCCGCGATACCCTTGCTCGTGTGCTTTGCTAGGTTGTCAGAGAAGTACTGGGCGAAGGCACCAAGCATCGCCACGAAGAGCCGGCCCTCTGGAGTGGTGTAATCGATGCTCTCGGTGACCGAGGCGAAGGCCACTCCGGCTTTCGCCAGCTGGCCGAAGGTCTGGAGGGTCGCCATTAAGTTCCGCGCCCAACGATCAAGGGAGTAGACGACCACCACATCGAGTTCCCGCCTCTCACACGCGTCCAACAGAGATTGCAGCGCGGGCCGCCTCTCGATCGCTTCTGAGCGTGCCGACCGACCCTCGTCAACGAACTCCTCGGGGATGTCCCAGCCTTTGGCGGCACAATATTCGCGGATGCCGCGCTGCTGGGCGCTGAGGCTCAGGCCCTGGACCTGCTCTTCTGTGCTGACCCGGGAATAGCTACCGGCCTTCGTGTCTGTCCTCCTCGTCTGGGTGGAGTCCATGATCGCCGCGCGGCGACCGGCGAGTCAAGATCGCCGTGACCACTTGGGCCAGTTCTTCCAACCAAACTTCCACGACCGCATCTTGAGAACTCCGTCCAGGCTTGAGTCCGCTTTCCGGCACTTTCGCGGATACCATCATTAATGCCAATGCTGGGGGTGTCGTAACCTTCGCCGACACTGGCGCAGCGTCACTGAGAGGTCGCCGCGGCGCGATCGGCTGCCTCTTTGGGCGCGGCCGGTTAGTCACTATCGGTACGGCCTGTTGATCGCCCACGACGTCAGTTCTGCGCGGACGAAGCGAGTGTGCTGGCCCGCGCGAAGGGGGGATCGCATCGCCTCGCACCAACCGACGAATCGTCCGGTCGGAGATTCGCAATAGTCTGCCGCGTATCGGTCCGGTCCGGGAGTCGCGACCACGCTGCCTTCATCGGTGCTGGCGCCATCGGAGATCCTTGCTAGTGCGCGTTCTGTCATATTCAACCACCCTCAACGAGGCCGGCTCGCCGAGGACCGGGTCGGTGTTATCCAGCACCGCCGGGCGATTGAGCGGTTGGCCAAGAGAGTTGGTGCGTCGAGTCAGACGATCGCCAGATCGTGGCCAGCGGACCGAGTCGGTCGAGAAGCGAGTCGATACTCGTGAGCACTCCGGCCGTTGCCTGATGGGAGCCGAACGCACTGTCCACGAAACGCCAGATGACGCTCTCACGTTGAGGCGTGACCTTACGGCGGGTAGTTCCCCTGTCCCATTCCAGGAAGATGCGGCGGATAGCGCCGTTCAGCTCAACCTCAGCGTATCCATCAGGGCGCAGCCAATGCCTTTTCCCATGGCACGTGAACTGCTCGGTCGCTTCCGGAGCCCATGGATGTCTTGGCCCAAGAATTTTCGTTCCGGCTCGCTACTCTTCCAGTCGTCATGTAACCACTCGAGGCGAACTATGACAGTCGTCGCTCTAAGAACACTCCCAGAAATCCGTCAAATGACGCCAATTTAGGGCTGTTTTCACCAATTTCGCTCTAAAAGTCTTCTGCGGCCCCAATTCAACACGCACAACGCCCGAACGAGCGATCGCTTTAATAAGAAACGTCCTTATTAAAGGATAGGCGTCCAATCTTTAATAGCGGGCGGCCTTTAGTCCTCGCAATTTCCAGGTGGGCGACCATAGAGCCGGCGGTCGGCGCCAGACATAGGCGCTGTCGAGCCACGAGCGATCGGGCCAGACGGGGCGCGGACATCCCGCGAGCGTTCATGAGCCGTTGCAGGACGGCCGAGAAGGACTCCTCACCTGTGGGTCGGCATGCATCCTTTCCGGTCACCGAGAACCCGCTCCT
>JBGPBZ010000052.1:0-15005 GCA_041481535.1 Dehalococcoidia bacterium | reverse complement strand
GTAAGACTGGAGCGAGAAGGCGAACGTCAGCGAGCGGAGCGGGCTTGCCCGACGGCTTGTGATCGCCGAAGAGATCAACGTCTAGCGGAGTCACCTGGTCGCCGTCGACGATGCCGTACGCGGTGCGGCCGGCGTGCTCGAAGCGACAGTAGAGCATTCGGCTAGAAGGGGAGCATGATGCGCCGGAAGCGCTCTTTGTAGCGGCCGTCCGTGTCGCGCCAGAACATCTTGAGGCGGTCTTTAAGCCCCTCGAAGTCTTCGAGCTGGCTGGCGTGCTTGCTCAGCGCCTCAAACTTCACATCCAGCACGTCTGTTATGTCCACATCGAAGTTCGTCTCCGAGGCGGTCCAGAGGTAGACCTCTTTCACGCTGAACGGCTCCAGGCCCTCGTCCAGCAGCTCGGGGAAGGTGGGGCGGTTGCGGGCCATCGGGTAGACGGCGTCGAGGACGATCTCGCCGGTGGCGCGGTGGTCCGGGTGGTTGATGAACATGTTGCGCACGATCTGGCCGGGGTCGTGGCTGAAGACGGCGTACGGCTTGAGTGTTCGGATAACGCGCACGATCTCCTTCAGGAAGTCGCGATTGTAGTTGAGCTCGCCGTCCACGTGGTCCAGGAACATGACCTCTTTCACGCCGAGGACCGCAGCCGCGGCCTTCTGCTCTTGCTTGCGCAGCGGGACGAGCACATCCTTGGTCATTTTGGGGTCTTCGCTGCCCTTGGAGCCGTCTGTGCAGATGCAGTAGGTGAACTCCCACTCCTGTTTTGTCCACAGATACGACGTCCCGGCAACCCCGAACTCGGAGTCGTCCGGGTGGGCGGATATGACCAAGGCTTTCTTCGGTCCTTCGTCTTCAGGCATCGGCATTCTCACATCTTCGAGGCCGGCGGGCATCGTGAACTCCTGCTTGGCTTAGAGCGAAAATCGGCATCGAGGCGGATTGTAGCGCATGACACAAGCGTATTGACAACCGAACAAATGGTCTCTAGCCTGAATCAAGGTGCACGAACATAGGTTCGCACCGCGACGGAGGGCCTAAATGAAAGATCTATCAGGCAAACAACGCAAGATCTTCGAATACATCCGGGACTTCATCGACGGTCACGACTACCCGCCGAGCATACGGCAGATCCAGGAAGCTTGCGGGATCAGCTCGACGTCGGTCGTCGACTACAACCTGCGCATTTTGGAGAAGAGCGGCTACATCAAACGCGACCGCGAAGTCTCCCGTGCAATCGAGGTGACGCACGGCGGGACGAAGCGCGGCCGCATCGCCACGGTGCCGATCATCGGCACGATTGCAGCCGGGCAGCCGATCCCGGTCCCTTCCGCCGACAATATCGACTCCGAGGACACGATCGACGTCTCGCAGGAGATGCTCGGCAACCGCGAGGATGTCTACGCCCTGCGGGTCAAGGGCACCTCGATGATCGACGCGCTTGTGAACGACGGCGACGTCGTGCTGATGGAAGCGACCAGCGAAGCCAAGCAGGGCGAGATGGTGGCCGCCTGGCTCGAGAAGGAGCAGGAGGCAACGCTCAAGAAGTTCTACCGTGAGGGCGACCGCGTCCGCCTCCAGCCGGCCAACGAGACGATGCAGCCGATCTACACGGACGCGTCCAACGTTGTCGTTCAGGGACGGGTGATCGCGGCCTTTCGGCCGATGAACAACTGACAAGAATCGACGGACCACGTAAGGCCGTCCGCCGCGGCGGACGTCCTTACAGCGTCCCGAACCGCTCCGCCTGATATAATTCCCGTACCGCCCGCCCTCGTTCAGCCACGCGAAAGGCATCTGTGAACCACCCCATCCTCCAGGTCCGGGACCTCCGCGCCGAGTTCGTCACGCCCGACGGCATCGTTAGCGCTGTCAACGGCGTTTCGCTGTCGCTTGAGCGCGGGAGAACGCTCGTGCTCACCGGCGAGAGCGGCTCTGGGAAGACGTCAATCGGGCTGGCGCTGCTGGGGCTGCTGCCCCACCCAGGGAGCGTGACCGGCGGCCGCGTCGACTTCAAGGGACGCGATCTGCTGACGCTGCCGCCGGACGAGATGCGGAAGGTGCGCGGCAAAGAGGTCGCCATCGTTTTCCAGGACGCGTCCACGGGACTGAATCCCGTGCTCAGCGTCGGGCAGCAGGTGGAGGAGATCATAACCAACCATCTGCAGTTGTCACGAAAGGAATCCAAACGCCGCAGCGTTGAGGTGCTCGCGGAGATGGGCCTGCCGGAGCCGGACGAAGTCGCCAAGCGGTACCCGTTCCAGCTCTCCGGCGGTATGGCACAGCGCGTAATGATCGCGATTGCGACGGCGCTCAAGCCCCAGGTGCTGATCCTGGACGAGCCAACGTCGGCGCTGGACGTCACGGTGCAGGCGGCGATACTCGACGACCTGACGAAGCTGCAGCGCCAGCAAGACACCGCGATACTCCTGATCACGCACGACCTCGGCGTCGTCGCCCAAATGGCGGACAGCGTCGCCGTGATGTACGCAGGCTACGTCGTGGAGCAGGGGGACGCGCAGACCCTGTTCAGCCTGCCGCGCCACCCGTATACGTGGTCGCTGCTGGCCAGCCGTCCGCGCTGGGACCGCGACGACGACCGGCGGCTCGCGGTGATCAAGGGAACGCCACCGTCGCTGCTCGACTTGCCGTCGGAGTGCCCGTTCGTGCCGCGCTGCCCGAAGGCGACAAGCGTCTGCCGGATCGACCCGATGCCGGCGCTGGGGCCGATCGACAGCGAAGACCACTTGATCGCCTGCTACAACCCCGTCTACCAGCAAGACCTCGACGAGGTGCCGGCGTGAGCGATCGACCTCAAGACCTGGACCCGATCCGCAGCCTCTGGGCCCGTATTCGCAGCATCGGCCGCAAGATGGAGGACGAAGTCTACGACTTCACTGAGGAGGACGCCGAGCGCAAGACAGAGGCCCGCGGCCGCAACACGCTGATCGCGCTGATCAATTCGTTCTTCACGATGTGGCGCGCGAACGAAGCCAGCATCGGCGAGCGCACGCTCGGCGTCGCTGGCTTCGTAAGCGTGTTCTGGCTCGTGATCATCGACCGCGGCATCGGCTTCAGAAAGACGCCGCTGCGCCTCCTGGCCGGGACTTTCGCCGTGATCTGGTTCGTGCCCGGACTGATCGCGACGGTCTGGATGCTGTTCGCGAACCTCGGCGTCAGCAACCTGCGTCGCATCCGCTCCTGGCCGCTGCTTTTCGTTTACGCGCTGACTGGCCTCATCGGGTTCCGTGGCCTCTTCAGCGAGCTGGCCCGGCAGGAGTTGACGCCGCTGCCGGAGCGCGAGGAGGAACAGGGAACCGGGAACTAGGAACAAGAAGAGTGCCGTCGTGCGTATCGCGGGTGCGGGCGCCGGCGTTGGAAGGCAGATGAAGGCTCGGCCCTGGTTTGTTGTAGCAGTCGTGGCGATCGTCGCTTACGGAGTCGCCTGCTCGGGTGGGGACGGCGCGACGCCAACGGCGAGCCCGATACCGACGCCCGTCTACCATGCCCCGTCACCGACGACGGCTGCGCCAACGTTCTCGCCGACGCCGGTGCCAACGCCCGACCCGAGCGTGCTGGCGATCCGCGCATGTAACGCCGAGGATCTTGTCGTGCAGTTCGCAGGCAGCCAGGGAGCCGTCGGCAACGTGTTGCTTTACTTCCGGGTAGCGAATCTGTCCGTGGACGCGTGCAGAGTGCGGGGAGTGCCAAGCTTAGTCCTAATCTCCGAGACTGGGGAATCGACAGTGATGCCACCCTGCAGATTGAATGGTAGCTGCCTGAACGCAGTGATAGTCCTAGAAGCGCAACCCGTGCCTCAAACCTCAAATGGTCCGTTTTCAGCAGGACTCACGGTGACTTACGGAAGCCCGGCATTCGCTGGCAAGTCTTGCCCGGGTGATTGGACGAAGCTGGCGATAGAGCTTCCCGATAGCGGCGGCAGAATTGATTTGGCTGGCGCAAGTGTGCCGGCATGCACCAGCGCGGCAATCGTCAACTTCGCCACGCCTGAACCGCCCACGGCTACGCCTGATCCGACGGTGGGGTACCGCTAAGCCCCCCGCGTGCTAGACTCGACCACGATTTCCTAGGAAGGCGAGTGTACACGCATGGCTAAGGACAAGCGATATCGGATAGCGGTGCTGCCGGGCGACGGGACGGGGCCGGAGGTAATCCGCGAAGGACTGAAGGTGCTGGAGGCGGCGCAGAGCAAGGGCGGCTTCAAGCTAGACCTGGAGCACTACGACCTGGGCGGCGACCGCTACATAGCGACCGGCGACATACTGCCGGACTCCGTGCTCGAAGAGCTGCGCGGGTTCGATGCGATCTACCTCGGCGCGATCGGGCATCCGGACGTGCAGCCGGGGATCCTCGAGAAGAACCTGCTATTGCGGCTGCGCTTCGAGCTCGACCAGTACATCAACCTGCGGCCGGTAAAGCTGTACGCCGGCGTCGACTGCCCGCTGAAGGACAAAGGCCCGGACGACATCGACTTCGTGGTGATTCGCGAGAACACCGAGGGGTTGTACGGCGGCATGGGCGGCTTCCAGTATAAAGGCACGCCGCAAGAAGTGTCGACGCAGATCCACCTGACGACTCGCTTCGGCGCCGAGCGCGCGATCCGCTACGCCTTTGACCTCACTCGCAAGCGGAACAAGGACAAGCAGCTGCACCTCGTCGGCAAAACGAACGTGCTCACGTTCGTGCACGACACCTGGTGGCGCGCCTTCAACGAGGTTGGCGAGGCCGACTACAAGGACATCCGTCGCGAGTACGCGCACGTGGACGCGACGTGCATGTGGTTCGTGAAGAACCCGGAGTGGTTCGACGTGATCGTGGTCGAGAACATGTTCGGCGACGTGATCACCGACCTCGGCGCGATGATCCAGGGCGGGATGGGCATCGCCGCCGGCGGCAACATCAACCCGAAAGGCGTCTCGATGTTCGAGCCGATAGGCGGCAGCGCTCCCAAGTACACCAACCAGAACGTGATCTGCCCCCTCGCCGCGATTGAGGCCGGCCGCATGATGCTGGAGCACCTGGGCGAAGAGAAAGCCGCCGCGGGCATGCAGGCCGCCGTCGAGAAGGGGCTGGCGAGCGGCAAGATCAAGTCGCTCAGCGCGGGCAAGATGGGGATGTCAACGAGCGAGATGGGCGATTACGTGGCGGGGCTGGTGTAACAGCGAAGCACATGCCCGCTTACCACATCCGCGGCACGATGCTACCGGGTGGCGACACCCGGAGCGATCTATGGGTGCAAGACGGTCGCATCACCTTCGAACCGATCGACGGCGCAGAACAGATCAGGCCACCGGGCGGTTTCGTACTGCCGGGCCTTGTGGACTGTCACGTCCACCTGACGATGGACTTCGGGAACTACGGTCTCAAACCTGGCAGCAAGGAGATCGTCGAGCGCGGACGGCGAGACCATCTGCTGTCCGGCACCCTGCTGCTCCGCGATATCGGGACGCTGAACGAAGCGTCGACCATCGGTCTCGAAGCCGACGATCTACCATCGGTACACGCAGCGGGTCACCTGTTGGCACCGGCCGGTCGCTACTTTGGCGTCCAGCGTTCGACTGCGCCAGAGGAACTGGTTGACGTCGGCGCGGAGCAAGTGCGATCAGGAGCGCGATGGGTGAAATTGATCGGCGACTGGCCGGCGCTGGGGATGGATTTCAGTGATACGCGCCTGAACTACCCGACTGAAGTCATCCAAGAATTGGTGGAGCGCGTGCACTCGGCCGGGGCTCGGGTCGCCGTACATACTACGAGCCAGGAGGCGATAGAGCAGGCGATTGTCGTGGGTGTGGACTCAATTGAGCACGGATTTTCGATGGACGCCGCGCAGTTGCCGGCGATGGCAGCTAAGGGGATCGCGTGGACGCCGACGTTGTCGATCGAACCGAACGTACTAGCGATGGTGGAGGAGTCTGGCGGCGACGGTCGCATGATCCGTGGCGGATTCGCAAAGACAAAGGAAGCCCTCGTATCCGCCGTCTCCGCCGGCGTTCGCGTGCTCGCCGGAACGGACATGCTGCCGCCGGGGAACGTCTGGCAGGAAGTGGCAACGCTTCAGAGACTCGGCCTGCCACCTCAAGATGCGTTAGCCTCGGCGACGACGGCAGCCCGCGAGTTCCTGGGTGAGCCAGGGTTGGACGAGGGCGCGCCGGCAGACCTGGTGATCTACGCACACGACCCGCGCGCCGACCCCGAAGTGCTGGCGACACCGGCGCTCGTCATGTTCCGCGGCAGTATCATCGGCGCGCATTGACAATCGGCGTTCCCGGGTCGAGTATTGGTTCACTCTTGATCTGGGGGTAGCTCTTGGGAGCGAACGCTCTGCGCACTGTCCGGACCGTCATTGTTCCGTTAGTGCTCCTCGCCGTCGTCGGCGCGCTGGGCCTGCGTTCCGCGCCCGAAGCGCACGGCCTGTCCTTCAACCCGCACCTTGGGGCGTCGCTGGCGGACAGCTCACCGGGCGTCGCGTCGGACATCAACCTCGACTTTTCGATCGACGCGCCGGACCCGATCTTCGACTCGATCGTAACGTTCCTGCCGAGCGAGATGTACATCGCGCCGGACGCTGATGTGCCGAACGGCGCGATCGCGGGCACGCTGGACGCTGAGTCGACGCTGGGCCTCTTCAACGGCGACTGCAACACCCTCCTGCCGGTGCACTTCGACCTGGTCGAAGCTAGCACCGACATCCACGACCTCATCCCGCTCTACTCCGGCTATCCCGACTTCAACAACAACGGCCTGCCGGAGAACGTCGATCACTACCCGGAGTTCCTCGTCCGGCTGGCCCCGAACCTGCAGCCCATCGAGCGGCTCTACGGGCAAACGCTCGTGGCGGGCGTCCAGACGTTCGTGAACTTCGTGGTGTTTGCACCCGGCACGAAGATCGCGCGGCTGCCTGAGATGGACGCCAGCCTGGGATACCAGGTCGTCGTCTTCCTCAACGACCCGACGTCGCCTTCAGTGCCTTTCGCGATCACGGACTTCTGCACACCTCTGAGCACCAACACCGTCGTGTTCGGCACGTCACAGGACAACCCGGACACTACAGCCAACGAGAGCAGCGTTACGCTCAAGCGCAACCCGCAGAGCGCCGGCGGTTACAACGCGGTGTCGTTCGTACGGAGCCAGTGGGACACTGACGGCGACGGGGTCGAGAACACGATGGACCCCTGCCCGTTCACTCTCGATCCAGGATGGGACCCGCGCGGCGGCGGGTCGCAGGCAGCGGATGCGGACTCCGACGGGTTGCCCAATTCGTGCGATCCCAGCCCCAACGACACTAATAGCGACCAGGACGGCGACGGATATCAGAACAAGCAAGACAACTGCCCGCTGTTCGCCGAAAACTACCCGCCTGACTACGATCACGATGGCATCGGCGACGCCTGCGATCCGCTTCCCGAAGACGCGTCGCAGGGAGGCGTTGCGCAGCGTGCGGAAGTCTGCCTGACATCAGAGTTTGAGGTCGGAGCCGGGGGGACTGCGCCCGAGGTGGTCTGCCCGAGCGGGCCGGACGTGATTCTCCCGCCGGTTCTGATGATCGACCCGGGCGGCGAGAAGTTTCGCGTCGGCACGGTGCTGTCGCTGTACGCACAACTGACGGAGCCGATCTCGAACGAGCCGATCGCCGCCACGAAGATTAGCTTCGACGTGACCGGCGCGAACCCAACGACCGGAAACTGCACGACGAACAACTTCGGCAACTGTCAGTTCAACTATGCCGCGCCGAACGTTGGCACCGACACGATCACGGCCTCGGCGGATGTGGGCGCCGAGCACATTACCAACACGGCAACCGTCGAATGGCTGAATCCGCCGGAAAACGATGATTTCGCGAACGCCACAGTGATCGGCGCGCTTCCCTACGAGGGTGACTCCACGCTCGCCGCATCAGGGCACGAGTCCGGTGAGTCGCGCGCATGCGGGGCCGATCAGCAATCGGTGTGGTTCGAGTTCACGCCGCAATCCGACGTCTTCGTGAAGATCGAGGCGCACGGAGGATCCGGCGATTACCCAGACCTCGGCCTCTTCAGCGGAACAACCGTCGCCACGGCGACACCGGTCACGTGCGGGTACACCGTCTATCCGCCACCTCCGTTCGAATCCGCGCCTGCGAAGACGCCCGATCCACTGGAGGCGTACCTCTTCGCCAGCCTGGACGCAGGGACGAAGTACCACATCCAGGCCGGAGGGTTTGGCTCACGCGGAGCGATCGAGGACTTGGCGATCGAACTGAGCGAGGCGGTGCTGGGCGATACGAACTGCGACGGCCTCCGCGACGGCCTCGATATCCTCGGCATGCTCAGGTCATCGGTAGGGTTCGGCCAGCCCGAGTGCTCAGGCGCTGCGGACTTCGACTGCAGCGGCTACCTGAACCCCGAGGACATCGTGTCGGAGCTCCGCCTTCAGGCTGGCGTCTGGAGCCCGGGACCGTGCAACTTTTCGCTGAGCTAGCCGGCGCTCAGTGCTGAGTGCTTGCTAGTCGAACACGACGGTCTTGTTGCCGTATACAAGGATGCGGTTGCGCAGGTGGAGATCAACGGCGCGGGCGAGGACCGTCTTCTCCAGGTCGCGGCCTTTGCGCACGAGATCGTCCACGGAGTCGCGATGGCTGACGCGCGCCACGTCCTGCTCAATGATCGGGCCCTGGTCTAGCTCCGGCGTCACGTAGTGCGCGGTGGCCCCGATGATCTTGACACCGCGCTCGTGTGCATGGTGGTAGGGCCGCGCCCCAGCGAACGCTGGCAGGAACGAATGGTGGATGTTGATGATGCGCCCGGAGAACGCCCCGACGATGCCCTCGCCCAGCACCTGCATGTAGCGCGCCAGGACGACCAGGTCGACCCGCGCGTCTTCCAGCAGCTTGACGGCGCGCGCCTCCTGTTCCGCCTTCGTCTGCGAGGTGATGGGCAGGTGGTGGAAGGCGATCCCGAATTCGCGCGCGATGTCGGCGTGATCACTGTGGTTGCTGATGATGAGCGGGATCTCCGCGCGGAACTCACCCATGCGCCAGCGCGCGAGCAGGTCGTACAGGCAGTGCGGAAGCTTAGATGAGAAGAGCCCGACCCGCGGCGTGTAGTCGGAGAACTGCAGCCGCCAGTCCATGCCGAATCGCTCGGCCAGCGGCGTGAAGGCGCCGGCGATCTGATCGCGCTTGAGCTTGAAGCCGTCGAGCTCCCACTCCACACGCTGAAGGAAGACGCTCTCCTCCTGATCGGTGTGCTGGTCGGCGTGGATGATGTTGCCGTCATTGCGGAAGAGGAAGTCGGAGACGGCGGCGACGAGCCCGCGCTGGTCCCGGCAGGAGATGAGCAGCGTCGCGGTGACAGGCGCGTCCGGCATGCGTATAGGGTCTAGGGTCAGGCGTCGGGGGTCAAGCGAACGTTTCCTTACCGCAGATGACGCGGATGGTCGCAGATTGGCACAGATGTATTGAGCGCTTGAGAGACAAATCTGCGTCTGATCTGTGTTCATCTGTGAAATCCGCGGTTAATTTCGGCCCGCCTTCGAAAGACCGCCGCGATATACTCGCCGACGATGGACGAGTACTCCGAGACGAACCGCAAGCACCGGGACGAGCTGGTCGGCCTGCACCTCACGACGGCCATGTACGACGTGGCCGGATTCAAGACCGGGCGCGATACGTTGCACTCGCTCGAAGTGGAGGAGTTGGGCGATGTGCAGGGCAAGTCGCTGCTTCACCTGCAGTGTCACTTTGGCAACGACACGCTCTCCTGGGCGAGGCGCGGGGCGTCGGTCACGGGCGTCGACTTCTCGGAGCCGGCGATCAAAGTGGCGCGTGCGCACGCGTCCGAGCTAGGCATCGATGCGAAGTTCGTCCAATCAGACATCTACTCGCTGCCAGAGAACCTCGACGGGCAGTTCGACGTCGTCTTCACGTCTTACGGATCGATCTTCTGGTTGCCGGACCTGGCGCGCTGGGCGCAGGTGATCGCGCACTTCCTGCTGCCCGGCGGTGTCTTCTACATCATCGACTTTCATCCGATGGCGGGTGTGTTCGAGCCGGTAGGCGAAGAGCTCGTGGTGACATTCCCGTACTTCCCGACCGGAGAACCACTGCGCTTCGACGACGACGGCTCGTACGCTGACCGCACCGCCTCGGTGCAGAATCGCACAACCTACACGTGGTCGCATCCGATCAGCGAGACGGTGACAGCGCTGCTTGATGCGGGCCTGCGTCTCGATTTCTTGCACGAGTTCCCGCACTCAGCGGAGCAGTGGTATCCGTTCATGGAGCACATCGGCGGCGACTACTGGCGGCTGACGAAGCACGACGGCTGCATCCCGATGCTGTTCTCGATCCGCGCGCGCAAGCCGGAGGACGACGATGTCTAGCTGCGTGATCGTGGGCGGAACCGGAGGGTACGTGGTTTCGACGGACAGCATCGTCTACAAGTACGCCTCGGACGAGAAGGGGAACGTGATCGGGAAGGTGAAGGGCTCGACGCGCAAGCTCTTCCAGGTCGATCCGGACATCCTTGTCGCCGCCACCGGCAACTGGAACAGCTACTTCCCGGTCTTCAACGCCGCCGCCGCGATGGACGCTCCGCGAGGGGACAAAGTGGCGCGGCTCCTCGAAGATGCTGTTTCGAAAGCGGCCGACTCTTGCGTGCACATCTTGCACCGCACGGGCGCAAAGCTGCAGCTCGACTCCATTGTCGAGACAAAGATGACCGTTGGTCAGACTGGAGTCGTCAGCTATCCAGACCAGGTTTTGAACCAGCTGTTTGCCGCTATGTACGAATCAGAACCCGCAAAAGCGATTCGGCGCTCCGGGTTGCTAGGCATCGCGGCGCTGGTGAACGGCTACAACGCTCTCGCCGATACGATGTGCAGCGATATCTCGACGCCGTTCGATACAGTGCTGTTCCTGGAGGACGGCATCTTCCCGTTCAGCGGCGGCGTCACGAAGCTCCCGGTCGCGACGTTTATTTAAGTGTGAGGTGCGCGCGGGTCGACGATAGGGCGGACGCACACTGAAAGGCGGCGCGTGATTGATGGGCAGCGGGTTCAAGTGGAGGCCTGAAGGCGCTACGCTACGCTTCGGACGTTATTCGGCGTCGGGGGCGTGGCGGGAGCGGTGCGCCCATTCCACGCGCTGCAGGAAGGCGAGGCCCTTGCGCGTGTCGGAGGCAACTTTGGCCGGATCGCACATCTTCACGCGGTACTGGAACAACCAGTAACGCCACTCCGACAGGTCCGCGAGCGATACGCGTTCGGAATCAACGAGCGAAAACTCCTGGCGGAACTCTGCGATCATTTCGGCGAGGGTGCGGCCGTAGATGCGGTGGAACACATCGTCATCAACGTGGCCGTTCTTCTCCCAGTGGTGCGAGGCCGTCCGCTCCTTGCGCACCTCTTCGCTGACAGCGGCGTTCAAAGCCTCTTCGACGCGCACGCCGTAGACGAAGTTGAGGTGCGGCTTGTACTTCGCGCCGAGCAGTTGTTGCAAGTCGGAGTCGGTGACATCTAGCGGCAGCTTCTGGTCGAAGAGGAGCGCATCGGCTTCGTCGGCGGGGACTAGGTCGCGCACTTCTCCGAGAAGGCGCTCGGCCAGCAGCAGCCAGTCGAACGCTTCGCCGCCAACGAGGTAGCGGTAGTGGCGCGGCCCAACTGTCTCTCCCGGGAGCGGCCACTTGCGCACGGCGTCGAGGAGCGGGAGGAACCAGTGCGCGTCCCCCGTCGCCAGGTCGGACCTCAGCCGGGCGATGATCTCTTCTGCCTCGGCGTCGATGTCACGCTCCGGCTCGGCCTGCGTTCGGGGCATGTCAGCTGACCCCCGCGAGGCCTCCGGCCCCGTGACACTTCTTGTACTTCTTGCCGCTGCCGCAGGGACACGGGTCGTTGCGGCCGACGCGCCCGGCGGGGATTCGCCCGCCGTTCGGCATCGTTGCGGCTGGTTGTGGCGTCACCCCTTCGGCGGAGCCGGACGCTTCGACCCTCTGTCGGGCTTTCTGACGCGCCTTCTTGCTGTTTGAGCTGGCCTGGCCGTTCGTCCCGCCGGCGATGCCTCCAGCGGCCTCAGCCTCGGACGGGCCGCTTTCGCGCGCGTTGGCGGGGACGGCAGGCCGCGGCGGTGGCGGCGCTGTGAACGTCGTGTGGTAGATCTGGCGCACCGTGTTCTGCCGGATGTGTTCGTTTAGCTGGCCGAACATGTCGAACGCCTCGCGCTTGAACTCGACGAGCGGGTCGAGCTGACCGTAGCCGACTAAGCCGATGCCCTGGCGCAGCTCTTCGAGCGCCGTCAGGTGGTACACCCAGAGCCGGTCGATGACGCGCAGGAGCACGAGCTGCTCGAGAGTGCGCATGCGGGCCGCGCCGAGCTCTTCTTCTTTCTTCTCGTACTGCTCGCGGGCGTAGCCGACCACGGTCTCGAGCGCCTCTTCGTTCGTCATGTCCGCGAAGAACTTCGGCGTCCAGGCGGTCGGCGTCGGCATGATGTTTTTCATCTCGGCGACGAGACTGTCAATCTGCCAGTCCTCGGGTTCGTCGCCGGGCGCGAAGGCGTCGAAGACACGCGCAATCTCCTGGTCGATCATTTCGATGATCTGCGTCTTCAGGCCCTCAGGCTCTGCATCGCTGGAGCCCTGGACCATCTCCAGGATGCGGCGGCGCTGTTTGTAGATGACGTCGCGGTGCTGGTTCATCACGTCGTCGTACTGGACGACGTGCTTGCGGATGTCGAAGTTGTGGCCCTCGACCTTCGTCTGCGCCGACTCGATCGCCTTCGAGACCATCCCGCTCTCAAGCGGCGTCTCGTCGTCCATCCCCATCTTGCCGAGCAGGTTCGGCACCCACTCCGGCGAGAAGCGCTTCATCAGGTCGTCGTCAAACGCCACGAAGAAGCGGGAGCTGCCCGGGTCGCCCTGACGGCCGGCGCGGCCCCGGAGCTGGTTGTCGATGCGGCGGGCTTCGTGTCGCTCCGTGCCGATGATGTGCAGCCCGCCGACCTCGACGACGCGATCGTGATCGTCCTGCCAGGAGTCGCGGGCTTCTTTGCGGATCGCCTCCGCCTCTTCTTGCGGCCCGTTGATCAGATCGAATTCGCGCCTGCGGGCGATGTCTTCCGCCATGTTATCCGGGTTGCCACCGAGGATAATGTCAGTACCACGGCCGGCCATGTTCGTAGCGATGGTAACAGCGCCGATCACGCCCGCACCGGCGACGATGTTCCCTTCACGCTCATGCTGCTTGGCGTTGAGGACGTCGGGCTCCTTCAGCGGACACACCCGGTGGAAGTCGCCGCAGTCCTCAAGGCGGCAGGTCGATGTGCGCTTGAGCTGGTCGGCGAGCATCTCGGACGTCTCGATGGCGACGGTGCCGACCAGGACCGGGCGGCCGTCGGCATGCGCATCCTCGATCTCTTCGATGACGGCGCGCCACTTACCGGTGTGGTTCTTGTAGATGATGTCCGGCCGGTCGATGCGGATCATCTCGCGGTGTGTCGGGATGCTGATCACGTCGAGGTCGTATATCTGGTGGAACTCCTCGCGCTCCGTGTATGCCGTACCAGTCATGCCAGCGAGCTTCTTGTAGAGGCGGAAGTAGTTCTGCAGCGTGATCGTGGCATACGTGACACTCTCACGTTGAATCTTGACGTTCTCCTTCGCCTCCACCGCCTGGTGCAGGCCGTCCGACCAGCGCCTGCCGTACATCAAGCGCCCCGTAAACTCGTCGACGATGACGATCTCGCCGTCTTTGACCACGTACTGCTTGTCGCGCTCGTACATGAACTGCGCCTTGAGAGCCGCGTCGAGGAAGCGGGTGAGGCGGAAGTTCTGCGGATCGTAGATATTCTTGATGCCGAGACCGTGCTCAACCAGGCTCGTCCCCTCTTCGGTGAGACTGACGCTCTTGTGCTTCAGGTCGATAATCAGGTCGCGGTCGGGGACGATGCGCGGCATGATACGGGCGAACGCTCGGTAGACTTCTTCGGTCTCTTCCGCTGGGCCCGAGATGATCAGCGGCGTCCGCGCTTCGTCGATGAGGATCGAGTCCACCTCGTCGACGATCGCGAAGGCGTGCGGCGTGTGCGTGCGCTGCACCGCGTTCTCGAGGTCGTTGACCATGTTGTCGCGCAGGTAGTCGAAGCCGTACTCGTTGTTCGTGCCGTAGGTGATGTCCGCGCCGTACGCCTCGCGCCGCGTACACGGGACGAGGAAGCGCATGCTGTTGTCGTTCCGATTGGCGGTCGGCTCGTACATATAGGCAGTGTCGTGCTGCAAGATGCCGACGCTCAAGCCGAGGCTGTGGTAGATCGCGCCCATCCACTGGGCGTCGCGCTTGGCCAGGTAGTCGTTGACAGTGATCAGGTGCGAGCCCAGGCCGGCGATCCCGTTCAGGTAGAGCGCAAGCGTCGAGGTGAGGGTTTTGCCTTCACCTGTTTTCATCTCCGCGATATCGCCGCGGTGGAGGACGACGCCGCCAACGAGCTGCACGTCGAAGTGGCGCTGGCCGAGACGGCGGCGCCCGGCCTCGCGACAGACGGCGAACGCCTCCGGGAGGATATCGTCCGTCGTCTCGCCTTCTACCAGGCGCTCGCGGAACTCAGCCGTCTTGGCGGCAAGCTCGGCGTCGGAGAGCGCCTGGATCTCGGGTTCGAACTCGTTGACTTCGTTAACGATCGGCCAGAGCTTCTTCAGCTCTTTCTCGTTGTAGTTGCCGAACGCGTTTTTGAGGATTCCCAGGACCATCAGTTAGTCTTCTTTCGCATCATGCCGTGGGGACATTAGATATACGTTAGCGCGCCCCCTATTCGGTGCGGCATACCCAGTAATGATACCGCAGCGGCGATGCCGGTGGCTTCACAGATTCAGACGCCCGGATAAACGGTGATGTTGTATTCAGGCGGGCGGCTAGTGGCCGTTGAACAGTTCGCCGACGGAGTTGCCGGTGTGGATGCGCCCAATCGCCTCGCCGAGCAGGGGGGCAACGGAGAGCACGGTCATGCAGGGCAGCATCTT
>JBGPBZ010000051.1:0-15066 GCA_041481535.1 Dehalococcoidia bacterium | reverse complement strand
TGTGCTTCGTGATCGGGATCGTGATGCCCTGGATGTCCGCTTCCTGGAAACCGTCGCGGCCGATCAGCGCGCGGATCACCTGCCCCGTCACGCAGACCAGCGGTATCGAGTCCATGAACGCGTTCGCGATGCCGGTCACGAGGTTCGTCGCGCCGGGACCGGAGGTGCCGTAGCAGACGCCCGGCTTGCCGGTGACGCGCGCGTAGGCGTCGGCGGCGTGCGCTGCGGCCTGCTCGTGCTTCACGAGGTAGTGCTTGATCGGGTAGCGGCGCGGCGTGACGCCTTCGGGGATCGGGCGTATGCCTACGCCGCCCTCCTCCAGCACGTCGTACAGCGGCAGGTTCGCGCCGCCTGGCAGCCCGAAGATCGTGTCGACGCCCTCGCGCACAAGCGACTCCATCACCATCTGGGCGCCGGTCATCTCTTGTCCGATTGTGTCTTCCATTGCTGGGTTCCTCTCGCTTGGTTGGGCCGGAATTGGGCCCCGTATCCCTTGATATAGACGCGGCAAACGGTCGTTCGCTACGCGTCCGAGGCTGGAAAGCCTCGGCTACGAGGCGGTTAGCTCGCTAAACCTAGCTGCATACCGCTCCTTTGGACGCTGAGGATACGAGACGGGCGTACTTGGCCAGCGCGCCGTGTGTGTACTTCGGCGCGGGCGCCTGCCATTGGCCAAGCCGCCGCTGCAACTCCTCTTCGCTCACCTCGAGCCTTATGACTCTCTCCGGTATGTCCAGCGTGATCGTGTCCCCTTCGTGGACGAGCGCGATCGTCCCGCCCACCTGCGCTTCCGGTGCGATGTGCCCGACCGTGAAGCCACGCGTCGCGCCCGAGAAACGGCCGTCCGTGATCAGCGCCACCTGCTCGTCAAGTCCCTGTCCGGACAGCGCCGCCGTAACGCCGAGCATCTCACGCATGCCGGGTCCGCCCTTAGGCCCTTCGTAGCGGATGACCACAACGTCGCCCGGCCTAATCTCGCGCCGTGCGACGGCCGCCGCGGCGTCCTCCTCGCGCTCAAAGACGCGGGCGGGACCGCTGTGGCGAGTCTTGTGGACGCCGCTCGTCTTCATCACGCCGCCCTCGGGTGACAGGTTGCCCTTCAAGATGACGAGCGTGCCGGTCTTCTCCAGCGCGCGGTCCAGCGGCAGGATGACTTCACCGTCCGGCGGGAACTGCAGGCCGCGCAGGTTTTCTGCCATCGTCTTGCCGGTCACCGTCATGCAATCGCCGTGCAGAAGGCCGGCGTCAAGCAACTCTTTCAGCACGCGAGGCGCGCCGCCGGCAGCGTGCAGGTCCTTTTGCACGAAGCGCCCGCCCGGCCGCATGTCCGCGATGTGCGGGACGAGCCGTGCGATGCGGTCGATATCGTCAAGAGTGATCTCGATGCCGCACTCGTACGCCATCGCCGGCAGGTGCAGCGCCAGGTTCGTCGAGCCGCCAACGGCGACGACGAGCGCGATCGCGTTCTCGAAAGCGTCCTTCGTCAGGATATCGCGCGGCCAGATGTCATCGGCCAGCAGACGCATCACGCGGCTGCCCGCCCAGCGCATGAGTTCCGTGCGTTCGGGCGCTTCCGCCGGCATCGAGGCTGAGAAAGGCAGCGCGATGCCCAGCGCCTCGCTGGCGACGGCCATCGTGTTCGCCGTGTACATGCCGCCGCAGGCTCCCTCGCCGGGGCAGGCCGCGCACTCCAGCTCTTTCGCTTCTTCCAGCGTCATGCGCCCGGCCTCGACCGCGCCCACGCTCTCGAAGACGTCCTGAATCGTGACGTCCTTGCCCCGCCAGGTGCCCGGCAGGATGCTGCCGCCGTAGACGAACACGCTCGGCACGTTGACGCGCGCCATCGACATGATGATGCCGGGCAGCGTCTTGTCGCAGCCGGCCACACCGACCAGCGCGTCGTAACCGTGCGCCATCATCACCAGCTCGATCGAGTCCGCGATCACTTCGCGGCTGACCAGCGACGCCTTCATCCCCTCGTAGCCCATCGAAATGCCGTCCGTAACGGCGATCGTCGTGAACTCGCGCGGGGTACCGCCGCCGGCGCTCACGCCCTGCTTGGCCCAGCCCGCCATCACGTTCAGCCGCGAGTTGCAGGGGGTCGTTTCGTTCCACGCGCTCACCACGCCGACGATCGGCTTGGCGAGGTCCTCGTCGGTCAGGCCCATCGCGCGCATGTAGGCACGCGCCGGCGCCCGGCTGATGCCGTTCCGGTACACCGCGTCGCTGGGGAGCGCGCGTTTCGTCTTTGTCGTCGTCTCAATCACCATCGTTTTCTTCCTTCATCCAGGTTCTTCGCCAATAAAAAAAGCCCGTCCGTAAAAGGGACGGGGCTGTTGCCTCGCGGTACCACCCTTCTTCCCCGGACCCTCCGCTAAACGGTGGACTCGAGGCTCTCGGCACGCTATAACGGGCGCACCCGACGTGGGCCTACTGTTCCCGGTTCGACCCCGTGGCTCCTGGGCGACTTCGCGGCGCTCTTGCTACCGAGGTTCGCAGCTACTCCCCGGCTCTCTGAAGCTCGCCTTCCGCTACTGGCTCCCGATCTCAGCCAATACCGTCCACCCCGCGGCGGACAACGTTGCGACCTAGTCTATGTGGATAAGTCTGAGGAGTCAAGCAGAGTGCGGTGGCTAGCGAGACTTCGTCTTCCGAGAACTCACTCCACTCGAGGTCGCGTTACTAGGATCAGTGGGACTATCTTCATTCAGATGGATCGCCCCCTTCAGATAAACGTAATAGCCGTTGCCCGTCACGGTGTACGCAAGTTCCGAAGCTCGGGACAAGACGGCAAGCAGCCGCTTCTCTTCGATCGGGTCACTTCCCTCAAAGAGCTTAGCGAAATCGTCAGCGAGCTTGTCCCAAGCCTCCGGGAAACCCGCCGGCAACCCCAAGCCGACATTGCCCCCCACTATCGCGCTGTCTATCCGTCCCTTAATCGTCTGCTGTGATGTCTGCAGCACGCTATGAACCAAAGCAAGTTCGCGATTCCATGATCTATTGAGGACTCTATTGATCTCACCGAAGAACGCGCTATAGAGGTAAGACTTCGTCGCCAAGTCGGGAGCTTCTACCATTTTGTCAGCAGCGAATCGGAACTCTGCGGCGATTTCTTCTCTGATGGCCTTAGGCAGCGTTAGCATATTGATTGCTGTTCCCTGCGATACGCAAATCGGAAACCTCAGTGTACACGTTAGAAGTCGTAGCTGAAACAGTAATCGAGCCCTCGGTTGAGTCCGTGGCAATCGGCGCCCTTCGGATTCGTGATTCCTCCTCGAAGCTCGGAGGAGCCAAGCGAACCGAAGTAAGGCCCACGGACCATTCCACAATTTCGCTGAATGGCGCAAACCGCACCATCAGAGCAACATCGAACGCTCCTGCCAACTCCTTGAGGGTGTTGAGTGTATAGCTTCCGTACGCCGGATTCTCCCACTGCGAGATGGTCGCTTGGCTCTTGCCCATGCGGGCCGCCATCTCCTCCTGCGTCCAACCCCGATCCTCCCGGAGCAGGCGGGTTTGGAAGGCGAGACCAGTGCCCACATCATCCGCGAACGCACGGCGATAGGCCGCATCCTCAAGACTTCTAAACAGCTGCTCCATCTTAGTCATATCGATGTGCCTCTCTGAATTTCTCCGGACTGTCATAGACGTTTTGCCTCCTGACTAAGGCGATATCGCAGTCCGCCGCTGACACCTTCTTGTCTTCCTTGGTGAATCCGTGAAGCAAGGTAAACACCCGCTGGCCCGGACCATGGCACCCGAGAAGACGATACTGAACATGTGACTCCTTTGCCCTTATCTCAAACAAACCGGCGCAATGGCCCGTCAGCGTATCGACGATTGGTCGTTTCCACTCACCTGGAGGCAGGGCCTCCAAATGTAACAGCCACTTGTTGAATTTCACCTTGATCGTCAGCGGAACCATGTTTAGCCAACGGTGAATGACATTTTGCGTTTCGCGATAGTCAGCGAATTGGAACTCTTGGCCCATATTATCACAATTTTACGGTACGTCTAGAGGTGAACGCCGAATATTATAACATTTTTGCTATGAATAGCAAGATGTCTTGATTATCTGATTAATCCGATAAGCTATTGCTACCCGACGATTTCGTGCTCTTGCGACACCCATAGCGGCGAGCGCGCGTGGTCGATGAATTTGCGCTCGTCTTGGAGCAGTTCCTGCGCGGCGGCGCGGCCTTCCGGCGTCGCGCTCCCGCCCGCGAAGTCCTCAAGCGAGTCCCACCACAGCTCCGCAACGCCGTCGTAGGCCGGCTCGGCTCCTCGTGACGCCGCCAGCGCCTGCTGCAGGTTCGCCTCGTTCAGCGTGTGGGACTGGACGTACCGCCGGATGCGCAGCGTCTTCGCGTGACTCGCGACGAGCGGCGCGTGCTTCTGCAGCCAGTACTCCTGGAACTCGGCGAGGGAGAGGTGCGGTAGCCGCCGCAGGCAGAAGACGAGCCTAATCAGGGGACGCCTCCTCCGCCACGAAGTGCCCGAACTGCCGGTTGTAGTGAAGGATCGGCTCCGCGTCCGACACCTCCGCGCGCACCACTTCGCCAATCAGGATCGTGTGGTCGCCGCCGTCCACGCGCTCGCGCATGCGGCATTCGCAATGCGCCGAGGCGCCGGTCACCAGCGGCAGGCCCGCGATCTTGCCCGGCGTCACGGGCGTGCCTGCCCACTTGTCGATCGCCTTCGTCGCGAAGCGCCGCGCGATCTCCGATTGTCCGTGCGCGAGTATGCTCACGGCGAAGTCGTCCGACTCCATGAAAGCGTTGTAGCAGTCGGCGTCCTTCTGCAGGCAGACCAGCAGCAGCGGAGGCTCCAGCGAAAGCGACGAGAACGCGCTCGCCGTAAAGCCAACGAAGGCGCCGTCCGAGTTGCGAGCCGTCACAATCGTAACCCCGCTGGCGAAGCGCGCCATCGCGTTGCGGAAGGCCGTCTGGTCAGTGGTGGCGCTCATCGGCCACAGTCTAGCGCAAACGCCGCGTTAACGAATTGGCCGCGGATTAGCGCGGACTTTTCGCGGATTTGGAACGGCTACGCCGTCGATTCTTCTCGCGAAGCGACGACGCAAATGGTCCACGTTCAAGCTCCGCTAATCTGCGGCTATTCTCCGGCTGCTACCCCTGTGTCAGCGGAGGGAAATACTCAGCGGCATAGAGCTTGTCTTCGGCAAACGTCAGTGACCAGACGCTGCCCTTCTTGGCTAAGATTGGGTCGGGGTAATCGTACACGTCTGCGGCACCCAGCCGGCGGAGGATGTCGGGAATAACGCCGCCCTGGCTGCAAAGCACCGTCCCCGTCCCGGCCGTCCCCACCGACCGCAGGAAGTCGAGCGCCTCACGTTGGTTGCCGTAGTACGACTCCTCCGATATCAGCGGCTCTTCCCGCACGGACAGCCCGACGGCAACCGATAGCGGCGCGACCGTCTCCGTGCACCGCAGCGGCGGCGCCGAGTGGATCTCGCGTACATCGAATCGGCAGAGGAGCCAGACCATCGCCTCGGCCTGGTCGCGGCCGGCGCTGTCCAGCGACCGGTCATCGTCGTCGCCCTTCCAGTCAGAGCGGCTGCCGGCCGAAGCGTGGCGCATCAGCAGCACTGCCTTCGTCAGCACCGGCGTTTGGGCGAACTGCTTGAGCAGGCCGACGTCCCTTGGTTGCGTGATCAACCGCATCGCCTCGTCCACCGGGAGCCAGCGCAGCTCGTCCACCTCGCGGCTCGGAACGAACATCCCGCCCTCGGCGCGCATCGCCCAGTACCGCACGATCTTCGGGCGGCCGAGCTTCTCGTACTCGACGGCGCCCAGCGGTGGGCCGACAGTCACGCGGTACCCGGTCTCCTCAGCGATCTCGCGGACGGCCCCTTCCAGCTCGATCTCGCCGGGGTTGAGCTTCCCCTTGGGCATGCTCCAGTCGTCATAGCGCGGTCGGTGGATGATTGCGACTTCGACTTCGTTGTCGCCGTTAGCGCCTGCTGCCTGCCGCCAGAGGACGCCTCCGGCAGCACGAATGGGGTTACTGCTCACTTACCCCACTTGGTGTTCTGCTTCCTGTCCAGCCTCTTCCACTCATCGAAGAACCGACTGCGCCTGTCCTCCGCGATCGCCTTTTGTCGCTCGACCAACGTTCCGACGCGCGATGAGATGGCAACGTCGTGCGGCCGATCGGCTGCGATCTCCCGGATGACGTTGCGTGCAAAGTTTGCGTCCTGATGCTCACCGAGAATATTTTGTACCGACTCGGCACCTTCGGCAAAGTCTTCGACCTGCTTCTTTTGTTTAGAAGGCATGTAATCTGCGATCGTCTCAGCCGAATAGCGCGCCCGTTTGGCCAGGATGCGCACGCGGTGGAAGTCTGCCTCCTCTGATTCCGGCGTGAGGGCGCGGCCGGCGATGCGCAGCTTCTTCCAGATACGCCAGACGAGCTCGGGGAGCACCTCACGCGCCTTTCCGGACAATTCGGTGACGAGCGCTTCATCCTGCGTCAGATCAGTCACCCGCTGGATGAAGGCGACGTAGCGATCCGAGTTGAGGGCCTCCTTGAGCGCGGCGCGGGCATTCTCGCGTCGCGGCGTCAGCGCTTCGATAAACGGCGCCGCGTCCTCGCCGCTATCCTCGCGCAGCCGCGCCTCCAACACGTCGAGGTCGCGCACCTCGCCCAGCACTCCCCCGAGCCAGCGCAGGTCTTCGACCACTGGCTGTATCTTCGCCGGGTCGCAGAGCGGCGCGAACGTGCGGATCACGCTGCGCAAACGCCGGGCGGCAACGCGTAGCTGGTGCACGCCTTCCGGATCGCCTAAACGCGCGTACGGGTCGAAGCTGAGCAAACGTCGCAGCGCTCCCTCTAGCGACGGACCGACCGCCTCTCCCGCATCGTCCTTCGGCGAAACGTGGTGCCCGTTCTGTGACGCCAGTTTGTGCAGCACCTCCATCGCGCGGTTCGCCTTCGAGCGCTGTTCCGGCTTCGCGCCAGCCTTGCGCATCCGCGTCGCAATGCGCTCCAGGCCCTTGCGGTCGATATTCTCCGCTTCGATCTCAATCTCGCGGAAGCGGCCCTTCACCTTCTCGCCGTCCACGATCGAGACCCGGTCATCGACAAGCTCGGCCAGCTTCTCGCCGCTCTCGTTCGCGAGCGACCAGCGGCGGCGCTTCGTGCGGATCTCCGCGGTGGGCCCCAGGGGCCCGTCTGTGAGAAAAGCGAACAGCAGGTTGCGCGCTTCCGCCGGCGGTTGGTCCGGCTCGCCCGCGAACTCCAGCTCGCTACGCCGGGCGAGGTCGCCGTTTGCCGGAAGCTTGAGGGTCCAGAGCGAGCCGTTGCCTTCGCCCGTGCGGTAGCGCAGCGTGATGCCGTGTCGCATTAGCCGCATGTCAGGCGTGTCGAAGTAGGTGGCGTTGAGCTGCTGCGGTGCTTCTTCCGCGGCACTGGCGACGCCGGTCTTGCCGTCTTCCAGGGGCGGCACCTCGAAGTCCGACGGAACGATAAGCTTTAGTTCGACCTCATTGCGTCTGGCTTGCATGGCGCATCAGTTCCTTCTGGAGGGATAGCGGGGCGTCTCCGTTGAGTTCGGGGGTGCTTCCGTTGCGGGCGAGGAGGCGGCCCGCTCCAGCGTCTTTGGTAGACGTAATCCTACTCCATTTCCCCGACTTGCCAAGCTTCCACGATCCGGAAGTATCACTGAGAGCGAAGTCGAGGATTCCACACAACCGCTTCTTCAGCTCGCTGGCGTCGACGCGGACGAGCACTTCCAACCGCCTGTCCAGGTTGCGGTGCATCATGTCCGCGCTGCCGATGTACAGCTCGTCTGCCCCACCGTTCGCGAAGTAGTAGATGCGCGAGTGCTCCAGGAACCGCCCGACGATGCTGCGCACGCGGATGTTGTCGCTCAGGCCGTGGACGCCGGGACGTAGCCCGCAAATGCCGCGCGCGATGATGTCTATGCTAACGCCGGCGTGCGAGGCGTCGTACAGCGCGTCGATGATCGCCTCGTCTACCAGCGCGTTGAGCTTGAAGACGATGCGCGCCGGCTCGTTGCGCCGGGCGGCCGCCGCTTCGCGGTTGATCAGCGCGATCATTCGCTGACGCATTTCGTGCGGTGCCACGAGCAGCGCATCGTACGTCTCGTGGCGAGAGTAGCCGGTGAGATAGTTGAACAGGCTGCCGATGTCTTCGCCCAGGCGCTCGTTTGCCGTCAGCAGGCCGAGGTCTTCGTAGGCCCGTGCCGTCGTCGGGTTGTAGTTCCCGGTGCCGACGTGCACGTAGCGGCGCAGGCGGTCCCCCTCCTGGCGCACGACCATACACAGCTTGCAGTGCGTCTTCAGGCCGACAAGGCCGTACACGACGTGGCAGCCCGCGCGCTCCAGCGTCCGTGCCCAGTTGATGTTTGCGATCTCGTCGAAGCGCGCCTTGATCTCGACCAGCACGACGACCTGCTTGCCCGCCTCCGCCGCTTCGATCAGCGCGTCGACGATCGGGCTATCACCGGAAGTGCGATACAGCGTCTGCTTGATCGCGAGGACGTCTGGATCCGCCGCCGCCTGCTCGATGAAGAGCTGGACGCTGTTCTGGAACGATTCGTACGGGTGGTGCACGAGGATGTCGCCTTCGCGCAGCGCCGCGAAGACGTCGGCGGGCGCGTCTTCGGTTGGTTGCAGTTTCGGGTGGTTCACCGGCTGGAACGGCGGGTCCTTCAGGTCCGGCCGGTTGATCTGGTAGAGCTCTTCCAGGCACGACAGGTCAAGCGGGCCCGGCAGCTCGAAGATGTCCGGCTGATCGACCTGCAGCTCTCGCATGAGCATCTCGAGCAGGTGCTTCGGTGTGTGCTTCTCGATTTCGAGCCGCACCGCTTTGCTGAAACGGCGGCGCGTGATCTCCTGCTCGAGCGCGTTAAGCAGGTCTTCGGCTCCATCGTCGTCAACTTCGAGCTCGGCGTCGCGGGTCACGCGGAAAACGTGGCTGGTCAGAATCTCCATGCCCGGGAAGAGGTCGCCGAGGTTCGCCGCCATCACGTCCTCTACCGGCACGTAGATTCGGCCCTCCTCGATCGCCAGCAGGCGAGGCAGAAGCGGCGGCACCTTCACCCGCGCGAACCGTACGCGGTTCTCCGTGTCCTGGATGAACACGGCCAGGTTCAGCGATCGGCTGGAGATGTACGGGAACGGATGCCCGGGGTCGACAGCGAGCGGCGTCAGGATCGGAAAGATGCGTTCGCGGAAGAGCGCGGACATTTCGCGGCGCTGCGGCTTGGACAGCTCGTCCCAGCGCAGAATCTGGATGTCGCGTTCCTTCAGCGCCGGGGAGACCTCCTCAGCGAAGACGGCGGCATGGCGGTCCATCAGCTTCGCCACCTGCCTGGAGATCGAGGCCAGTTGCTGAGTGGGCGTCAGGCCGTCGGCGGAGAGCGCGGTCACCCCCGCGGCCTGCTGCCGCTTGAGGCCGGCGACGCGCACCATGTAGAACTCGTCGAGGTTCGTCGCAACGATCGAGAGAAACTTCGCGCGTTCCAGCAGCGGCACGGCCGGGTCCTCCGCAATCGCCAGCACGCGCGACTTGAACTGGAGGTCGGATATCTCGCGGTTTAGATAACGTCCTGCCGAGGGGTCGGTCTCTTGAGTGGCATCTCCTCGGGCGGTCGTAACCATTACGTTCGCTTTAGTCCGCCTCAGGCGGACGTCGGGCTACTGCGCCGGTTGCCCTTGCATGCTCGCCAGCAGCCGTTCACGCGTGAACCGCTCCACGAGCAGTGGCAAAAATTCGATCACCGGTGCGGTCTTGTACGCCGCGAGCCATTCTTCAGCGAATCGCTCTACATCCTGTGGCGTGAAGTGCTCTCCAAATTCAGCGGAGAGCCTCTGGGTGGCCTGGCGGATGCGTTCTGACGTGGCCTCTTCGGCGGCGGGACGCTCCAGGACGGTCATGCGATCCTCCCTGATTGGCCGCGCGGGCGTTAGCCGTGGGGGCGTGCGGCGCCGCCAAATTACCGCGAAGGAAGTTGTCAGACAAGGGGTCACATCACGCAGGATGACGGCTTTTACAAATCTGTTACACAAGCCGTCTTCAAACACTGTTCCAACGTCGTTCTTCAACATCACGTTAACGTTATCCACAAAATCGCGTTGCTTGTCCACAGCGCCTTCCCGCTTGCTCGACAGGTTATCGGCCTAACGACCGATGCTGATGACGCTGATCGCTACCCTACGCGAATCCCACAGCGTTCGCGTCGAGCGTATCGACGCCGGGGATGAACTTCCGCCACCCGTCGTTCGACTCCAGGTAGTGGTAGAAGGTGCGGAAGTAGCTGTATGTCGGCCGGTACGGCTCCTTCCTGAGCAGCATGCGCGCCTCTTCCGGCGTGCGCCCGGCCTTGCGGTGGTTGCAATGCTTGCACGCGGCGACGACGTTCTCCCAGCTGTGGCCGCCGCCGCGGTGCCGTGGCATTACGTGATCCAGCGTCAGATCCTTGGCCGACTTGCCGCAGTACTGGCAGGCGAAACCGTCTCGCAGGAAGATGTCGCGGCGCGTGAGCCGCCCCTGGGGCCGAGGACGCCGAATCAGGTAGACGAGACGGATGACCGACGGCATCTCGAACTTCGCGCGCTGGGAGTGGAGGTAGCCGCGGCCGTTTTCGATGATCTCAGCTTTGCCGCGGTCGACGAGCACGAACGCGCGACGAACGGTACAAACGTTCAGCGGCTCGTAATTTTGGTTCAAAACCAATACTGGCAGGCGTGCGCCCATTTCGTCTCACCACCGGATTTCCATACTAGCAGAGGCGTACGAAACCCGCCAATCCTGTGCACTTTTCGCCGGACTAAAGGCCCTCCTCCGGGTTGAGGAAGTGCTCGATCCGCGTATCGATGTTCCCCGGCAGGATGTGCTTCAAGAAATCGAAGTCGTCCACCAGCCGCCGCGCCACCGTCGAGTCGTCGACGGCGGAGTCCATGTTGAGACTCGGGTACGCCGCGAGGATGATGATCAGCATCTCGACGACGAAGACGCCCTTGATGAAGCCGAACGCCGCGCCGCCGAGGTGATCCAGCGGCCCCAGCATCAGGAGCGACGCGCCCGTCTTCAGCACGTATGCGCCGATCTGCCCCATCAGGTACACGCCGCCGAAAAGCGCGAGGAACGCGATCGCCTCCG
This sequence comes from Dehalococcoidia bacterium, assembly GCA_041481535.1. Classification (GTDB taxonomy): domain Bacteria; phylum Chloroflexota; class Dehalococcoidia; order SM23-28-2; family RBG-16-64-32; genus DATKKM01. Next base: position 3,921 of record JBGPBZ010000051.1, on the reverse strand, counting down.
CCGCGTCCTCATCGTCGATGAAGACGAGCACGTCCTGCGCCAGCCGCTGGTACAGCGCGCCGGCAATGATTATCCCTGCAACGACGGCGACAAGCGTGATCACCTCGCGGATAAGGCCCGAGGAGTACGCAGCGAGCGTCATGCTGGCGATGACGAGAATGACGACGATGTCGAGCCAGTTCATCGATTGTCCTAACGGCCGGCGACGGGCAGGGGGTGCGGTCTGAGCGATGTTATGTGCTAGGCCGTAAGGGCGCAAGCATTCGTAGGGACGGAGCTTCAACTCTGGCAAAACGCCAGGGCCCCGTTGTCAGTACACTTCCGCCCTGCGTGTACCCAACGCCTGGCCTCGCTCCGGCGCGAGCGACCAGCGGTGCAGCGCGACGCCGCCGGCCAGCACGAGGCCGCCGAGCAGTATCCCTCCCGCGACATCGCTCGGCCAGTGCGCGCCGACGTACACCCGCTGCAACGCCGTCCCGACGATCACCCACAAACAAGCGCCCTGCACCAGCAATCGCGCCCATCGCGCCTTGAGGTACACGCCCGCCAGGTAGAAGAACATCCCATAGACCAGCATCGCGTTGAAGGCATGCCCGCTCGGGAACGAGAAGTCGGTCATGCCTTGCGCGATGCCCAGTGGTGGCCTCTGCCGCTCGAACGTCTCCTTGGCCAGCGGCACGATGAAGCGCAGGATCGGCAGGATCGCCGCCATCACCGCCGCGCGCAGCCCGCCCAGGAATAGCGCGGTCAGCGCCCCGATGACGATCATCAGCGTGAGCAGCGGATGCGCCGCGAAATCGGACGTGCGGTTCAACACGTCGGCAAACGTTGGATCGTGAATCGACTGCAACCGGCTTGCCAACCAGGCATCGCCCGGCGTCGTGTCGGAAGTCGCCGCGAACACCACCAGCACGGCCAACGCCGCCAGCATAAAGACGACGACCGTCGGCAGTCTGAGAGATCGCATCACTAATCAAGACGCGCGTGCGGGCGATTAGATACGCCTTTGCCTAGCGCGCAGCCGGCTGCCGCCGCCAGAGCCAGTACTCGAGACTGTCCGCCAGCGCCAACCACGAAGCCTCGATTATGTCGCTCGAGGAGCCGACCGTCGTCCACGTCTCGTCACCGTCCGTCGACTCGATCAGCACGCGCACCTTCGCGCCTGTGCCTGCTGCGGAGTCGATGATGCGCACCTTGTAGTCGACGAGGTGTATCGACCCGATCTCCGGGTAGAACTGCACCAGCGCCTTGCGGATCGCCCCGTCCAGCGCGTTCACCGGCCCGTTGCCGTCGTCCGCCGTGATGATCAGCTGCTCGCCCACACTCACCTTCACCATCGCCTCGCTGATCATCTCGCGCACGTCTTCCTCGCCACGTTCGTGCTTGCCGGACGCCAGGTGATGCCGCCGCTCGACCACCATGAAGTCGACCAGCTCGAACGGGGCGCGGTAGCCCGGCCGAGTCCGGCGCACCAGCAGAGCGAACGACGCCTCCGCGCCCTCGTACTGGTAGCCCTTCGACTCCAACACCTTCACCTGATCCAGCAGCGCGCGGATGTCTTCGTCGCTCAGGTCGAAGTCGACGCCTTGTTCCGCCAGCTTCGCCGTGATCGAATGCCGCCCCGCCAGCTCCGAGACGATGATCCGCGTGTCGTTGCCGACGAGCGCCGGGTCGATGTGCTGGTACGACCACACCTGCTTGACGACCGCCGCCACGTGCAGCCCCGCCTTGTGCGTGAACGACGCCGACCCGACGTACGGCTGCCGCGCGTTCGGCGGAATGTTCGCGATCTCGCTCACGTAGTGAGACGCCTCGGTCAGGTGCTTGAGTTGCTCGTCCGTCACGCAGTCGATCCCGAGCTTGAGCTTGAGGTTGGCGATGATGCTGAACATGTTCGCGTTACCGCTCATGTCGCCGTAGCCGTTCGCCGCGCCCTGCACGTGCGTCGCGCCCGCCTCCACACCGGCCAGCGTGTTCGCGACGGCTAAGTCCGCACCGTTGTGCGCGTGCACGCCGATTCGGCACGGCACCTCCGACACGACGATTCGCACAACGTCCGCGAACTGCGACGTCACTGTGCCGCCGTTCGTATCGCAGAGAGCGATGCAGTCCACCCCCGCTCTCGCCGCCGCCTTCAGGCACTGCAGCGAGTAGTCCTTGTTGGAGAAGAAGCCATCGAAGAAGTGCTCGGCGTCCCAGATGACGGTGAGCCCCTTGCCTTTCAGAAACGCGATCGAGTCGTGGAGCATCGCCAGGTTCTCTTCCAGCGTCGTCTCCAGCACGTGCAGCACCTGCTGGTCGCTCCCCTTGCCGACAATCGTAACGACGGGCGTCCTGGCCTCGACGAGCGCGCGCAGGTTCGGGTCGTCCTTCGCCGTGCCACCCGCCCGCCGCGTGGAGCCAAACGCCGCCAGCCTTGCGTTGCGGAGCTTTAGCTCGCCCGCCCGCGCGAAGAACTCGGCGTCCTTCGGGTTCGAGCCCGGCCAGCCGCCCTCGATGTAGTGCACGCCGATCTCGTCCAGCTTGCGGGCGATCTTGAGCTTATCCTCCACGGACAGGCTGATGCCCTCCATCTGGGTGCCATCGCGGAGGGTCGTGTCGTATAGCTCGATGCGCTTCTCGGCGGCCATAGCAGATTTAGTGTAGCCGAGAGCCCCCGTGTGTGGAAAAGCCGGGCGAACCGCCGCCGCGCCTATAACGTTACTCTTATGGTAATCAGAGGAGGGAGCTCATGGAACGAAGGATCTTCATACTCGCCGGCGCGTTGCCCCTCGTCGCCGCGTTCGGCGCGATTATCGTCGGCCTCGGCCTCGTCGTCTTCGGCGACAACGGCTCCGATACCACCGTCGCTCAGGGCAGCACCGTATCGCCAACTGCTTCGGCCAAGGCGACGCGAACACCCGCGCCAACCTCCGCCGAACAGACCGGCAACGGCTGGCTCGGCGTATCAGCGCAGACTGCCGACGGCGGCGTCGAAGTCACGGACGTGATCAGCGGCGGCCCGGCCGACGACGCCGGCATCAAGAAGGGCGACGTCATCACCAACATCGACGGCGAAACGATGGAAAGCTTCGAGGCGCTGTCCAGCCTGATCCGCACGCACAGCCCCGGCGACAAAGTGGCCGTCACAATCAAGCGCGACGGCGACACCAAAGACGTCGACGTTACGCTCGGTTCACACCCGGCGCGCGCCGCGCTTCCGGACATCGGCGGCCTGCTTCCCGACCTCAGCGGCATCCTGGACGGCTTCAGCCTCGACAGGCTGATCGGCGGCCAGCTCCAGTACCTCGATACCGATGGCAACGTCGTCACCCTGACCGCCGACGCCGGCGACATCACCGCCATCTCCAGCGACAAGATCACAATCCACCCGCCGAAGGGCGACGACAAGACGTTCGACCTGACCTCAGACGCGCACGTCCCCGACAATCTCGCGAACGGCGATCAAGTGATCGTGATCTCAAAAGACAGCGACGTCGTTGCCGTAATCAGCACGGACATCTCGAAGCTGCTGCCAGGCGGCGGCGACTTCCCGCACTTCGGACCAAACGGCAGCTTCAATCCACGCGACCTCTTTCCGAACGGCATCCTCCCGCACTGCACGTTCGATGAGCACGGCGTGAACTGCGATTTCAACGCGTCGCCGACACCGACACCTCAGCCTCAAACCGATTCTTAGACTATCCGCCGGGGGACGACGGGGTTTGTCGGGGCGCTCGCCGTAGGAGCGCCCCGATTTTCTCTTCGCGTGAATCGCGCCAATTCTTTGCTCACATTGCCGAAGCTGCAGCCCGTCGCTATAATCAAACCCCGTCCTTCGAAGGACTTATCCACATCTCGTTAGGAGGTTCCTGCATGGCCACGCCGTACGCGTATTTCAAGAAGCAGATCGTGCCTCTGGAAGAGGCCAAGATCGGCGTC
>JBGPBZ010000050.1:0-15572 GCA_041481535.1 Dehalococcoidia bacterium | reverse complement strand
GGTGATGAGTGCGACGTTGTCCCGCTTCAGGGCCTGCGCCCAGACGCCGTTGTCCAGCAGCATGCGCTTGGAGGTCGGCGGGTACTGCGGGATCACTTTCGCGAGCAGGTCAGGGCGGTCGCCGAACTGCGAGTGCAGGTACATCGTGAGGAGAACGCGGATCTGGTCGTTCGCCACGCTGACGGAACTTTCGTCGCCCGACCAACCGTTGTCGACGATCGCCGCCGGGAGCAGGCCGTCCGTCATCGCGAAGAAGAACCAGAGGCGGTACCAGTGTGCGTAGCGCGGGACGTGGCGGAAGAGCCAGAGGAGACCGTCCGGTACGTCGTCGTGGTAGGTGGGCACGGGGACGAACCAGGGTGGCGTGCGCTGGTAGACATCGAGGTGCGAGACGTCGCCGGCGATGGCGGGAACGAACTGTGCCGCACTGGCGCCGGTGCCGATGACAGCGACGCGCCTGCCGGTAACGTCGACGCTGTGGTCCCACTGCGCGGAGTGGAAGGACGGGCCGGCGAACGTCTGCATTCCCTTGATGTCCGGCATGCGGGGGCGGTTGAGCTGGCCGACGGCGCTGATCACCGACTGCGCCTCGACGGTCTCTTCGCTGCCGTCGGCAGCGCGCAGGTGGAGAGTCCACGAGCGGCGGTCTTCGTCGTACTGCATCGAGCGGACTTCGGTGCGGAAGCGGATGTGCTCGCGAACGCCGAAGCGATCGGCGACTTCGCGGAAGTAGTCGAGGAGCGTCTCCTGCGTCGAGAAGTACTTTGGCCAGTCGGTGCGCTGCGCGAAGGAGTAGCTGTAGAAGGCGTTGGGCACGTCGACGCGGGCGGCGGGGTAAGTGTTTTCGTACCAGGTGCCGCCGACGTCCAGGTTCTTTTCGAAGATGACGAAGGGCACGCCGGCTTGCTTCAGTCGGATCGCCGCGAGCAGGCCCGACATGCCGGCGCCGATGATCGCGACGAGGTACTGCACGCTCGAGTCCAGGCGCCAGTCCGGCGCGCGCGGGTCGTCTTCGAACGGCGCGAGCTCTTCGACGAGCAGTGGCGTGTAGTCGTCCGAAACGGGCGCGCCGGTCATCCACTCCGCGAGCTTTCGCAGATCGGCGCCGTCCGTGCGCTTGAGAGTGGCGGACTTGTCGCGGAGTGCGCGGATCGCGTCGAAAGCGACTTCCTTGGCGAGCGCCTGCTGCTTGTCGGAGAGACCGCCCTGCGGGATGCCGGGCATCATGCCGGTCGGGCGGATGTCGTTGCGGAGGAGGGACATGTCGCCGCTGACGTGAGCAAGCGCGGGGATCAGCGCCGGGAGGAAGGCGTCGTCCAGTGCCTTGCGGATGGCGTCGTCGTCGGCGGTGATGCGTTCGGTTTCGGGAGCGATGGTCATAGGCGGGGCTAGTATACGGGATTCGGAGTGCGGTCTAGAGACGACGGTTGGCTCAAAGCGAGTCCGGTTACTATGTTGGCAACGAGGGAGTTGATGGTGGCAGCTTCGAGCGACGGATTCAAAAGGTGGTTCGTGCCGTTACCTCTCCTTGGGCTGGCTGTGGCGGAACTGGCCCTGCTGTTTTGGCTGAGTCCGTTCAAGGCCTGGGCGTCCGATGCGTTTTATCCGTGGTGCGCCTGGGGCGTCGTTTTGAGCACCCTCGCGTTGACCGGCTTCTTGGGTTATCGGGCGGGGACACCGCAGGCAGCGTTTGTGAGGTCAGGGCTCTATCTCTCTCTTGTCTGGGTCACCTATGGCCTGGGCAGATACCTGGCGCTCTCGGAGGGATGGGTGAGATGGACAGGAGAAGATCACGTTAGTCAGAGCTTCGGCTTCTATTTCGGCGGGGTTTTGTTGTGGGCGCTAGCGCCGGCTGCTTTTGGCGGGATCATTGGCCTCGTCGCGCAACGCTTCAATCGCGATATTCGCAGCGCATAGAGTTCGCGCGGATGGCCGGGCGCATCTTTGAGAGTCATCTTTGAGGAGCACGGCGGCGATATCATCGTGATCTCGTTGTACGAAACGTCGAAAGTGGCAAAGTATTGGAGGCAGTGATGAAGATCGAATACGACGCCCAGGTCGACATCATGTACATCGAGTTACGCGAGGCCGACATCGAAGAGAGCGATGAGGCGGCGAGTGGGGTTATAGTAGACTTCGACAAGAACGGCGTGCCCGTGGGTATCGAGATTCTTGATGCATCCAGCCTGCTTGGCGGCATTCCCAAGAAGGTCGAGTTGGCCGTTGCGGATCGCAAAGCGTCGTAGCTTCGCTTAGAACACGGATACCGGGCCGTACTTAGTAGAGAGGTAGGTGCCGACGACCATCGCGGTGAGGCCGAAGGCGGTGAGGGCCACTTTCAGCCACAACGGCCACGGCTGGTAGCGCCACATGAGATAGAGGCCGAGCGGCGCGAAGACGTAACCGGCCAGCAGCGCGACCCAGACGTTTTCGTACCAGAGTTTGCGCGGCGCTGGCTCGGCGGTGTCGGACAAGCAGGGCTATTTCATGCTGAAGGGCGGGTACTTGTCGGTCATCATCGAGTAGTAGAGTGCGACACGAGAGCCCCACCGCGACACACCAACTGTGTAATTGAACAGCCCCAGCGGGTACGTCCCAGTGAAGAGGATCGCAAACCAGGCGATGACGGTGACTACGAACCAACCGATGATTAGCAAGATCAGGACGATGAAGTGGGGGATGAGCAGGATCGCTTTCAGGTAAGGGATGTTGTTCAGAAGACGCGAAAGCTTCTCAGGATACTCAACCTCGTACGTAACGGGCGCGTACTTGCCGGACTCACCGGAGAACGGCGGGTAGTCATCGCGAAGCATGTAGTAATACGCATTGACGTTGTGGCTCCATCGTTGAACGTTGACGACAAAGTCGAACATTCCGCGAGGGTATTTGCCAGTGAAGAGGATTGCGAACCAGGCGACAATAGCGATCACGAACGTGATCAGCGCGAGGATGATCAGAATGATGAAGTGGGGGATGAGCAGGATCGCTTTCAGATACGGGATGTTGTTAAGAAGGCGCGAGACTTTCGCCGGGTGCTGGACGTCGAAGCGGAGCGGGAAATGTGAGGAGGAGCGTGGTGCGATCGCGTCGCTGGACATGGGGCCTCCTTTACGCTGATGTTCGCTATTAAATAAGCGAATCACGCCGGAAAGTCAACGCAAATCAGATGCCAATTAGTGGAAGACGAACTTCGCTCGCTTGAGGCCGGGCGATGGCCGGTACGTCAGCTCTTTCGGTCTGGCGCCTTCCGCTATCTTGAAGACAAGCAGCACCTGGCCAGTCTGTCCCCTGAGGAGCAAGCGCGGCGGCGGGCTCCCCTGCATGCTGGCTAACACCGGTTGCTCGCCGTCGAGGTGGAAGTCTGCGTCGTCAACGTCCAGGTCGGTGAGCTTCTCGTTGCGCAGGTTAACCGTGAACGATACGAAGCGGTCGCCGGGGTCTGGCACATACAGGTCGCCCGGGAACTGGTAATCGTCCTTAGCGGAAAGCAACGTGACGTTCACGTTCGACACGTCGATTGTGGGCGACTGCGTGCCCTGCGTGAGGTTGCGATAGTTGACGTCGGCGTTGACGCTCCCCACGGCTGAGAGCACGATGGCGACGATGATCCCGATGATGCCGACGAGGACACCGAGGCCAATCGCGGCGGAGATCAGCAGAGACCGCCGGGAACCGGGGCCCGCCGTCGCAGAGAGGCTGTACGGCGGGAACTCATCGCGCAGGGACATCCAGTAGGCGCTGACGCGGGCGTACCAGCGCATCCAGCCGACGACGAAGTTCTGCATCCCGCGCGGGAACCGCCCGGTGAAGATGATCGCGAACCAGCCGAAGACCTCGCAGATAGCGACGCCGAACCAGAGCGCGCTCAAGACGAGGAAGTGCGGGATCGAAGTGATCGTCTTCCAGAAGAAGAGCTGACGCCGCCGGATGCGGACGGGCTTTTCGACTTCGTACTGGAGGAACCAATCGCCCTCGAACGGCGGGTAGCGGTCCGTCAGCAGGAAGAAGTAAGAGTACGAGCGCAGGATGAAGCGCTGCATCGCCACGATCGTGCCCCAGGCCCAGCCCACCGGCCGCCCGCGCACGAGCACGGTAATCCAGTGCGCGACGAGGACGAACGAAATGAGCCCGCCACCGACGCCGACGAGGAAGCTGAATGAAGTAAAGCTTCCACCCAGGATGGCGACGAAGATGAGCAGCGGCAACATCAAAATGAGCCGGAAGATGGTGCTTAACCGCGAAAGCCGGTCCACGCCGCTGAACTCCAGCGTCACGGGGTAGCGGGGCGGCGGTTCCGAGCCGCCCGCAGCTGCGCCGGGCGGAGGCGGGCCGGACGGCGGGGGAGCGACGAGTACCGCGGCTTCGGCGGGGACGCCGGCTGGTACTACTACGGCGGGCTCGGCGTGCGGGTGCGTGTCCGGGGGCAGCTGTTGGGTAGCCTCAGCAGGAAGTGGAGGAGCATGCGTCGGCTCTTCGGGGGCTGAGGGTTCAGGAGAAGCTGGCTGTGCAGGCTCGGCGGGCATTTGTTGCCCGGCCTCCGGCGGCAGAGGCGGAGGCGCGCCTGCCGGTGGTTTTCCGGCGTCTTCCGGTGGCTGCGCGGGCCATTCGTCCAGTACCTTGCACCTCCGCTAACAGGCGTGTGGCTACGGGTTATTAGAACATATCGACAAGCCGACAAACGAGCAAACCGCCAAACCGGCAGGGCGAGCGATCGGCCGGGGAAGAGAACAATGTGAGTTATGCGAGCACCGGCCGGGCAGGTCTGAAGACGCTGCAGCTACGATAGCGTCGTCGGTGAGAAGGAGTTTGAGGTTCAGGCGCGGACTTTCGCCCACTCCACCACGGACTTCCAGATGAGGAGGCCGTCTTCGCCGCCGAGGAGCGATTCGCAGGCGCGTTCCGGGTGCGGCATCATGCCGAGCACGTTGCCGCGCTCGTTCACGATGCCGGCGATGTTGCGCTCGCTGCCGTTGGGGTTGCCTTCGGGCGCTACGGTGCCGTCGGGTGTGCAGTAGCGGAAGGCGACGCGGCCGTTCGACTCGAGCTCGTCGAGGGTCGCGGGGTCGGCGAAGTAGCGGCCGTCGCCGTGCGAGATCGGCACGCTCAGGACCTGCCCCGGCTCGAGACTCGATGTCCACGCGCTCGACGTGTTCTCCGCGCGCAGGTGGATCCAGTCGCAGCGATACTGGAGCGAGGCGTTGCGCATCAGCGCGCCGGGCAGCAGGTGGCATTCGCAGAGGATCTGGAAGCCGTTGCAGATGCCGATGACGGGCTTGCCGCGCTCGGCGTCGGCCATCACGGACTCCATCACGGGCGAGAATCGGGCGATTGCTCCCACGCGCAGATAGTCGCCGTAGGAGAAGCCACCGGGAAGGACGATGGCGTCGTAGCTGGAGAGGTCGGTCGCGCGGTGCCAGACGAGGTCAGCATCCTGGCCGGCGATCTCGAGCGAGTACTTGGAGTCTTGGTCGCTCCAGGTGCCGGGGAAGACGATGACGGCGAAGCGCATTTCACCCTAAGCGTCGGCGGTTGGCGGTCAGCGGTCAAGAGGCGTGATGGCGGCGTCACGTAAGCAAAATCACAACTAGGTTAATTCGTGCAACATGTGCCGGATTGACGCACTCTAGTTCTTGACAGGGGTCAAGGGCAGGGAGAACCTGACCATATCCACAACTTCCACTACAGAAAAGACGGGGCAGACCAACCAGCGGTTCAGGAGGAGGTCGCGATGCGAGACGAGAGACCCGCACTGGAGTGGTATCGGAGATGCATACACGAGCGGCAGCGGAGGGCCAGCACGTTGTCGATCGAAGTTGGGCTCCACTCGGATGACAGAGAAGACCCCGATTCGCTGGCCGAGACGATCGCCTACCTGGACGAAGCGATCGCGATCCTGGAACAGGCGGAGGCGGCCGGGCACGAACCGTTGCACCGCAAGCACATCGCTGACCGGCCTGAGGCAATGATGGACGACCTTGGTCACTCGATGACACCGTTCTTCCTGGCTCCGATGCGGCTCAGCAACGCTTTCGCCAGCGCGGGGACAGGCTGGCGAGGCCTTTCTGTGGAGGAATCGCTCCGCTTCTTCGAGTAAACCGGGTGAATCCGGGCATTTGAGCCCGTTTGGGCGCGTAACACTCGGCTGCTCCTCACGTCTTGCCCCCTAGAAATGCGTCCTTCCTGGCATGTAGATCTCAAGTGGATTGCAGGGCTGCTTGCCTGCGTGGCCATCGCGGTCAGCTGCGTGCTGTTTTCCCTCAGGCAGGTCACAGACCGCGACACCGCGCTGCCGATCTCCTCGGCGATTCTTGCCGCCGGCATCAGCGACCGGGTGACGGACGAAGACTACGCCGCGATCCAGGCCCAGGCGGCTGCAAACCCGGATGCGATGATCGCCCTGGGGCCGGTGTCCACCGTCGTCAAAGGCAGCGCGATCACCGGCCTGAAGAAGGACGAGGCAGCGCGTCTCGTCGCGAACAATCTAGCCGCCGTGCTGTATGACGCCGGCAGCGAGAAGGCGGAGGCGTTCATCGTTCCACCGCCGGCTAACTCCGACAAGACCGCGCTGACGCTGGGTCCGGCGGGCTCTCTCTCCCGAGACGTTCACTCGTCGTTGCAGACGTACCTCATCATCGCGGTTGTGATCAGCTGCCTGCTGCTTGGCGTCGTTATCGGGATGAGCCGTGGGGCCGGGCGGCTGGGCGCGCCGGCGTTCGTCGTCGCGCTTGGTACCGCGCCGTTCGCCGGGCTGTGGGCGATCGCCGCGCAGGCGATCGGCGAGGGCGACGCCGGTGACAACCCGGGCATCCTCGCAGCACGTGAAGCAGCGCGAAACGCGGCGGGAGACCTGCGTACGGCTTTTCTCATGCTCGCCCTTGCGGCTGGCGTGTCCGCTATCGGGGCGCTCGTTTCCGGCATTGGGATAAACGTTGTCCGGTGGGCCCGGAAGCCTGACCCAGAGCCGCCAACACCGCAGGGCTTTGGGGCTCCCGCTCCGCTCGCCAAGAGCGAGCCCGCTTCTTAGCGCCTGCTCTCGATCAGCTGGTCGTAGTGCGGACCGGAGAGTGCTCTGCCAGGAAATCCAGGATAGCCTGCCGGAACTGCGGCTGTCCGACGGCCGTCAGGTGATCGCCGGGGACCTTCACGTGTTTGGCGCCGGGAATCGTCGCGGCGAGCCTGTCCGCCTTGCCGACGAGCGTGTCGTTCTCTCCAACAAGCACCATCACCGGCAGCTTCACGTCCCGTAGCTTTGTGAAGTCAAGCCGCTCGCGGTTGGCGCGCTGCATCGCGGCAAGGGCGGCGAGGTCGTTGCCGTTGCGCTCGGCGAACTCGCGGAAGGCTCGGCCGACGATGTTGGCTCCTCCGGCAGCGCGTGATTCGAGCGCCTGGGCGATGGCGGCAGCGCGTTCGCGGGGTGGGCCGCCGTCCGTGACGACGGCGTCACCGATGCCGGCGATGATCACGCTGCGGAGCCGCTCCGGGTGTCGCACCAGCAGAGACGTTACGATGACGCCGCCCATCGAGTAGCCCATCAGGTCCGCCTGCTGTACGCCCAGGTGGTCCATGAGCGCCGGCACGTCGTCCGACATCGCCCAGCCGTCGTAGGCGTGCGGGTCGTGCGGCTTGCCGCTCTTGCCGTGGCCGCGGCAGTCGAGCGCGATCACCTGTCGTCCGGCTTTGACCAGCGCATCGATGATGCCGGGCGCGCGCCAGTTGCCGTCGAGGCTCGACGCAAAGCCATGGACAAGCACGATCGGCGGGCCGCTGCCTTCGACGACGTAGTTGATGGGCACTCCGGACGAGTCAAACGTTGGCATCGGCGTTTCCTTTCGGTTAACGATCCCGACTATAGCCGCTGCAGCTCGATCTTCTCCGTAACGCGAAGGCCTAATCTGGCGTCAACATCGATGCGGGCGTCGCGCGGATGAAAGTCACAGGAGGTGGACGCTTGGTCTATTCACCTGCCGCGAACCAAAAACGCGTTGACTGCGGAAATCTACTTCCAGCAAGATCAATCTAGGAAGCAAATCGAAGGAAAGGAAGGGGCAAATGATCAAAGAAGCAATCCTCAGGCTATTCGTCCTGTACAAGGACGAGGAGGGCCAGGCACTCGCCGAATACGGCCTGATCCTGGGCCTCATCGCCGTTGTGGCGATCGCTGCGCTGACGCTGCTCGGTGCTGCGATCAGCGGCAAGCTTGACGCCGTGAACACAGCTCTGGGTGGTGGCGGCAGCGCCTAACAACCGAATAACGGTAAACAATCGAATAACAACGTGACGGACGGCCTTCGGGCCGTCTGTTCGTTTATCCGTGCGCTTCGTGCTGCACGACCTCCACGGTGGACAAAGGGGGAACAGCTGTAACGCGGCTGAATGGGCGACGTCACGCCTGTGGTGTTTCAACAACGTGTGGAGGTAGCAGCGGGGACGGTCACTCACAGACCGTCCTTCCGGCAGACTCGATCTCGGGACCAAGATCGAGGGAAAGGAAAAGGCACGAAGATGATCAAGGACGCAACCCTCAGGCTGTTCGTTCTGTACAAAGACGAGGAAGGGCAGGCACTTGCCGAATACGGCCTGATCCTCGGTTTGATCGCTGTTATAGCGATCGCTGCGCTGACGCTGCTTGGCACAGCGCTCTCCGGCAAGCTGGATGCCGTGAACACAGCTCTCGGCGGCGGCGGCAGCGCGTAGTCGGCTCTAGCTTTCCGGCCGCTCCGGCGCTCCCAGACGATAAGACTTGTACTCACGTCGTCCGACGAAGCCGAGTGCTTCCGCAAGGAGCGCCGAACCCTCGTGGGCTGCGTCCCAGCACGGTTTGAGGCCGTTTTCGAGGCAGTGCTCGATCAGGCGAGCGCCCGTGACCAACGCCAGACCGCGGCGCTGATAGTCACGGCGAGTCTCGATCTCGAACTCAACGCTGCGTGAGCTGATCGAGTAGGACGCGCAGCCGGCCACGAACTCGCCGCCGAACGTCACGCCAAAGCCAACACCGAGCTCCAGGAACTCATTCAGCGACGCAAAGTTGTCGACGAACGTCTCGTTGAGCGCACGGAAGGCGGCGACGGTGCCGGCGTCCACGCGTTGCAGCTCGAACCCCGCCGGCAACGATTCTCGCAGCGCAGTGAGCCGCTCGCGGTCCCACGTCGCCGGCGCCCGAAATGCGAACCGGTCGTACGCCTGTGCTTGCGGCAACGCCCGCCGCACCAGCTCGTGCCAGGACTCGTCGACGGCCACGTAGTCGCGATCGGGCACGGCGAGGAGCGCCTCGGTCGCGCCGGGAGCGTGCGGATCGCCGGCGATGGCGTGGAAGTCGCCGATGACGATGCGCGCAACCTTTGGTCGCGATGGGTCGTCCACGAAGACTTGGCCCAGCACGCCCTCCAGCGCAGAGTCGATCGCGCCGTGCAGGCCGGGGAAGCCAGTGTAAAGAGGGCCGGCGATTTCACGTTGGGGCCCGAGTAGCTGTTCCATCGGCATCAAGCAGTTTATGCCACCGAGGGGCAGCCCTCACCCCCAACCCCTCTCCCGTGCGCGGACGAGGGGCGATGTTGTTGGGACCGGGGTTCGCTCGACCGGCGGGCCTGCCGTACGGTATTCTCACGGCGTATCCCCCGCCGCAGCCCAACGAGGAGCGCCCCTATGAGCTTTCTTGAACGTAGCGACCCCCAGGTTGCCGACATTATCCGACGCGAGGAGATCCGCCAGGTCAACGGCCTGGAGCTGATCGCCTCCGAGAACTACACCAGCGCCGCCGTGCTCGAGGCGATGGGTAGCGTCCTCACCAACAAGTACGCCGAGGGTTACCCCGGCAAGCGGTACTACGGCGGCTGCGAGGTCGTCGACGACGCGGAGCGTCTTGCGATCGCGCGAGTGAAGGAGCTGTTCGGGGCCGAGCACGCCAACGTGCAGTCCAACTCCGGCGCCGAAGCCAACCTGGCAACGTACTTTGCGCTGATCAAGCCCGGCGATACGGCGATGGGCATGAACCTGGCGCAGGGCGGCCACCTGACGCACGGCCGCGAGATTAACTTCTCCGGCCAGCTGTACAAATTCATCCCGTACAGCGTCACTCGTGAGGACGAGCGCATCGACTACGACGAGATGGCACGGCTGGCGAAGGAGCACAAGCCCAAGATTATCGTCGTCGGTGCGACGGCATACCCTCGCATCATCGACTTCCCGCGGGCGCGAGAGATCGCGGACTCCGTCGGCGCTTACCTGATGACGGACATGGCGCACATCGCCGGGCTTGTCGCGGCGGGGCTGCACCCGTCGCCGGTGCCGTTCTCGCATGTCGTCACGTCGACGGCGCACAAGACGCTACGAGGCCCTCGCAGCGGGTTCATTCTTTCGAAGGAAGAGATCGCCCAGCAGATCGACAAGACGGTCTTCCCGGGCGTGCAGGGCGGGCCGCACATGCACATCATCGCCGCCAAGGCCGTCTGCTTCGCTGAGGCGGCGCGACCTGAGTTCAAGCACTACGCCCAGCAGATCATCGACAACGCCCAGACGCTCGGCGAAGAGCTGCAGCGCCTGGGCTACCGCCTCGTCTCCGGCGGCACGGACAACCACCTGATGCTCGTAGACGTCGGCGCCAAGGGAATCACCGGCCGCAAGGCGGAGGTGATCTGCGACAAGGTGCACATCACGGTCAACCGCAACACGATCCCGTACGACGAACGGCCGCCGCTGCAGGGCAGCGGCATCCGCATCGGTACGCCGGCGCTGACGACACGAGGCATGGGGCCGGAGGAGATGCGCCAGGTCGGCCGCTTCTTAGCGCGGGCGTTGGAATCGCATGGCGACGAGGCCGCCGTCGCCGCGCTGGCGGAAGAGGTGGTCGAGTTCGCGAGTGCGTTCCCGGTGCCGGGGATTACGGATCGCGCGGCGGTTTCCGCCTAGAAAGAGAACAGATGCAAGCACTTTTGAAGGGCCTGTGTATCCCGCTACTCGCGGGGATCGCTGTGCTGTCCTTTGTGGCATGCGGGGGAGGTGACGATAAGCCCGCCACGTCCGCAACGGCAACCCAGCAGTCCAGTGCCAGCACCAACGCAGCGACGCAAGAGCCCGAAGACACCGAAACGAGCACTGAAGACGCTGCTGGAGATGACACGAGCGGTGGCGACTCGGTGAGCGGTGTGCCCGACGCGTGCACCTTGCTGACGCTCGACGAAATAACAGAGGCGCTCGGCGAGGAAACAACCGCGAGTGTCACGAACGATAACTCGTCTTCCGCGTGCTTTTGGGAAAGCACGACTCCCGACTCCACCGGGCAGGTGGAGGTTGTCGTCAACGGGTTCGCGCTCACTGCCGAGGAAATGTTTGACGGCGCCGATGTGGACGGGATCGGGGACATTGCGCACTGGGTGGACTCGTTCGGAATATTGGATGTCGTTCAGGGTAACTACGACCTTACGTTCGAAATCAGGCGAGTCACCGAGCCGACTGACGACGAACTCCTGGCTCTAACCAAAACGATGGCCCAGAAGGCTCTCGCGCGAATGCCCGAGTGAACGTGAGAGGTGGACTCATGAAACGGAAGCTATTGGCGATTGGCGGGTTTGCTCTGACAGCGCTACTTGTCGCCGCGTGCGGTGGAGGCGATGACTCAAAGCCGAACGTTACTACAGCGCCGGCGAGCACGGCCAACGACAACGGCGGGGGAAACACGACGGCTACGGCGACGAACGTGGACAACGGCGGCGGAGCGACGAAGACCCCTGCGAGCCCAGGCGGTGGTGACAACAACGCGCCGGCCGCCTGCTCTCTCCCCCCGACGCGCGCGTAGCCGAGGTGATGGGGCGAGACGTTGATCCGGGGAAGGATAGCGGCGGCACCGAGTGCACCTGGGACGGTACGACCGACGTCGGGCTGTCGGTGATCCTGGATGTTAGGCATGGGACGCCCCAGGAGGTGGCCGACTACTTCGACGTCCCTGTCGGCGGCGCCAACGCCCAGGATGTGGATGGACTGGGAGATGGAGCGCACTGGTTGGACGGCCTGAACGTAATGGAAGTGCTGCAGGGCAACTACGACTTCTCGGTCCAGCTGATCGATCTTCTGAGTCCGACAGGATCGAAGCTGGACCAGGCGAAGGCGTTGGCCAGCGACGTCTCGTCGAAGCTGCCGTAACGGGAGGAGCCGGCGCGGACGCTTGTCCCCCGTTCCTGCGTGCTGTTATAATCCGTTGTTGCCTGTGGGGTGGCCCGCGTGGGCCGTGTCCCCAGGCGTATTTTGTTCCGAGGAAGGTACTTTCTTGCGCGATTACGAGCTTGTTGTTGTGCTCAGCCCGACAGTGGGTGATGAGGGGTTTCCCGCCACCATAGAGCGCATCAATGGCGTTATCCAGAGCAACGGTGGCGAGATCAAGAACGTTGACCAGTGGGGCCGCCGCCGGCTCGCCTATCCGATCCGGCGAAACCTCGAAGGCTTCTACGCCGTAACCCACTTCTCCGCCGAACCCACCGCCATCCGCCCGCTCGAGGCAAACCTCGATCTCGCTGAGGACGTGCTTCGCCACCTCGTCGTCAAGGTCGAGGACGTGAAGCCGTACGAGAAGAAAAAGAAGAAGACGGCGGCAGGCGCGGTGGGAGCGCCAGCAATGGTGGCGCCAGCGCCAGCCATGGCGGTACCAGAATCAGCAATGGCGGCGCCAGCACCGGCCCCAGCGGCCGCGGACGAAGAGTCGCAGTAGGAGCGGGAATGGCGGGCCTGAACAAAGTAATGATCATCGGCAACCTGGGCGCCGACCCGGAGATGCGCTACACGGCCGATGGCAAAGCGCTCACCAGCTTTCGCGTCGCTTCCAGCCGCAACTACAACGGACCGGACGGCGAGCGGCGGGAAGAGACCGAGTGGTTCTCCGTGGTGACGTGGCAGAAGCTGGCCGAGCAGTGCTCGCAGTTCCTGCAGAAGGGGCGGCGCGTGTACGTCGAAGGGCGTCTGCAGACGCGCTCCTGGGACGGGCAGGACGGGCAGCGAAAATATCGAACAGAAGTTGTCGCGGAGAAGGTACTGTTTCTGGACCGTGCCGGCGCGATGCCATTTGGCGACGAACATGAGTCTTCGGCTCCGATGCCAGAGGTGGAGCCGGAAGACATCCCGTTTGAGTAGGACAACACATGGAAACTGAACCCGGAAACGTACAATCTGGCGGCGACTCCGCACCCGCACCGCGGCCGAGGGCCGAGGGCGCCGGCGAGTTCCGCCCGCGGCCGATGGGCGGTGACGACCGCCCCCGCCGCGATGACCGCCGTGGACCGCCCCCGGGCGCCGACGGTGACGATCGCCGGCCGAGGCGTGGTGGCCGCCGACGTCGCGTCTGCATCATGTGTGCAGACCACATTCGGGTCGTCGACTACAAGAACGTCTCCTTCCTGCGGCGCTTTATCTCTGACCGCGCCCGAATCGAGACCCGCCGCAAGAGCAGCGCCTGCGCCAAGCACCAGCGCGCCCTGGCCCAGGCGATCAAGCGGGCACGCCACCTGGCCCTTCTGCCGTACACGGCGGAGCATATCCGGGTGAGCCAGGGGCGGTAACGCCGACGTATCCCTTGCAGTTAACCACGTAGAGAGCAACACATGGCCAGGCAACGACGCATCCCCACACCGTCCTGGGAACGGGACCACGGCATCGGCGACTTCAGCGGTACGCGCGGCCAGATCGCCGCGGTCGTCGGCGTCATCATCCTCATCATCGCTGCGCTTGGTATCGGCGGTTACGCGCTCCTCGACAAGTACGAGCTAAAGCCGCACCGCATACCAGGATCGACCGCTCTTGCCGTTGGCGATCATTCGTACAGTGTCGGCGAATTCGTGAGCCGCACGAAGATGTTCACCCAGCAGCTAAGCGGTACAACCAACGCCAGCATTATCATTCCTGCGGTCGTCAGCCAGCTTCAAAGTGAGTCGATCGTCTTGCAGTTCGCGGCCGAGAAGAATGTCAGCGCCAACGACGACGAGATCAAGACCCAGATCGCGACCACGATGAGCATCACGGCCGCTGATCCCAACTACGATCAGCGCTTCCAGGAGGAACTGACTACGACCGGCCTGACGGAGGAGCAGTACCGAAGCTTTGCTACAGCCGGCGTTCTGCAGACGAAGCTCCAGGCCCAATTCTCCGCCGAGCTCCCGGCCACTCTGGAGTCAGTTCACTACCGTCAGATCGTCGTCGCCGACCAGACGACTGCTGACAATCTCAAAGCGCAGATCGACGCCGGAGCGGACTTTGGGGCGCTGGCAACGGTGAACTCAACCGACACTGCAACCAAGACTGCGGGCGGCGACGCCGGTTGGGCGCCGCGAGGCTTCCTCGGCGCCACCGTAGAAAACTTGCTCTTCAGCCTGGACGTCAACCAGGTGGTAGTGTCTTCGGGTAAATCCAACGTCGCGATCTACCAACTGCTCGAAAAAGACCCGGCGCACCCAGTGGAAGACAGCAAGAAGAGCACGTTGGCCACCAATGCGTTCCGTCAGTGGCAGACGGACAAGAAGGCCGGCTTGACCATTGACAACCAGATGGACTTCAGCACTGGCAACGCCGACAAGCTCAAGTACGTCTTCGACCACTCAGGCCTGACCGCGCAATAATAGGCGGCATGGGTTCGCCTGCCAGCATTCGCGTCGTCCTGCTCGGAATGGGCGTTGTCGGTAGCGGCGTCGCCCGCGCGCTGACCGAGCGCTCCGACACTTACGCCCGCCGCGTCGGCGTCCCGATCGAGCTACTCAAGGTGCTCGTCCACGACCCGAAGAAGCCGCGCGACGTGAAGCTGCCGTCCGGCGTCATCACAGCCGATGCGGACGAGGCGCTCTCGACCGAGTGCGACATTGTGATCGAAGTGATCGGCGGTGAGGAGCCGGCGCACGGCTTCATCAAGCGCGCCATCGAAGGACGACGCTACGTCGTCACCGGAAACAAAGAGGTGATGGCGAAGCACGGCGCGCAGTTGCTCTCGATGGCGACGAACGCCGGCGTAGACATCCTCTACGAAGCCAGTGTCGGCGGCGGCATCCCGATCGTCTCGCCGCTCAAGCGCGACCTCTCGGCGAACGACATCACAAGCCTGCGTGCGATTATCAACGGCACGACGAACTACATCCTCACTCGTATGAGCCGCGAAGGGACGGACTTCGCCGTTGCGTTGAAGGGCGCGCAGGACCTGGGCTACGCGGAAGCGGATCCGACAAACGACGTCGAAGGTCACGATGCGGTGTACAAGCTGGCGATCCTGGCGAGCCTGGCGTTCCATACGACGGTGCGGCCCGAGGACGTTTTCCGCGAGGGAATAACGAAACTCACGCCACGCGACTTCCGCTACGCCGACGAGCTCGGGTACGCGATCAAGCTCCTCGCGATTGCGCGCCGGGACGCGGACGGCATCAGCGCCCGCGTCCATCCAACGCTGATCGCAAGAGACCAGCTACTCGCCAACGTCGACGGCGTGCTGAACGCGGTGCAGGTGGAAGGCGATCTCATTGGCCGCGTGCTCTTCCAGGGCGCGGGCGCGGGCTCGCTGCCGACGACGTCGGCGGTGATGGCGGACGTGCTCGATGCGGCCCGCTCGATCG
>JBGPBZ010000049.1:0-15648 GCA_041481535.1 Dehalococcoidia bacterium | reverse complement strand
TGGCCGGCGTCTCGCGCGGCATCTGCGAGGGAGCGCGCGTCCTCGCCAACGACGAAGAGGATGTCGCAGGTAGACGCAGCGTGGCTGCCGACGGCGGCGTGGCCTTCCGCTTCGGCGGCTCCGAGCTCTCGCATGTGGCCGAGGAGAGCGATGCGGCGGCCGGTCGTTTCGCTAAGGAGGTCGAGCGCGGCGATCATCGAGGCCGGGCTCGCGTTGTAGGAGTCGTCGATGAGCGTCGAGCCGTTGGGGCCGGGGCGCACCGTGAGTCGAAGGTCGAGCCTGGCCTCGCGGAGTGCGTCCGCGATCTCGACCAGGGACATGCCGTCGTTCAGGGCGACGGCGGTTGCTGCCAGCGCGGCGTAGACGTGATGCTTGCCGGGAAGCCGAGAATCGATCTGAACTGACTCACCCTGCGCGTGCAACGTAAACGAGAAGCCGTCCAGGCCGCGGCCGACGATGTCCGTCGCGCGGATCTCGCACTGCTCCGAGGTTCCGTAGAGAACGGAACGGGCGCGGGTGCGGCGGGACATGGCGGCAACGCGGGCGTCATCGCCGTTGAGGACGGCGAGGCCGTCCGGCGGCAGCGCTTCGACGAGCTCCGCCTTGCCGGCGACGATGCGGCCGAAGGAGCGGACGCGCTCCAGGTGCACGGGACTGACGTTCGTGACGACGCCGACACTCGGGCGGGTGATGCGGGCGAGGAGGGCGATGTCGCCGGGCTCGTACATGGCGAGCTCGAGGACGGCGCGCTGGTGCTCGGCGCGGAGGTTGAGGAGTGTGAGCGGGATGCCGATCTCTGTGTTCAGGTTGGCTTCGCTCTTGAGTACGGAGTAGCGGCGGGAGACAACGTCCGCGATGAGCTCCTTCGCAGTCGTCTTGCCGACGCTGCCGGTGACGCCGACGACGCGAACATCGTGACGCTGGCGCCAGTTGGCGGCGAGGCGTTGGAGGGCGCTGAGGGGATCGCTGACGTGGAAGAGGGCGGCGTTCTTCGGAGCTTCAACCGGGCGGGCAATGACGGCGCCAGCTGCGCCGGCCGCAAACGCTGCGCCGACGTAGTCGTGGCCGTCGACGTTCTCGCCGCGGAGGGCGAAGAAGAGATCGCCCGGTCGAGCCTGGCGGGAGTCGATAACGCCGCGCTCGAAGGCCGTCTCGGGCGTGCCGCCGCGCGAGGCGACGAGCGTACCGCTGAGCCCCTGCCAGGCGTCTGCAACCGAAAGCATCGTGGTCATAGTAAACACATTATGGCTAGCCACCGGCGGCCTTACCCCCCGGCGGGATGTTCAGGTAAGGAAGCACCTTCTGGGCGATGCCGCTGAAGACGGGCGCGGCGACGACGGTGCCCCAGGGCACGTCCTTCGGCTCGTCAACCTTGACGATGATGGAGAGCTGCGGGTTCTCCAGCGGCACCACTCCGGCGAAGGACGAGATGTACGTCGCTTTGTAGCCACCGGCGCCGTCAGCAACCTGGGCGGTGCCGGACTTGGCCCCGACTTTGTAGCCGGGGACGCTCAGGTAGTCGCTGGAGACGCTATCTGCTACAACGCCCATCATGTCCAGGAGGGTGCGCGAGGTCTCGGGCTTGATCACCTGGCGGACGACCTCAGGCTGAATGGCCTGGAGGCCGTCAGGACCGTCGACCTCTCGCACGAACTGCGGCTTCATCAGGGTGCCGCCGTTGGCGATAGCGCCGAGGGCCATGGCGTACTGGAGGGGCGTGACGGTGAGGCCCTGCCCGAAGCTGTTGGTTGCCAGGTCCACGGGGCCCCAGTCATCCGGCGCGGTCTGGGGGGTTCGTATGCTGCCCGAAACTTCCCCGGAGAGCCCGGAGCCCGTCGGTGCGCCAAAGCCGAACGCCTGCACGTAGTTGTAGAAGTTGTCGGGGCCACAGAGGCTGGCGACCCAGGCGGCGCCCACGTTGAGGCTCTTCGTGAGCATGCCCTGCACGGTCTCGTCGCCGTGGGAGGAGAGGTCCCAGTTGCGGATTGTCCAGCCACCGAAGGTGATCTCGCCGGAGTCGAACCACGGCGTCTCCGGAGTGACGAGGCCGAGGTCGAGGGCGGTCGCTGTGGTGATGAGCTTGAAGACGGAGCCGGGCTCGTAGGCGTCTGTGACGGCGCGGTTGCGGATGCCGTCGGCTGTCTTCGGATCGTTGAGGTTTGGCTTCGTGAGATCGAACGAGGGGTAGCTCGCGATGGCGAGGACCTGGCCCGTCCGCGGTTGAGTGACGACGACGGAACCGCCGCTCGCCTGGTGTGCGTCGATTGCCTTCTTCAGTTCCTGCTCCGCGATCTGCTGAACATAGCGGTCGATCGTGAGGACGACGTTTGCGCCGGGCTGCGCGGGCGTCTCCGATCGTTCACCGACGGCGAGCTCCTGGCCGATGGCGTCGCGCTCGTAGGTGATGCTTCCGGCCGCGCCACCAAGGACGGCGTTCAGATCTGCTTCCAGACCGGTGAGCCCCGCGCCGTCGCTGCCGATAAACCCCAGGAGTTGAGCGCCGACGTTGCCCTCGGGGTAGACGCGGACGGGGTCGTCGATGAGGCGGACGCCGTTCAGCTGGAGGTTGCGGACGGCGGTGGCCTGTGTGAAGTTCAGACCCTTCGCTACGGGCACCTCAAACACGTCGACCGAGTTCACGATGTCGATCATCGTCTTTGCGGGAACGCCGGTGGCAGAGCTGAGCTGCGTCGCGGCGTACTGGGCGTCTTCGGGATTGGCCCAGGCGTCGCGCTCAACCATCACGTTGTAGGCGTCCTGGCTGGCGGCGAGCGGGTACCCGTTGCGATCGAGGATGGCGCCTCGCCGGTCGGAGATGATTTCCTGCGAGAGGTGCATCTCGCGGGCGGCCTCGGCGTAGCGCGGGTGATCGATGATCTGAAGCTGGACGAGGCGGGCGACGATTGCAAAGCCGCCGAGGGCGATGAGGCCGATGACCGCCCAGATCCGCCAGGTGGAGTTCGACCAGCGCTTCCTCTTACCGGCCATCATTCGCCTCAGGGCAACAGGCCGATGATGTCGTCGAGGAGGGAGTTGCCAGTTTGGGGTTGCGGCTGTTCTTCGGGAAGAAGTTGCGAAGGCACGGTGTCCGCGGCCGGAGCCGGCGCGTCGACGGTGATGTAGCGGATGTCGTCGGCCTCGCCCATGTGGAGGCGTTCGACGGCAATCTTACGGATTGCGCTGAGGCTGCTCATCTGCGCGACCTTCAGCTGCTCTTCCTCGAGGCGGGTCTGCCAGTCATCGCGCTGTTGCTGGAGGGTTGTGATGTCGCCGACGGTTGTCGTGGCGCCGCTGGACTGGACGAGCGGGAGCAGAGCGGCAAGACCGACGATCATCGCCGCGACGACGAGAACGATTGGCATGCTGGCAAAACCGAGGATGCCGGCTGTCGCCTGCGTTTCGTGGCGCTGGCTGGCGGCCATCACCCGGCCTCCGGCAGACGTTCGGCGGCGCGGAGCTTGGCGCTGCGGCTGCGCGGGTTGCGCCGCACTTCTTCCGGACCGGGCGCGACCGGGCGCTTGGTGAGAATGCGAAGCGAGGCCTTGTGTCCGCAGGTGCAGGTTGGTTGCTCTGGAGGACAGATGCAGTCCTTCGCCTCGCGGGCGAGGAACTGCTTGACGATGCGGTCTTCGAGGGAGTGGAAGCTGATGACGACGAGACGTCCGCCGACGCCGAGCACATCACGCGCCTGTTCGAGGGCGCTGGTCAAGGAGGCGAGCTCATCGTTGACGGCGATGCGCAGGGCCTGGAACGTGCGCGTGGCCGGGTGAATGCGGCTGCGTCCGTCGGGCGCTGCCTTTTGGACAACCGCGGCCAGTTGCGTCGTCGTCGTCAGCGGGCGCGCTCGTACGATGGCGCGGGCAATACGGCGCGAGTGTCGCTCTTCGCCGAACTCCCAGATGAGGTTCGCGAGATCTTCTTCTTCGTAGCCGTTGACGATGTCGGCGGCGGTTAGCGTCTGCGAGTCGCTGAAACGCATGTCCAGCGGTGCGTCGGCCTGGAAGCTGAAGCCCCGGCCCTGCTCGGCAAGCTGCATCGAAGAGATGCCAAGGTCGAAGAGCACTCCGTGGACCGGGACGAAGTTCTGCTGGCGAGCGATCGCCTTGAGATCGCGGAAGTTGCCGTTAACGAGGTGTACGGAGTCGGGGTACTCCTCGAGGCTGCCCTTTGCGAACTCGATCGCGTGGGGATCAGCGTCGATGCCGAGGAGCAGGCCGCCGGGCTCGGTCTCGCGCATGATGGCGAGGGCGTGTCCGCCGGCGCCGAGGGTGCAGTCTATGTAGCGGCCGCCGGGCTGGACCGCCAGGAACTCGATCGCCTCGTCCAGAAGAACAGAAGTGTGGAATAGGGTATCCCGGGGGGATGAGATTGCAACCACCTCTTCCTACTCCTCAAGCCCCTGTGCCTCGGGCGAGGCTGAGTCGACTATCTGCATCTCACGCTGCCAGCGGCCCGGCTCCCAGATTTCGAGCGATTCGTGGTTGCCCACGATCGTCACGTTACCGTTGAGAGCGGCGAGCTCGCGTAGGCGCGCCGGGATGAGAATGCGTCCCTGGCGGTCCAGCTCGGCGTCGAAGGCCACGGGAGAGAATGCGCGCCGGCGGCGGCGGCCTTCGAGTGTCGTCGCCGGCATGGAGGCTATCTCCTCGGACAGTTGTTGGAAGGCGGCTTCGGGGAAGACGCGCAGGCAGCCTTCGGGTGAGGGTGTGATAACGGCGAGGTTGTTAGGGAACTCGGCGCGGTACTTCGCGGGGATCGCGACGCGGCCCCGGTCGTCCAGCGTATGGTCGAAGCTCCCACGAAACGCCATGTGCCATTCCCCACTTGTCCCCTGCTTACGCCTGGGGGTAGAATCGCCCCGTCCGGCTGGCGAAGGGATCGCCGGTCAACCGAATACGGGCCGAATCGGGAGGTTTCCCCATCTCCCCCCATTGCGTCCCACATCATGCCATCCGCCTCCATATGGCGTCAAGGGCTTATACAATAATTTTCCGAATTTCCCACAGCGCGCTGTTTTATGACATTTGCCGCCGCCATCCTCACCATTTCCGATAAGGCGTCGACCGGCGAGCGGGAGGACACCTCCGGCGCTGCCATCCGGGAGCTGCTGGCCTCGATCCAGATCGACGTAACGAACTACGAGATCGTGGCTGACGAGCAGGAGGCGATCTCCGGGCACCTGCGGGCGTGGGCGGACGAGCGGGCGGTTCGGCTGATCGTGACGACCGGTGGGACCGGCCTCGGGCCGCGAGACGTGACGCCGGAGGCGACCAGGGCTGTGCTCGACTACGAGGTGCCGGGGATCGCCGAGGCGATGCGGGCGGAGGGGTTGCGCCACACACCGATGTCGATGATCAGCCGCGCGGTGGTGGGCGTGCGGAACGGGGTGCTGATCATCAACCTGCCGGGGAGCCCGAAAGGCGTGCGCGAGAACCTGGCGGTCGCCCTGCCGGTGTTGGGACACGCGCTGGAGCTGCTGGCCGGCGAGCGGTCCGAGCACGGGCCGTAGGTGCACAGCGGATTCGAGCTGATAAACGAATTTGTGTGATACGCCTGCCGGTCGTGGGCTGTGTGAGGAGTGATTGGGTGAGAGCCACCGTTCGAGACGGCCCGTCGGGACGTCTCTACAAGAATGGCGCGTTGTAACCTGTTGGCATGCGCATCGATATCCTGACGCTGTTTCCGGGGATGTTTCGCGGGCCGTTCGATGAGTCGATCGTCAAGCGGGCGGCAGATGCGGGCATTGTCGAGATACACGTGCACGATATCCGCGACTGGGCCGAGGGCAAGCATTCGGTTGTGGACGACTATCCGTACGGCGGCGGACCGGGCATGGTGGGCAAGCCGGAACCGGCCTTCGCGGCAACGGAGGCGGTGATCGAGATGGCGCCGGAGCGCGGGCCGGTTGTGCTGATGACGCCGGTGGGACGGCGGTTCGACCACGACTTGGCGGTCGAGCTCGCGAAGGAGCAGCGGCTCGTAATCCTGTGCGGGCACTACGAAGGGTTCGACTCGCGCGTACACGAACACCTGGCGACCGACGAAATCAGCGTCGGCGACTTCGTGCTCTCGGGCGGGGAGATCCCGGCCATGGTCGTCGTCGACGCCGTGGTGCGGCAACTGCCGGGTGCGCTCGGGTGCTCGGAATCGAAGGAACAGGAGTCTTTCGCGGAAGGATTGCTGGAAGCGCCGCACTACACTCGGCCGCCGGAGTACCGCGGCTGGACGGTGCCGGACGTCCTGCTATCAGGCAATCACGCGGAGGTTGAGAAGTGGCGTCGCCTGCAGAACCTGTTGCTCACGGCGCGGCGCCGGCCGGAGCTACTTAACGGTGCTCACATAAGTAATGAGGAACGCGAATGGCTTGCCGAGCAGGGCGTCGAGCTGTGAGCGGAGTCGAGCCCTCATCGAGACGCCGTCGCTTTCGCGGGCGTTCACGGAACGCAGTACCACGTGAGCGTGCCGTACCTCGACCAGTATCTTCATAGGCCGTAGTGCAACCGTAAGCTGTTCAGCACGCCCCGCAAATCCTCCGGATGGAGCTTGCCGATTCGCCGACTTACGCGCCCTCTTAGGATAACAAAGAGCTTAGGTCGAAACGCCATTGGGCGAAGTGGAACATCTTCACAATGCTGGAGTGCGTATCCGCCGTAGCGAGTGGCCCTCTTAATCTGGCCCGTTAGTTGACCGATGGTAACGTCCTTCCCCCGGTTAACCAAACTGACTATCACTACTTCCTTCTCTTCCCCTCCAACGCCGTTCGTAAATGGGAGCCACGCCCACACTACGTCACCTTGCTGATACGCCAATCGCTACCACTCGCCCTCAAACGCCTCCATGCTCAACACAAGCCACCGCTCTGCTTCTTCGTCGTCTTGGCTCATAAAACGGTGGGTCGGGAAGATGATTAGACGCACAGGCTGCGCCTTCGTGTGAGCTTTGTCCGCAAAGGGGACAATCGGCTTTCCCTCCCACTGTTCGCTTATAACTTCAGCGTCACTCTCGGTTGAAAGCGGCTCAGTTACCATTCGTCTTCCTTCCCTTCCTCTTGGCTGGCCTCCTCAGTTGGATAGCCTCAATCGGAATGGACGTTTTCTCTTCCCCGCTTACCAGAACCGAAACCGCGTAGCGGCCAGGCTTCTCGAAGGGAACGCCGACTAACCGAAGAGCAATTTCCAGATGTGCGGGGCCACCACGGTCAGGCGTTGGCACCTTTCCCTTGCTGGGAATCTTTCCGATTATCTTGCCATCGGGGTTGAGCAATACCAATTCCACATTCTTTGACGTTCCATATTCGGCGGGGCCAGCGGTTAGCTTTACCACTACGTAGAACTGGGGCATCGCGTAGGGGAATGTGTCCGAATAGACAACGTCGAAAATCCCCATGACGTTGAGCTTGCCGCCTTCATCGCGGCTGGCATAGTCAGCTAAGAGCCCCAGTGTGCATTCCATTGGAAATCCATTGTCTGGCTCCCTCGCAGAGCCGTCAAACTTGTTCGCTTGGTTGAGCAATTCGGGCCTCCGGATGGCATAATCTGTCTATTCGGAGGACGCAGGCGCGAACCATCGGTTACGAATCGGCGACGCCAATCGCCGATTTTCTAGTTTCTAAGGGTAGTATACTCCGCGCACGATGCGCCGCTATCTGCCTATCGTGGCCGCGTGCATGCTCTTTGCCGCCTGTTCGGGGAGTGAATCGCTTACGCCGTCACCTACGCCAACCGCATCGCCCAGACTGACCGTTCGTCCTCCGCCAACGCAAAGACCGGCCACGCCAACAGCCACACCCTGCCTGCCCCATCCGCCCACCGTTCCGCCTCCACCGACGCCTAAGCTGCCACCGTCGCCACCCAAACCGCCCACGCCTCCGCACCCGCCAACCCCGTATCAAATACCTCGCTGCACATAGCGTGGTTGTGTCAAATGGTCAGTCCCTGGCTAATTTGCCCTAAATCAGCCTCCCCGATACACTGGCTAACGTTGCCATGAACGCCGACGCATACGTACAGGTCAAGCCGAACCGCAATATCCCCGCCTTCCGTGTGGGCGACACGATCAAGGTGCACGCCACCGTGGTGGAGGGCGAGCGGCGGCGCATCCAGGTTTTCGAGGGTGTCGTGATCCGCATCCGGAACGGCGGTGTGAACTCGAGCTTCACGGTGCGACGCGTCAGCCACGCTGTCGGTGTGGAGCGCGTGTTCCCGTACCACTCTCCTCTGGTCGAGAAGGTGGAAGTGACCCGCGTGGCCAAGGTGCGCCGCGCGAAGCTGTACTACCTGCGCGACCGCGTCGGCAAGGCGGCGCGGCTAAAGCCGGGGTCTCGCGCGCGGTTCGAGTCGCTGACCAGCCGGCCGTACGAGGAGCAGGCCGAGGTGGAAGACGTGCTCGCTGTCGTGCCGGACGAGGAAGAGGGCGAGATCGACGAGCTGCTGGAGACCGAAGGCGCCGTGGCCCAGTCGGAATCTGGTGAGAGCGGCGCGATCGTAGAGGCGCCGGAGACGCCAGAAGCCGCAGCGCTCGAGGAGACTATCGAGGCGGAGAGCGGTGAGGAGCCGGGAGAGGCGACCGGAAACACGTAGGACGTTCGCGCTGTCCGATGTTGAGCCGCCGTAGGGCGGCTGTTTTTTTTGCGCGGCGTTTTCGCGGTAAGCGAGATGGGTTCGTGATTGGGATGTCAGGTCCCTCCGCTCGCGTGGTGGACGCGAGCGAGTGTTGCCGGGGACGTGTACTTTGCTGCGCAGAAGGGTGATCTTGCGGGTCGGTCGGGATGACGGGCGTGATTGCTGACGCGCGTACCTTGACCCGCGACGCCTGACCCTCGACCCTCAACGTATGTACGCAGAAGTCGCGGTGAACGCGGCGGCGCCGATCAGGCAGACGTTCACGTATCGCATCCCCGATGGGGTCGATGTTGAGGTCGGGCACGCGGTGTACGTGCCGTTTGGGGCGCGGACGTTGCAGGGGATCGTGATGGAGGTGACGGACACTCCGGCGTTCGCGGACGCGCGTGACATCGAAGGACTGATCGACGAACGGCCGCTCGTGTCGCGCGAGCGGGTGGCGCTGGCGCGGTGGATGTCGGAGCACTACCTGGCGCCGCTGTTCGACTGCGTGTCGTTGATGCTGCCGGCGGGGTTCAAGCGGAAGCCGCTGACGTTCGTGCGTCGTGCGTTCTGGGCGGAAGGTGCGGCGGATGACGTTTCGGAGTCTGAGCGAGCGGTGTTGGAGGCGCTCAGTGATCGGGAGGCGGATGGGGAGGAGTTGAAGCGCGAGGTGAAGGGTGGCGCGCGCGCGATCTCGTCGCTGATCAAACGGGGTGTGCTGGCGAGGACGTACCGGCTGGCACGCCCGGCGATTGCGGCGAAGGTGGTGCGCGAGTTGAGGTTGGTCGCATCGGAGGAAGCGGCGCGGGACGAAGCGCTCCGCCTGCGCGAAAGTGGGAAGAAGGCGGGGGATCGTCGTGCAGCCGTGTTGGAAGCGCTGGTCGGAGAAGGGGCAATACCGCTGACCAAGGCGCGAGAAGTTGGGCTTACGCCGGCGCTGTTACGGGACTTGCAGGCAGATGGCGTCGTGGTCGTCGAAGACGTGCAGGTGGTGCGGGATCCGCTGCTCGAGCGGCACTACTCGAAGCGGGAAGCGCCGGAGCTGACGGCGGACCAGCAGCGGGCGGCGGAGGCAGTGTGTGCGGCGCTTGATCGTAGACGTGAGCCTGATCCGCCGGCAAAGGACGTGTTCCTGCTCCACGGCGTGACGGGGAGCGGGAAGACGGAGGTCTACCTGGCGGCGCTGGACCGGGCGGTGGCGTTGGGGAAGCGGGGGATTGTGCTGGTGCCGGAGATTGCGCTGACTCCGCAGACGGTGCGGCGGTTCGCGGAGAGGTTCCCGGGGCGCGTGGCGGTGATGCACAGCGGCCTGTCGCTCGGGCAGCACTTCGACATCTGGCACGAGGTGCGCGAGGGGCGATACGACGTCGTGATCGGAGCGCGTGGGGCGCTGTTCGCGCCGATGCCGGACGTCGGTCTCGTGATCATGGACGAGGAGCACGAGTGGACGTACAAGCAGCAGGACGCCTCGCCGCGATACCACGCGCGGCGGGCGGCGGAGGAGTTCTGCCGGCTGACCGGCGCGGTGCTCGTCCTCGGATCGGCGACGCCGGACGTGGAGTCGCACTTCGCGGCGCAGAGCGGGCGATATCACCTGCTCGAGCTGCCGGAGCGGTTGTTGCAGGCAGACGATGGAAGTGTGCGGCCGGGGCCGCTGCCGGAGGTCGACGTCGTCGATCTGCGCGAGGAGTTGAAGTCGGGCAACCGGAGCATCTTCTCGCGAGAGCTGTCGCGGGCGATTCGCACGGCACTGGATGCGAACGAGCAGGTGATGCTGTTCCTCAACCGTCGCGGGACGGCGTCGTTCGTGCAGTGCCGTGACTGTGGACACGTGCCGGAGTGCAAGTCGTGCGCGGCGGCGCTGACGTTCCACGGTCCTCAAGAGCGATTGGTGTGTCACTACTGCGGGCGGAGGTACCCGGTGCCAGCGATTTGCCCGGAGTGCGGCGGACGGCGGATCCGGCAAGTCGGGCTCGGGACGGAGCGGGTGGAGGAAGAGGCGCGGGCGGAGTTCGCCGGGGCGCGCACAGTGCGCTGGGACCGCGATGTGACGCGCGGCCGTGGGTCGCACGAGACGATCCTCGCGAAGTTCCTGGCGCACGAGGCGGACATCTTGATCGGCACGCAGATGATCGCGAAGGGGCTGGACATCCCGCTTGTCACGCTGGTCGGCGTTGTGTCGGCGGACGTAGCGCTGCACCTGCCGGACTTTCGCGCGGGCGAGCGCACGTTCCAACTGCTGGAACAGGTGGCCGGCCGCGCCGGACGTGGCGAGCGCGGTGGCCGGGTGATCATCCAGACGTACACGCCGGACCATTACGCGATCGAGGCGGCGGCTGCGCACGACTATCACTCGCTGTACGAGCGTGAGCTCGAGTTTCGGCGGCGGATGGGGTATCCGCCGTTAGGGCGGCTGGTGCGGATGACGTTCGCGCACACGAACGCGGACTACGCGCAGCGGCAGGCGGCGGCGATGACGAACCGGCTGCGGGAGGAGCAGCAGCGGCTCGGCGTTCCGAACCTGGACGTGCTGGGGCCGGCGCCAGCTTTCGTGCCGAGGCTGCGCGGGCGATATCGCTGGAACGTGATCCTTCGCGGGAGCGAGCCAACGGTGCTCCTGCGGGATGAGCCGCTGCCGCGAGGGTGGACGGTGGACGTCGACCCGGTTTCGGCGCTGTAGGGCCTATGACGAAGGTTCGACGCATCTCGAATTCAACGGCACGCCGGATCGCTATTGCGGCTCAGGGCTTCCTCGATCCACGGCCCGCGGGAAAGGTGACGCGCGCACACCTGCGCCGGCTGATGCGACGCGTGGGGATGTTGCAGATCGACTCGGTGAATGTTCTCGTCCGCTCGCACTACTTGCCGGTCTTCTCGCGGCTCGGGCCATATCCGCCAGCATTGCTGGACGCCTTCGCTTACAGGCACCGCGAGTTGTTCGAGTACTGGGGTCACGCGGCGTCGCTCATTCCGGTGGAGCACTTTCCGCTGTTCCGCAATCGCATGGATACGGAGTCGCGGTGGCACATCCACCGCTGGGCAGAGGAGCACCAGGAGTACGTGCAGACCGTGCTCGAAGAGGTGCGCGCGCACGGACCGATCCTCGTCGGGCAGTTGAGCGATCCGCGCGCGGGCGAAGGCGGTTGGTGGGGCTGGGGCGACGGGAAGCTGGCGCTGGAGTACTTGTTCGCGCGCGGACTGATCACGACCGCGGGACGCTCCGCCTTCGCGCGCATATACGACGTGGCGGAGCGCGTGATCCCGCCGGAGCATTTGAACGCGCCATCGGCGTCTCAGCGCGATGCCGAGGAGCAATTGTTGCTGCTCGCCGCCCGATCACTCGGCGTGGGGACGGTGCGCGATATCGCGGACTACTACCGGTTGCCGCAGACGTCCGCTCGCCAGATTCTACGCGAGCTGGCGGCGTCGGGAGATCTGGAGCAGGTCGAGGTGGAGTGGTGGAAGGGCGAGGCGTTCCTGCACCCGGAGGCTCGCATCCCGCGGCGAAGCACGGCGCGGGCGCTGCTCTCGCCGTTCGATTCCCTTGTGTGGGAGCGTGACCGGACGGAACGGCTCTTCGGGTTCCGCTACCGCATCGAGATCTACACGCCGGAGCCAAAGCGGGTGTTTGGGTACTACTACGTTCTGCCCTTCCTGCTCGGTGATTCGCTGGTCGCGCGCGTCGACCTGAAGGCGGATCGCCAGGCTGGCCAGCTGCTCGTGCGGGCGGCGCATGCGGAGGATGGTGTGGATCGCGAGGAAGTCGCCGCGGCTCTGGCCGAGGAATTGCGCTCGATGGCGGGCTGGCTGGGACTGAACGGCGTGGTTGTGTCTCGTCAGGGTGACCTGGCGGGGGAGCTCGGCCGACAGTTTGCGTAAGAAGGCGTGACGGACATCACTATCTGACGCATTGACGCCTGCTATATCGTGCGATATAGTCGCTCGCAGGAGGTGTCGAATGAAGAAGTTGGTCTTGGCGGCGCTGGGCATCCTCGGGCTGATCGCCGTCCTGTCGCATCATCACCGCCGCGCTCACGTCGAGGGCGAGATGTTTAACTGGTGGACCCCCGATGTTTGAGTTTGGCGGTCACGGTAGGCGTCATCGCTGGGGCGGATTCTGGGCGGGGTTTGGTCCCGGCGAGCACGGACGGCACGGGCCGTGGGGTTTCCGGCGCCGGTTCTTTGAGGCGGGCGAAGTGCGGATCGCGTTGCTCTCGCTGCTGAAGGATGGGCCGAAGCACGGCTACGAGCTGATGAAGGAGCTCGAGGCTCGCTCGGGTGGGATGTATAAGGCGAGCGCGGGGACGGTCTATCCGAACCTGCAGTTGCTGGAGGACGAAGGGCTGATCCGCGCGGACGTGAAGGACGAAGACGGCAAGCGCGTGTACACGATCACCGACGCCGGCCGCGCGGAACTGGAGAAGCACAAGGAGTCCGCAGAGCGAGTGTGGAGCCGCGCGTCGGCCTGGGACGACTGGAGCGATGCGATGACGCCGGCGGCGATGGAAGTCATGGGCCCGGCCATGCGGGTGATCCGCGCGGCGTTCTCGGCGGCGGCGAAAGGCGATTCGAAGCGCATCGAGGATTTGCGATCGATCTTGAACAAGACAGTTGCGGAGATCGAGGCGCTGGCGAAACAGGAGGCGAAGTGATCGGTGCGGCGCAAGCCTGGCGCGAACGAGTGGAAGCGCATCATGCGCAGACGGAGGCGGCGATTGCGAAGGCAGGGCGCGCGCACGGCGACCTCTGGTCCGGGATCGCGGAAGCGTTTCGCGATGACCGGCGGCGTACCGGCGATCCGGTCGTCGAACACGTCAGCGAGTGGCTGACGCCGCAGTCGACGGTGCTGGACGTGGGAGGTGGAGCTGGTCGCTACGCGTTGCCACTGGCGCTGCGGTGTCGCGAGGTGACGGTCGTTGAGCCGTCAGAAGCGATGCAGAATGCTTTGCGCGAGTCGGCGAAGGCGGCGGGGATCGAGAACGTCGTCGTCAACGGCGACAAGTGGGAGGATTCGAGGGTCGAGCCGTCGGACGTGGTGCTCTGCGCGCACGTCGTCTACGGCGTCGTCGACATCGCATCGTTCTTGCGCAAGCTGGACGAGAGCGCGACGGACGCTGTGGCGATAACGATCGGGACGCAGGCGCCGTTGTCGCGGATGTCTTCGCTGTGGGAGGTGGCGCGACAGGAGAAGCGGATCGATCTGCCGGCGCTGCCCGAGCTGCTGCCGGTGTTGTGGGAGATGAACATCTATCCGGACGTGCGGATGATCGACGCGCCGCGTCCGCTGACGGCGCCGAACCTTGAGGCCGGGCTGCAGATCGCGCGGCACTTTCTGTACATCGAGCCGGGGAGCGCGGAGGATGAGCGGCTGACGGCGGCGGTGCCGGAGCTGATGGAGGAGACGCCGGAGGGTGGTGTGACGGTGCGCGGGTTTACTCTGCGGCAGGCGATTGTGTACTGGCGGAAGTAGGCGCTTGGCCCTTCGAGAGGCGCGCGGACCCTCTGCTTGGAAGAAATAGGTTCCGCGATTCGTATCTAGAGGAGCGCTAATCCGACGATTTCGGAGTTATTTGGCCCTCTGTCTCCAGAGGCCATGACCCTAAAACTCCAAGGCGAATTGTATCAGAGGCATGCAGTCGACGAACTCATCTTCCCAAGACAGTGCTTGCGTGATGATCGGGTCACTGCGACGGTGTTTCGCCTAGCGGGACTGCAGCCACCAATACAATGACGCGATGAAAGCACAGAAGATCCCCAAGGGGACGCCGACGGCGATTGCTTCAGGAATGCTGAAGCCTTTAAGGAGAAGCCCCACCGGGACGAAGACAGTCGTCAACAGGACTGCCAAAATGGTACTCCAACGATGTTTGTCCCCAAACATCATTCAATCCAACATGTTCTTGGATTGAGCCAGCTCTCACTCAAACCGAAGCAGCACATGATACCCCGGATTGTCCAAGGTAAAGCGCAGACAGAATCTTCGCCAGACCACCCGGCCCCTTACCGAGACCGACGGGCGGCGTCTCATACGCACCTTGGTGGGCGCCCCCAAACGCTTGGTTAAGTACGCCGAGCAAGCCTGCTAAGAACGATCTGGCAAACGAGGTGTTTGCCGCGTCGTTGTCGCTCCTCGCTTCTTGTGCCGACGCGATTACGGAGCCGATGACGAGTGACGCTCCAAGTCCGGCCCACGGCCCGAACGCGAGCGTTATTGCGGAGGTGATAAGGAAAGCTTCGACGGCCAATGTAAATGATAAACACTCTCCCGTGATGAGCTCCGAATCCATCCCGGTTGGGTCGATGCGACTGGTTGGGTTGTTGAGCGCGTACGCGTACCGGTTCCACGTCTGCGGCTGCGTCTGCTCCCCGCGCAGCGTGTCCTGCGACATGAACCGGCCCGTCGCCGTATCGTAGTACCGCGCGCGCAGGTAGTACAGCGAGTCGTTCGGGTTGAGCACGCGATCACTCTGCTCGCCGGTGAACTGCCAGTAGTTGGCCGAACTGCCTGAGTGTGAGCGTGTGGCGCCGAGCAATCGTATCTATCTCCCAGAGCGGTTAGCCAGAACGGGCGCTACTGACACGGGCTGTTCGACCATGCCGTCACCGAGTACGTCAGCTCCTCGCCCTGCCCTTGACGCTCCGCGCACTAGGGTTTCGATCTAACTCTCAACAGGGACCACCAAATTGATGCGGCGGTTAGCCAAGTAACTGCGCTCATTATGAGTTGAATCGGGTTACGTTCGACAGCAAACAGTACTGCAGTCTCGATGGCGAAGATTACCAGCGCCGCACAGACCACCCACAGAAATTGCGACGCGGTGACAGAACCGCGAGAACTGGGCCGAGCTTTCCAGAGAAGGTAGATCACGGGTATCGCTATCAGGCCCACTCCTATGGTGGATATTGAGCTTGACCCGCTTTTCCGGACACCTACACTGTAGCGAAATACTCGCTCAGAAAGGAGTCCCGGATGGCCAAGGGGCACCCAGCAGAGTTTCGCCAGCGGGCGGTGGAGCTGGCGCGGCTGCGTGAGAAGCCGCTGCGT
>JBGPBZ010000048.1:0-15684 GCA_041481535.1 Dehalococcoidia bacterium | reverse complement strand
TGATCCGCTGTTCCCCGGCCCATCCCGCCGCTATCCTGAGAGCGGATGGAAGATGTCTTCCGCGCGATCGTCCTGGGGATCGTCCAGGGTCTGACGGAGTTCCTTCCCATCTCCTCCTCCG
Organism: Dehalococcoidia bacterium; assembly: GCA_041481535.1. Taxonomy (GTDB): domain Bacteria; phylum Chloroflexota; class Dehalococcoidia; order SM23-28-2; family RBG-16-64-32; genus DATKKM01. The sequence goes on along the minus strand of JBGPBZ010000048.1, from coordinate 15,563 downwards.
GCCACCTCGTCGTCGTGCGCCGCCTCTTCGACTGGAGCCAGACCGACAGCCTCACCTTCGACGTCGCGCTCCACGTCGGCACGACGATTGCCGTTCTCACCTACTTCTGGCGCGAATGGCTGACGATGGCGCGTAGCGTCCTCCGCTGGGTCTTCCGGCGCAGCGAGCCGAGCCGCATCAAGCATCCGTACGACGAGCGCATCTTCGCGCTGATCGTCCTCGGGTCGATACCGGTGGCGATCGCCGGTCTCTCGCTGGAAAGCTGGTTCGAGGACCACGTGCGCAACCCCGTCGTCATCGGCTGCACGTTGATCACGTTCGGGCTCGTCCTCTTCGCGGCGGAGCGCTTCAGCCGCCCCGAGCGCACGCTCGAGGAGGCGACCTGGTTCGATGCGCTGTTCATCGGACTCGCGCAGGCGTGCTCCTTGGTGCCGGGCGTGTCGCGCTCCGGCTTCACGATTACGGCCGGCCTCTTCCGCGGCTTTACGCGAGCGGACGCCGCGCGCTACTCATTCCTCCTCTCGACACCGGCGATCGGGGGTGCGGCGCTCCTCAAGTTCAAGGACGCCCTCTCCGACGGTACGTTCAGCAACGACCTCGGCCCGATAGTAGTGGGGACGGTTGTGTCGGCCATCGTCGGGCTGATCGCCATCACAGGACTTATGCGGCTCGTGCAGACGCGCAGCTTCACACCGTTCGTCGTTTACCGCCTGCTGGCCGGGGCATTCTGCATCATCTATTTCACCGTCTAACATCTGCCATCGCGGCCCTACTGACACGTTTCCTACGGAGAACGCCCAAACTTCCTGCTACCCTCAACTCATGCCGCCCTTTCGGACAGACCTCGTAGGGACAGAGCTGAAGCTCTGTCTCAAGCAACGCCGCGTCCTCAACGCAAAGATTGTCCGCCCCTCAAACGTTCGATCGCCAATCAATCAAACGAATCCCCGGCCCTTAAACACGAAACCCCCGCAAACACAAAGCAAAAACGAAATTCAATCAGCTACCGTATCTGCAACCCCGGAACAATCAAACGGCCCCTACAATGGCGGGTGGAAGGAGAGTCCCATCGACGAAGCACGCTTGAAAGAGATGCTGGAGGCCGTCCAGCGCGGCTCGACGACGATTGACGAGGCGCTGGCCCGCCTGCGCGACCTGCCGTACGAGGACATAGGCTTCGCGGCGGTCGATCACCACCGCACGCTGCGCACCGGCTTCCCCGAGGTCATCTTCGGCCAGGGCAAGACGCCTGAGCAGGTCGCCTCTATCGCCGAGCGTCTCGCCGCGCAGGGAGACCGCGTTCTCGTCACCCGCACGAACGTCGAGGCCTACCACGCCGTGAAGGAACGCCTCCCGGACGCCATCTATCACACGGATGCGAGGGCGATCACACTGGACCGCGCCCGCGAGCCAAAGCGGCCCGGCGTCGTCGTCTGCTGCGCGGGGACGTCCGACGTCCCAGTCGCCGAGGAGGCAGCGGTGACCGCGGAGCTCATGGGCAGCGCCGCGGACCGCATGTACGACGTCGGTGTCGCCGGCATCCACCGCTTGCTCGACAAAACGGACCGCCTGCGCGCGGCGAAAGCGCTGGTCGTCGTCGCCGGCATGGAGGGCGCGTTACCGAGCGTTGTCGGCGGCCTCGTAGCTGCGCCTGTAATCGCCGTCCCTACCTCTATTGGCTACGGCGCGAGCTTCGGCGGCCTCGCCCCGCTGCTCGCGATGCTGAACGCTTGCGCGGCGGGCGTCTCCGTAGTCAACATCGACAACGGCTTCGGCGCCGGCTACCTGGCCGCCGTCATCAATCGCCAGAGCGCCGTCCCCGAGTAGAATCCCGTGCGCGTCGCTTATCTGGACTGCTTCTCCGGCGTCAGCGGTGACATGCTGCTCGGCTCGATGCTCGACGCCGGCCTTCCGTTGGACGATCTGCGCGCGGCGCTCTCCGGCCTGCCGATCGACGGCTGGTCGCTGTCAGCGACGAAAGTGAAACGCGCCGGCATCGCCGCCACGCACGCCGTCGTTGACGTAAGCGATGAGCAGCCGGCCCGAGCGTTGGAGGACATCCTGCGGATCGTAGCCGAAGCGCGCCTGCCAGATGCCGACAAAGAGCGCGGTGCCGCCATCTTCCGCCGCCTCGCCGAAGCCGAAGCGAAGGTCCACGGCGACGCGGTCGAATCTGTGCACCTGCACGACGTCGGCGCAGTCGATGCGATCGTCGATGTGATCGGTGCAGTCGCGGGCCTGCGGATGCTCGGCGCAGAGCGAGTCTACTGCTCGTCGCTGCCGCTGGGCTCCGGCGAAGTGCGCGGCCCTCACGGCGTGTTGCCAGTGCCTGCGCCCGCCACCCTGGAACTCGTTTCGAGTGCGGGGGCCCCGATCCGTGCCACCGAAGCGCCGGGCGAGCTCGTGACGCCGACGGGCGCGGCGATTGTGACGACGCTGGCCACCTTCGAGCGGCCGGAGATGACCGTCGAGCAGGTTGGCTACGGCGCCGGCACGCGCGACCCCGAAGGCCGGCCAAACGTGCTGCGCCTGTGGCTCGGCGAGGCGGACGCCGGCCGGGGCACGCGGCCGATGCTGCTGCTCGAAACCAACATAGACGACATGACGCCGGAGATGCTGGCCTACGCGCAGGCGAAGCTGGTCGCCGAGGGGGCGGCCGACGCCTGGCTCTCCCCCGTCACGATGAAGAAGGGCCGCGCCGCCGTCGTACTCTCCGTCCTCTGCCACGAAGCCGACGAAGAGCGCATCGTTCGCCTCCTCCTACATGAGACGTCCACCCTCGGCGTGCGCGTGCGGCCCGTCCATCGCTGGGAAGCCGACCGCGAGGTGCTGGACTTCGAGTCGTCGCTGGGGCCAGCCGCTGTCAAAGTGAAGCGCCTCCCTGGCGAGCCCCCACGGTTCGCGCCCGAATACGAAGCCTGCCGCGCTCTCGCCGAGTCCAGCGGGATGCCGATCGCGGCGGTCTACCGTATCGTGGAGCGCGAGGCGGAGGAGCGGTTCATGTAGGGGCGCTGCTTGCCGCGCCCCACGCGCTGCCCTGAGCCCAGCAGCTGTCATCCCGAGCGCGATCACACCCGCTCGCAGCGACTAACGGAAGTCGCGAAGGATCTGGGGCGGGGCAGACCTCCTGTCGACGGACGACCTCGCGGCCGTAGTGCCCCTCATGATTCGCGAATCACGCCAATCCGCTCATCAGCTCGAATCCGTCGCGGTTTACAGCAGGAACTTGATCGCGGCCCAGGCGACGCCATCCTCGTCGTTCGACGGTGCGATGTGTAGCGCTTCCTTCTTCACGGCGTCCGGCGAGTTCCGCATCGCGATCCCGAGGCCCGCCCAGCGCAGCATCTCGATGTCGGACTCTGAGTCGCCCATCGCGATCGTTTCTTCCGGTGCGATGCCGAGCTTTTCGCGGACGAGCTCCAGCGCCTTCGCTTTCTCAGCGTCCGGGTGCGTCAGCACGACGTAGTGCGGCTGCCCGATTGGGGTGTTGAACGAGAACCGCACGCGCCCGTCGAACTTCGGCGCAAACCGCTCGGCAACTTCCTGGACGGACGCCTGCTGCCAGATCTGCACGCACAACGGCGCGCCCTCGCCCAGGTGCTCCGAGTGGCGATCCGCCACCTTCAGGCCGCCGGGCAGCTTCTCCGGGATGATGCCGGGGCGCATCTGCATGTACGTCGAGTGGCCGACAGTCGTGAACATCTCCCAGCCGTGATCGTCGCCCCAGGTCACGATCTCGCGCGCGGCCTCCGCGTCGAGCGGTAAACTCAGCAGCTCGCCCCCGTCGATCTCGCGCACCTCCGCCCCGTTGGAGCAAACGATCGGCGTCGTAAGCCCCAGGCGGTCCGCCGTGCGTTTCGCCAGCGCGTACCAGCGTGACGTTGCCAGCACAACGCTCACGCCGCGCTCAGCAGCGCTCTTCAGCGCCTCCGCGTTCGTGTCGGACAGGCGCATCGCGGAGTTGAGCAGCGTTCCGTCGAGGTCCAGCGCGAGCATGCGGTACTTGGGCATAGGGCAAGGGTGTACACCGCCTCGCCCAGCCAGTCAACCCCAGAACAAGCCTGCAAACCTGCAAACCGACAAACCCCGCGGCCTCTACGTGAAGCCCATCTTCTTCTCTTTGAGACTGACGAACCCCTTCCGCGCGATCACGATATGGTCCAGCACATCGACGCCGAGCAGTCGCCCAGCCTCGATCAGCTGCTTCGTGAGGTTGATGTCTTCCGGGCTCGGCGAGGGGTCGCCGGACGGGTGGAAACGGCAATGTTGGTGGTGGCAAAGTTCATCGACGGGCGAACGTTGCCACTTCTCTTCAAGCAGCCTTCTTAAGGCGGAGTGATAGGTCGCTGTGAGAGCTGATGTCGTCGGCCTGGTCCACGAGGACGATGTCCTGGCTGGCCAGATAGGCATCGAGGGCCTCGGCGACAATCTTGGTCATAGGCTTGCCCCGCGCTCTGGCCAGTCGGTAAAGGGCGGGGATCAGCCGGTCGGGAATCTTGGGGCTGTACATGATGACATCTCCTTGAGAAGCGGAGTCAACGCCCCGGTGAACGGGGTGTTGCGAGGCACTGGCTCTGAACTGGCTTGGAGTTCAGGGCGTCGGTCGGTGGTCAGGGAACGCCTGGTAGAGGTCAGATACTGCCTGTTCAGCACGGTAAGCCAGAAAGCGCTGGTAGCGATCGGCCTGGGTGGGGGAGACCCCCAAGGCATCGACGAGAAGACGCGGACCGGCCTCCTGGGCATAGGTGGAGAGGCAGGTAAACCGTAGCTGTTGCTGGGTGACGCCGGCGCGCCGGATGCGTCGTGAAAGGTAGCGCCGCGTGACGGGCCTGTGATTGTACCGGGTCGTCCTGTTGGCGAAGAGATAGGGATTGCCGTTGGGCGTGAAGCCTTCCGTGCGGTCCGATAGGTACATCTCCATGGCCTGTCTCGTGAGTTCATCGAGTAGGACGGGTACTGGCCGTCCTCGGGCTTTCAGTCGGCCTGTGCGCCGGTCGAAGTCGGCGAGTTGGAGTCGCTGTAGATCGCCGGTGCTGAGGCCGTGAAGAAGGCCCAGACAGCCGACGAGACTCTCCAGCGGGTCGTCGAGCCGGACCCATCGCTCCAGGAGTCGGCGTTGGTCAGCCGGCGGAAGGGGACGGAACGACGGCTGCGCCTCCCTCGCCCGCTCATTTGGCACCGGGTTGTGGGTGACCTGGTGGTGGCGAAGGCAGAACTGGAAGAAGCTGTGAATGGTCCAGCGGACGACGTTCCGAGAGTTGGGATTGACGCGGAGGGAACGAAGGAAACGTACGACATCGCCCTCAGTGACGAGGGCCCAGGATTTCACGTCCAAGCTCTCGCGCAGGAGATGCCTGGCGAAACGGTGCAGCGTCCACACGTCCTGGGCCACCGTCCGCAGGGCGAGCACTCGCGACAGGTTCCGCCGACTCTGCTCTTGACGCACGCCGACACGGAACTCCGCGTACTGCTCGACGAGGCAGCGAAAGGGGGCGGGAACTCTCTCTACCCCTGCCGTGATGGCCCTCAACCAGCCAGCATCCTCGTCGGGCGGAGGCAGCAGGCCCGCCTCGCGGAGGAAGATCAGGAAGCTTGCGCGGACCGGCGGACGTGGGTTGATCGTAGCGAACCCTCGCTCAAGCCATGCCACGTTGATGGCTTCCGCCGCCGCCAGCTCCTCCCCCATCCGCTGGCAGAGGACGTGGGCGATGCGAAGTAAGCCCCAGCGGCCTCCTGGGGTATAGCCGCGCTTCTGCAAGAAGGCAGCATACCCCTGGAAGAGATCCCGTGACCATGCTTGTGGTAGCGAGGCCTGTACCGTCTGCTCGCCCAAGAGCCTAGCCAGGTTTCGCTCGGCCAAGCAGTCGGGGCAGGTGAGGCTAAGTCGATGATGCCAGCTCCGGGAGAGCGCAACGATCCGGCTGCACCGTCGACACGGCAGTTGGCGCCTAGGCGGGGACGTCACTAGGCCGGAGGCTCCGGGCGCGGTCTCCTGTTCCCGGAATCGCCCTTGGCCGCTTGCTGGCCACCGCCAGCGGATTGCGATCGCCGCGAGGGGGTGTGGGAGAGGAGCTCTTCAGGCGAGCAGTCGAGGGCCGTGCAGAGAGCGTCAAGGGTGTCCATTTTAAGCTGACGGGGCTGTCGAGACATGAGGTCGCTGATGGACGGAGCGGTCAGCCGGTAACCCGCCTTCTCCCCCAGCAATCGTGCCAGCTCAGCGCCGGTCCAGACGCCCCGCTCGGCCATGACCCGCCGCAGCCGCCATTCAAGAGCCATCACTCAGCCTCCTGTCTCCCAAGCCCCAGCTGACTCAGCCGTTGCTGGAGCGCTTGTTCGTAGCAGCGCTCGATGTAGCGATCCGACGGTTGCACATAGGCCATGGTGGTGCCGACGTGCTCGTGGCCCAGGAGTTGCTGCATCGCCAGGAGCTCCAGCCCCGCTTCGCAGTTGTGGGTCGCGCAGGCGCGACGGAGCCCGTGGGGTGAGAACCGCCGCGCTTCACCGATCCCCGCCGCCTCCAGCTTGCGCTGGAGCGAGGCCCGTACGGAGCGCGCGCTCATCCGATGGCCAGACTCTGCCAGGAACAGGGCAGTGCTGCCCAGAGTGGACGAAGCTCGCACCTCTTCCAGGTACCAGCGTAGCGTGACATCCAGGCGGTTCAGCATCGGCACCCACCGGCTTCGCGGACCGCTGCCCCGGGTGGCCTTCCCGTGACGCACGTGGAGCTTGCCCATCGGCCCCAGCCCGAAGTGGAGGTCGTGTACATCCAGCATCACTGCCTCCGTCACACGCAGGCCTGCTCCATAGAGAACCTGAAACGCCGTATAGTCGCGGGCGGCAGTGGCCCACTTCCTGCAGGCCTGCAGGTCCTGGCGTAGCCAGGCGAAGAAGTACCCTACCGTTTCCTGGGCGGGCGGTGGGACTTGCTGGTCGCGGTCGTCGGCGCGGTGGCTGTGCCGATTGTAACGGTCGATGATGTCCGGTACCGTCACCCGCAGCCTCTGCCAGATCTCCTCGCCCCGCCTCGCTCGCAGGTAGTCCAGAAAAGACCCGAGGGCAGCGCTGTACCGCCGGCGAGTGCTGTAGGTCAGTCCGCGGCCGATGAGGCCGAGGTAGAATTGATCCAGGTCCTCGCGGGTAACCTCCCAGATGAATTTACCCACCGTAGCGAGGAAGTCGTTGACCGTCTGAATGTTCAGCGCGATGGTTCGCGGGCTGTAGTTCAGAATGGCCTGCTGTGCTTCCCAGGCCCCCAAGAGTTCCACCTGATACGCGGCCAGCTCGTCCTCCGTCAAAACAGACAGCGATGCGTCGCTGGAGCTAACGAGGGTCAGGTGGTGTCTCTGGGTCATTCCTATTAGGTGTTACCTCATTTTGTTAGGTCGTGCCTAATATAGACTCCTTTGGGAATTACAGGCAACCTTGCCGCACACCAATGGTTGTGCACCGCGATGATGCCCGGACAGCCCTCACGCACGGCGTCGCGGAACACTTCGCCGACGCGCACGATGGCGCTGGAGACGTTGCCGCGGTAGACGTCGCGCACCGTGATGACTTCGTGGCGTGTGGTGAGGAGGACGACACGCAGCTCCTCCTGCTCGAGCAGCGCCATCTCCCCGAAGAGCATCGCGTACACGTCCTCCGCCGACCGGACGATGCGCTGTTGCGGCATCTCTTGCAGCAGGCGCTTGCCCAGTTCCATCGCCGCCAGCAGCTGACATGCCTTCGCCTCGCCCATGGCGTGCTGTGTCGACAGCTCCCCGAAGCTCGCCCGCGAAAGCCCGCGCAGCCCCTCAAACGTGGAAAGGATGCGAGTTGCCACGTTGATCACGTTCTCGCCGGTCGCACCGGTTCGCAGCAGGATCGCGACGAGCTCGGCGTTAGTTAGCGATTCTGGCCCGCGCAGCCGCAGTCGTTCGCGGGGGCGTTCCTCCGTTGGCATGTCGCGGACCATTGTTTGGTAGACAGAGGCGGCTTGCATGCGGCCAATGTAGGTGGGAAAGAGGGGGGGGAGGAAGGGGGAAGTGGCACTGCCGTCGCTCAACGTAGCGGAGCGCCTTCAGGCCTCCACGTTAGGGAGTGTCCGAGCGTTTACCGAGGAATCGAGACGCCGCTTGTGGAAGCCTAAAGGCTTCCGCTACCCGCGGGACATCTTCGCCAGCGCTCCTGAGACGCGGCGCCACGCATCTTCCACAAACGCGGGGTGCTTCTTTGGCTGGCTCGCGATCGCGTCCGCTTCGGCCCACAGCTCTGCCTCAACGGGCGCGAAGATGGCCCGGATCTTGGCCAGCGCGTCGCCGTCTGCTTCGACGCGGTCACGCAGGGCGGCGAAGGCGTGCCAGGTCGCGGGATCGGCGAGGGCGGGCGGGACGTGCGGCGGGAAGACCGGCACGAAGACGCTGACGCACGGCTGGCCGGGGGCGACCCACGCTCGCAGCGGGCGGGCGGGGTCAGCGGGGAGATCGGCGATCATCGACGAGGTTGTGTTCTGGAAGCCGCGCAGGTGCATGCAAACGCTGACGCTGGCGCCAGTCTCATCGAACGTCTCCGGAACGCGGTCTGCGCCTCCGTGGTCGCGCAGGTGTGCGGCGAGATCGGCTGGCGTGACGGCGATCGTTCGCGATAGGCAGGCGCGGCTCGAGGCGAGGCGCACGTCGGCGTGGGCGGTAGGGGCACGTGGATGCCGGAATTCGTCCCAGTCCGCACCGGGCGAGACGTCAGCAGACGCGCGCGTCCAATCGCGTCCCAGAGTCAGGCGGTTCGAGATCGCAGCCGTTCCTGCGACGGGCGCAGCGGCCCAGCTGCGGCCGCTAGTTTCCAACACCCAGCCTCCGTGAGGATCGCAGACGAGGAACGAGGAGAAGTACGATTCGCCGGTCGTCTCGTCGCAGACACCGCCCTGACCGTACTGCGCGAGGGCAGTGGTCATAACGTCGAGCGCCTCGTCGGCGTCGCGTGAGCGCTCGAGGCCGAGCCGCACGATGTCCATGCCGATCAGCGCGGGCGGCTCCTTGTTCGGGTTAGCGCGTGTGTACACCTTCTCGTTGCCGATGGCGACGCGGTGCTCATTGACGCCGTGCTCCAGTCCCCAGAGCCAGCTTGGCCGCGACCCGAGCATCGGCACTGAACCAGCGTCGTGCAGCTCGATGTATTGCGTACGCAACGTTCCGCCCGGCCGGCGGGCAGACAGCGACTCGATCAGCTGGACTTCAGCGGACGGGCGGTCCGAGTTCTTGGCGAAGAGCCCCCCGTTCGAACCGATGGCGCAGAGCGTGTCGCACACGGTGCGCTACTGGGGGATGAGGAGCGTCTCGCCCACGTGGAGGTACTCGTCAATCGTGCGGTGATTGAGGCTGGCCATCACGTTCGCGTCCACCCCAAACTTGTCGGCGACTCCGTACCAGGTGTCGCCGTCCTGAACCACGTACTGTACTTGCGCGGGAGTTGGGGTCGGCGTTGCCTTGGGCGTCGGAGTTGGGACGGGCGTCTCCGTGGGGGCGGCGGGCGGCGTCGTAGCAGCGCTTGGGGTCGGCGTGATCGAGGAGCCTTCGCCTCCGCCGCCAGGAGTTAGCGCTGGCGTCGCTGTGGCCTCGTTGAGGACGGTCTCCTCGCCAGGCACGGACGGAGGCCGTATCAGCAGCCAGAGGGCCAGTACAGCGCCCCCAAACAGCCCGAACAGGGCCACGCGGAAGACGCCGCGGGAAGGCGCAGATCGCACCGGGTCCAGGCAGGCGCTGCAGAAGTTAGCCCCGTGTCGCGGGCAATAGATGTTACCGCAGCGGAGACAACGCTGCGTGGCCTCTCGGTCGCACGCGTAGCAATCCATGTGTAAGAGATAACGCCAGACCGGCCCCGCGGGTGCGGCAGAGACCGGTCGTGGCTATTGTATCGCGTTCGGGGCTATTGCAGTTCGACTGTTGCGCCGGCTTCTTGCAGTTTCTTGACCGCAGCTTCGGCGTCGGACTTAGCGATGCCTTCCTTGACGTTCGTTGGCGCGGCTTCCACGAGGTCCTTCGCTTCCTTCAGACCCAGCGTAGTGATTTCGCGCACGGCCTTGATAACGTTGATCTTGTTGCCGCCCGCGTCCTTCAGCACAACGTTGAACTCGGTCTTCTCTTCGGCTGCCGCGGGCGCGCCGCCGTCGGCTGCAGGAGCGGCCAGCGCCATAGGCGCCATCATTGGCGCGGCGGCCGTAATGCCAAACTCATCCTTGATGCGGTCGTTCAGGTCTTTCAGCTCCAGGATCGTCATCTCTTTGATGATGTCCAGGACCTGGTCCACTTTGGCTGCCATTTCGTTCCTCCTTCGATTCCTTTGTAGTGTGAGATTTCGGTTGGTTGTCTTAAGCGGATTCGAGCTGGTTCGCGCGTGCCTCGATCAGGCCGGGCAGTTCGTTGAGCAGCGAGTCGATCAGGCCGTGCAGCTCCGAGATAGGGGCCTCGATGAGCGCGACTAAGTTCGCGAGCGGCGACTCCAGCGCGCCGAGCAGTTGCGCGAGGAGCACCGGCTTCGGCGGGATCTTGGTCAGGTCCCGCAGTTGGACGTCCGTGATCACCATGCCTTCCAGGTAGCCTTTGCGCAGCTTGAACGTGGCCGGCGCCGTGCGCGCGTACTCGGTGAGGGCCTTCGCTGCGTCGATTACGTCCCCATAGCTGATCGCGAGGGCCGTTGGGCCCTCAGCAATCTCGCCGACGTTCGGGTGGCCGGACGCCGTGGCGGCGAGGCGAAAGAGCGTGTTCTTGATCACGCGCACTTCTACGCCGGCGGCGCGCAGGGTCTTGCGCAGCGTCTGCATCTCTTTGACGGTGAGGCCGCGGTACTCCGCGCCGACGACAATCGTCGCCCGCGCGAGCCGTTCCCGCAGTTCCTCAACCTCAGCGATCTTCTCTTGTGTGGGCATAGGCCCTCCGTTCTCAGGGGTAAGAAAAAGCCCCTCGCCAACGAGGCAAGGGGACCGGCGGCCACAAGGGCTGATCCTCTCAACCTCGACGGGCTTCCGGCTGGCGGAACTTAACTGCTTGTGCGAGACCCGTTGTCTTCGGTCGAAGACGGTGTTATTCGGTTTGCAACGTGCCGGATTGTATCGTACCCGGCGCGGCTACGGCAATAATCAGGCCGCGGCTGCTGTGCTCATGGCGGTCGTGACGGCGAGGTCGATGCGGATGCCCGGGGACATTGTCGTCGTGATTGTGATGCTGCGGATGTACTGGCCCTTGGCGCCGGAGGGTCGCTCGCGCACGATCGCTTCCAGCAGGGCGCCCAGGTTCTCCTGGAGCGCTTCCTCGGAGAAGCTGATCTTGCCGAAAGGGACGTGGACGAGGTTCGTGCGGTCCGTGCGGAACTCGACGCGGCCCTGCTTGGCGTCCTTGATCGCACGTGGCAGGTCCTGGGCGTCGACGACGGTGTTGGTGCGCGGGTTCGGCATCAGGCCTCGGGGCCCGAGTACGCGGCCCAAACGGCCGACCTTGCCCATCATCTCCTTCGTTGCGAGCGCGACCTCGAAGTCCAGGTAGCCGCCCTCGACCTTCTTGACGAGCGCGTCGCCGCCCACCTCGTCCGCCCCGGCGTCTTCGGCCAGCTTCACGCCCTCGCCCTCAGCGAAGACGAGCACGCGCTGGCTCTTGCCCAGGCCGTGCGGGAGCGTGAGGGTGCCGCGCAACTGCTGCTCTGCGTGGCGCGTGTCGAGGCCCGTGCGAATGTGCAGCTCCGCCGTTTCGTCGAACTTGGCGAAGGCGACCTGCTTGAGGAGCGCGATCGCCTCTTTGACCTCGTACTGCTTGTTCTCGTCGATCTTCTCAAGCGCTGTGTTGTACTTCTTGCCGTGTGCCATCGTGTTCTCCTAGCCTGCCACGTCCACGCCCATGCTGCGGGCCGTGCCTTCGACCATCTTCATGGCGGCGTCGATGTCGTTTGCGTTGAGGTCGCGCATCTTCGCTTCGGCGATCTTGCGCACCTGGTCGCGACTGAGCACGCCGACCTTCTCACGCTTCTGCTGGGCGCTGCCCTTCTCGATGCCCAGCGTCTTACGGATGAGGTCCGAGGCGGGCGGCGTCTTCATGATGAAGACGAACGAACGGTCTTCGTAGACGGTGATCTCTACCGGGACGATGCTGCCGGCCTGGTTCGCCGTCTTCTCGTTGTACTCTTTGCAGAACGCCATGATGTTGGCGCCGTGCTGGCCCAGCGCAGGGCCTATCGGCGGCGCGGGCGTCGCTTGCCCTGCCGGGAGCTGGAGCTTGATTATCGCGCGAACTTTCTTAGCCATGTTTCTACACTCTTTCGGTGTGTGATGTCCCCCGGCGGGCTAGAGGCGCTCCACCTGGAGGAAGTCGAGCACGACCGGGGTCTCCCGGCCGAAGATGGAGACGGCGACCCAGACCTTGCTCTGCACTCGGTCGATCTTTACTATCGTGCCGACGAAGTCGGTGAAGGGGCCGTCGGCGACGCGTACGTATGATCCAACCGGGAACTCTCGCGAGGGCGTCGATACTGCCATCACAAGCGCTCCACCTGGAGGAAGTCGAGCTCGACCGGCGTTTCCCGGCCGAACATGGAGACGGTGACCTTCACCTTGCCCTTCTCCGTGTTGATCTCTTCGACAGTGCCCACGAAGTCCGAGAACGGCCCGTCTGTGACGCGGATGCTCTGGCCTTCCTGGAAGCCCACCTTCACGCGCGGCTCATCGGCCTTCATCTGGCGGATGATAGACCGCACCTCAGTCTCCTCAAGCGGCGTGGGGGCCGTTCCAGAGCCGACGAAGCCCGTTACGCCAGGGGAGTTGCGGACGACGGTCCAGGCCTTGCTGGACTGCGCCTTCTCTTGCTCGCTGGCTTTGGGGTCTTCCTGCTTGAGGTCGATCATCTGAACCAGCACGTAGCCGGGGAAGATCTTGCGGGGCACCGTGCGGCGCTGGCCGTCCCTGATCTCGATTTCGTCGACGGAAGGGACGACGACGCGGAACACGAGGTCGGCGGCGTCCATCGACTTGATGCGCTGGTCAAGGTTCGTCTTCACGCGGTCTTCGTAGCCGGAGTAGGTGTGCACGACGTACCAGGCGCGCCCGGACGAGAACAACTCATCTTCAGGGATGATCTCTCGCTTGTGTTTTGGGTTCGCCTCAATCGGGGCGTCTTCGACGAGTTGATCGCCGCCGCGTTTTCGCTTAGCCATCAGATCACAGCAGCGTCTTGTCGATCAGCCAGGAGAAGCCGATGTCTACGAGGCCGAGGACAGCGCCGATGAGGACGGTGACGATCACGATGACGATCGTCAGGTTCCAGACGTCCGTGCGCTTCGGCCAGATGACCTTGCGCAGCTCGCTGATGATGTCCGTCGCGAAGCGGGGCGCCAGTCCGCCGATGCCTTTCGCCCGCGTCGGGGCCGCGCCCTTCGCCGTCCGCGGAGACGTGCCGACGCTCGGCATCGCGCGGGAGGCGCGGCCGGGCTTCTCTTTCGGCTCCTTGGTCTGCTGGCGGCGGACGGCGCGGTTCATCGCTTAGCGCGCTTCCTTGTGCGGACGGTGCGCGCGGCACCGCGGACAGTACTTCTTCAGCTCAATGCGGTCCGGGTCGTTCCGGCGGTTCTTTTCGGTCGTGTAGGAATGCTGGCGGCATTCGCTGCACGTCAGGTCTATCGACACGCGGTCTTCTTTCTTTGCCATAGCTCTCTAATCTTACTTGATAATCTTGGTCAGCACGCCGGCGCCCACCGTGCGGCCGCCTTCGCGGATTGCGAAACGTACGCCTTCCTCGAGCGCCACAGGAGAACCCAGCTCCACCGTCATCTTGATATTGTCGCCCGGCATTACCATCTCGATGCCGTCCGGAAGCTTGATCGATCCGGTTACGTCCGTCGTTCGGATGTAGAACTGCGGGCGGTAACCGGTCAAGAACGGCGTGTGGCGGCCACCCTCGTCCTTGGAGAGGCAGTAGACCTCGGACTCGAAGTCCGTATGCGGGGTGATCGAGCCCGGCTTCGCAAGCACCTGGCCGCGCTCGACGTCTTCGCGCTCAATGCCTCGCAGAAGGCAGCCGACGTTATCGCCCGCCTCGCCCTGGTCCATCGTCTTCTGGAACATCTCGACGCCCGTGCAGACTGTCTTTCGTGTCGCGGTAAAGCCGACGATCTCGACTTCCTCACCCGGCTTGACCATGCCGCGCTCGATTCGGCCAGTGACGACGGTGCCGCGGCCCTTGATGCCGAACACGTCTTCAATCGGCATCAGAAACGGCTTGTCGCGAGGGCGGTCTGGCAGCGCGATGTAGCTGTCCAGTGCCGCCATCAGCTCGTGGATCGGCTTATATTCGGGAGCTTCCGGGTCCGTCGAGGTGCTCTCCAGCACTTTGAGGGCGCTGCCGCGGATGATCGGGATGTCGTCGCCGGGGAACTCATTCTTGCTCAGGAGCTCGCGCACCTCAAGCTCCACGAGGTCGAGGAGCTCGGCGTCTTCCATCATGTCCACCTTGTTCAGGAAGACGACCATCGCAGGCACTTCCACCTGGCGGGCCAGCAGCACGTGCTCGCGGGTCTGGGGCATCGGTCCGTCGTTAGCGGCCACGACGAGGATGGCGCCGTCCATCTGGGCAGCGCCGGTGATCATGTTCTTGATGTAGTCAGCGTGACCGGGGCAGTCGATGTGGGCGTAGTGCCGGTTCTCGGTCTCGTACTCCACATGCGCAATGGCGATCGTGATGCCGCGCTGTCGCTCTTCCAGCGCCTTGTCGATGCTAAAGAAGTCTCGATACTCAGCCTGCTTCTTGAGGGCCAGCACTTTGGTGATGGCGGCGGTCAGGCTGGTCTTGCCGTGGTCGATGTGTCCGATCGTACCCACGTTAACGTGCGGCTTGTTGCGCACAAATTTCTGTTTGGCCATTTGGGGAGTTCCTCCTATGTTTCGGCGGGTACCTGGGCCCGTGGGCCGGCCCGCCTATGATACCGCGACCCGTTCGTACGGGGAACAACCCCGTCCGGACCGCTATCGCGCCGTTTCGTTAAGTACTGGAGCCCGCGCTCGGACTCGAACCGAGGACCTCGTTCTTACCAAGAACGCGCTCTACCAACTGAGCTACGCGGGCCCGCCTTCCGAGAAGCCTGGGGCTCGCGAGCTCTGGGGCGTGCCCGCGGCTCCTGTTGTCCATTGTCCTCCATTTGTTTGTTATCTGGTGGCGGGGGCAGGATTCGAACCTGCGTAGCCCAAAGGGCGCCAAGTTTACAGCCTGGTGCAATTGACCGCTCTGCCACCCCGCCAGCTTCGAAGAACCGGGATCCTGTTTCTTCCTGGTTCCTCGTTCCCTCGCTCTGGAGCCGAAGGTGGGATTCGAACCCACGACCTAGCGATTACAAATCGCTTGCGCTACCACTGCGCCACTTCGGCCGGCGCCAAACGCCAAAAAAAGTCGCCCCTCCGGGCGAGTAATACAAGTATAGGATGCCGCCCATAGGCCGTCAAGGAAAAACGCGATCGGGGTAGCGTAACGGGCTCTGTGTAAAAGCGAGGGGGCGTACCCTTTCCAGCAAGCAACGAACAAGCTGAGAAAGGAGAACGCCCGATGCAGAGCGTAAAG
>JBGPBZ010000047.1:0-15749 GCA_041481535.1 Dehalococcoidia bacterium | reverse complement strand
CCACAGCACGGAGTGCGATGTCCGTGACGTCATCGGTGAGCCGGCGGCCGTTCGGGAAGCCCTGGAAGTCGCCGCCGAGAACCCCAAGAGGGTTCGGCTGCGCTGTGGGCGGGATCGTGACGTTGAGCCGAAGCTCTTCCGACCCGACGACGTTGGGCGGCTCTGTGAGCGTCGGTACGCCCGTAAGGAATACCGTCACGAGATCCGAGCGGTCATGCGCTGGGATCGGCGTGAGAATGCCGCTGTAGACGAGGTTAAGCAGACCGGCCAACTCGGGGTCAGTAACGAAGCTGGCGAACTGTCCGTCATCTTTCGGCTCCGATTTGTTGAAGGCGTCTTTCATACCGACCGGAATGACGACTTCGTTGACCAACGGATTGCCCAATCTCGAGACCTGTACCATTGTGTTCTGGCCAAGAGGCGGGCAGTCTCCCTGCTGGGTGATCGGGAGCTGAACCTCCGTCCGGAGGTTGTTCAGCGAGTCGGCGCCGTTGAACACGCTGTCGCAGTTGCCGTCACCGAAGATGCGGGAATTGCCGGCGAGGCCACCCGCACCACCGAGAACGTCGACGGCCGGACGGTCTGTCGTCGACCATATGCCGATGACGCAATCGCCGTTGGTCTTGTCTCCCTCGTCGTTCAGATCGCACTCATTGCGGACGAGCGCGGACCTCGGCGCCTGCAGGACAACGGAGTGCGTGTTGAAGCCTGAGACCGTGTCCGAACCGGGGTTGCGCAAAGCCAGGACGTCCGTGATCGAACCAAGGTCGACGAAGAACGGGTCGTCACGCTGACCAGCGAAGGTCTTGTAGTCGCCGGGCAACGTCTTGATCGCCTCGTTGGCGAGACTGGTGTAGTCCGGCTCCGATCGCGGTCCGGTTTTGTTTGGCGGCGTCGGAATGCCGGTGCCCAGCTCTGTGCGGGTGCCAGTCGCGTAGTCGATCCGGGTGAGTGTGTAACTCTGGCGGAAGTTGAAGTCCGAATCCGTCAGCGAGGTTATAGGCCCCGTGTTGTAGAGGAACGTGTTGGGGTTTTGCACTTCGCTCTTGAACTTCCATTCGAAGCCGATGTCCGGCAACGCGTCACCGTTGTTGTCGATCTTGATGCCGTAGACGTAGTCCGGCGCATCACCGAACTGGTAGAAGTTCGGCCCGTCGGACGGCTCTTCCAGAGGGATCCAGTTGGCGACTAGCGTAACTGTGTTCGAATTGTCAGGGCTGATGAACGCGTAGGTGTCGGTTGCGTCGGCCAGCGGGTCCGCCACCGTCATTGGCGACTCTCTGTGGCTCGATGCATCGCTGAACGGCGTGGAGCCGCCAAGGCTGATGCTGAGCAGAGCTGCCGCCGCGATCAGTGACAGAGACACGCCAGCCATAAACTTGCGTACTCTCAAAGTCTTTCCTCCCGTGAACTGAACTTTTCCGATAGCCAGGTTGCCGGCAAGGCTTTCGTCCGCCCGGTTCTTCCAGGCGTTCTGGCACTTATTTCGAGAGGAGTTGCGTGTTAGATCACCGCGGATGGAGAAATGTTTGGAGCAAGACCAAGAGTTTGCAGACGGACCTAGGCGACGCGGGACGTTCTATCAGAATCGCGCCGTGAAGACGGGGGCGGACGTCGGCTGGCTCACGCCCGGGGCGGCTTCCGCCGTGACAGCGAGCTGATCGACGCCCGAGGCGTCCACCGGCACCAAAACAGTGGCATCGCCGTATGGAGTCACGTCCAGCAGGCCCAGGGGCGTCGCCGCGTCGCCCGTCATCGCCCAGATCTCGTACACCTTGTCCGCCGGCAGTGGTGTCAGATCGTGTGCGTCCATCACGGCGAGCTTTTCGCCCGGTATATAGAAGACACGCCCCGAGGCGTTGCCGTTGATAGTCGTAATAGTGGTGGCGTCGCCCCGCAGGCTAACGTTCCAGGCAACGAGACCAACGATGAGCACAGAGAGGGCGCCCGCCAGGCCGTATCCGAGCCAGGGGTTGGAGAACCAACCCCGGATCGTTTCGCCGAAGCTGCGGCGCGACGGCGCAGAGAGCGGCACCCTCGAAGGCGTCGGTTCAGCGCGGATCGCTTCCATCAGACGCGACCTCAGGGCCGGCGCCGGATCGATCTCTGGCGCGGCGAGGGCGAGGCTTGCGGCGGCGGCCTGCAGCTCCGCCATCTCGGGGTGCTTATTGCACGATTCGAGGTGCGCGGCCACTGCAGCGCGCTCGTCTCCGGGAAGCGCACCGAGCGCATAGGCGCCGGCCAGCTCTTCGACTTCTTCGCAGTTCATCGTTCGTGTCCAGCAAGAGCGACGCGTATCTTGTCGAGCGCCAGCCTCAATCTGCTCTTTACCGTGCCCAAAGGGAGGTTCGTCTTCTCGGCTATCTCAACGTGCGTCAGCCCCTGGTAGTAGGCCATCTCCACCACCGCCTTCTGCTCCGCCGGTAGCTCGCCGAGGGCCGTCCGCACTGCCTGCGCGTCGAGCACCATCTCTACCGTAGACGCGACGTCCGCCCGTTCATCTTTGATGTCGGGTGGGTTATCGGCCGGCGGCGCGAGCCCTTTGCGTGTACGCAGGACGTCGATCGCGCGGCGGTGGACGACGGTGAGGACGTACGACTGCAGCCTGCCGCGCTTCGTATCGACGCGCTCGGCGGCGCGCCAGATCGAAAGGAAGGCCTCCTGCACAACGTCCTCCGCGGACTGGGTGTCGCCTAGCATGCGGTAGGCCAGGCCGAACGCCTGGCGGCTCAGGCCGTCGTACAGCGCTTCCATAGCCAGCGGATCCCGGCGGCGAAGGCCGGCAGCAATCGAGTTGTCATCCTGATAGTTACTTCGGGCGGTGGACACGGTCAGATCACTCATTCTGCTACCGGGAACGTAGGTTGCCCGCTGGCAGGTGTCAACGCATAACCACTCGTTATGTAGCGTCTGGAGCTTTGCTTTCGCTGGCTTTGAGCACGAGGCAGAGCATCGCCGTCTCTTCCTTGATGGCCCTCAGGAGGTCCAGCTGCGTGTTCTGGATCTGGAAGATCGCATCCGTCTCCTTGGCGTCGTTTTCAAGTGTCAGGCGGTCTCGCTGGGCGGAGCGATTCGAGGCCATGAGGATGAGCGGTGCCGCGTACGAGGCCTGAGCGCTGAAGGCAAGGTTCAGCAGGATGAACGGATACTGGTCCCACTGGTAGATGATCCCTATCGCATTGATCATCATCCAGATCGCGATGATCACAGACTGGATGATGATGTACGTCCACGTCCCGAACGCGTTCGTGAACTCATCCGCCGATCGCTGCCCGAACGTACGTTGATCGTGCAGTTTTATGTTTACGGGATGCAGTGACACAGGGGGACTCCTTTCGCTCTGCAATCAGTATCGGAGCCTCAATCGCCTGCGTCGATAGGCGAGTCCGACGTCCACTCGGAGGCGTAGAATCAGGCGAGACTACCATGCGTTCACTTGAGCGGGACACTGCGGGCCGGATGCCGGCGTTACAGACGCTACGCGCGTACGTGGAGCTGTTCCATTTCCCGCCGATACTGATGGTGCTTTTCGCGACAACGGCCTTTGCGACGATCGCCGGCGGAGGGGTGCCGCACACAAGCCGCCTGGCGCCGTATCTGCTCGCCGTGCTGTTCACGCAGATGGCGATCGGCGCCCACAACGACTACTGCGACCGCGACCTCGACGCTTCGGCGAAGCCGTGGCGCGCGCTGCCGTCCGGTCTGCTCACACCAACGTTCGTGATCGAGTTGGTCGTTCTGCTGACTGCGCTTGGGGTCGCGCTCTCGCTGCCGCTGGGGTCGCGGATCGTGGCGCTCGGGGTCGTCGGGACGGGCGCGGGGTTCGTCTACAACGCGAAGCTTAAGGCGACGCCGTTCGCCTGGGCCCCGTTCTGGATCGCGCTGCCAGCGCTAGTCATCGCGTCGTACGAGCTGGCAGGAGAGTACCAGTCGCGGCTGCTGCTGACGTACGTGATCGGGCTGCCGCTTGTCGTCTCGATCTATCTCGCGGACACGATCATCGACATAGAGAGCGATCGAGAGCACAACGTACGCGGCTTTGGTGCGTGGCTGGGGCAGACTCGCGCGCGGCTGCTGTGCTGGGCGTGCGTGGCACTGGGATACGGTGTCGCGCTGGCGTTCTGGCCGTCAGACGGCTCGCCGGGAGTGTTGTTCGGCGTGTCAGTCATGCTACTGGTGACAGCGATCGTTTCGGACCGCGCGGGCGTAGGACGGGTGCACTGGCTGGCGATCATGCTGGCGGTGATCGCGCTGGCGGCGGACTGGTTGCGGTCGCTACCGTCTAGCTGATCGCGGCGAGGTCAGCGGTCAGCCGCCGCAAGCCGGCCTCGAGCGGGAGCGGCGGACCCCAGGTGTTGGTTGCGAGCAGACGAGACGGGTCGAGCAGCGACTTGTCGATGTCGCCGGCGCGGCGCGGCCTGTCGACGAGGGCGAGCTCGCAGCCTATTTCAGCGGACATGAGCCGGGCGGCACCGCGGACCGTGGTGGCGATGCCGGAGCAGACGTTCCACGTCACGTCTGCGGCTGCCCCCATTGCGAGGACGACGGCATCGACGACGTCGCCGACGTAGACAAAGTCGCGCACCTGGTTACCGTCGCCGTGGATCTCCAGCGGCTGGCCCGCAAGCAAACGTTCACGGAAGATCGAGAGCATGCCGTCTTCTGCATCGGAGCGTTGGCGGGTGTCGTAGACGTTTGACGGGCGCAGGATCGCGAAGGGGACATCGCTCGCTCGCACAAACTCTTCGGCAACGTACTTGTGCATGCCGTAGAAACTGCGCGGGCCAGGAACGGCGTCTTCGTTTGCTGCGTGCGCGGTCTCGCCGTAGATCGCGCCGCCGGAGGAGATGAAGACGAAGCGCCCGACGCCTGTCTCGCGCGCGGCGGCCAGAAGATGGCGTGTGCCGGTGACGTTCACGTCGCGGTCGAACGCAGGGTCTTTCATCGAGCGTTCGACGCTGGTCTGCGCCGCGCAGTGGACAACTGCGTCGAACGGATTTTCGCTGAACAGGCGGCGGAGGTCGGCGT
The DNA here is from genome assembly GCA_041481535.1 of Dehalococcoidia bacterium. Taxonomy (GTDB): domain Bacteria; phylum Chloroflexota; class Dehalococcoidia; order SM23-28-2; family RBG-16-64-32; genus DATKKM01. The sequence continues at coordinate 10,721 of JBGPBZ010000047.1, read as the reverse complement.
CTGAGCGAATGTCAGCGACGTGGAGCGCGACGCCGGCCGGGACGTTGGCCTCGCTGCCAGTCGCCAGGCTGTCGAGCGCGTGAGTCTCCCAGCCGAGCTTGTGCAGGCGCTCGGCGACGTGGGAGCCGATGAAACCTGCGCCGCCCGTGACGAGCGCTCGCCGCGTCACGAATGCACCGCCTGCGAGACGCCGTCGCAAGACGGCAGGTAGGCTGGCTTCCCGAGCAGCTCATCCAGGCGGACGATGTCGTAGCCACGGGCACGCAGGCCTTCGATTATGCCCGGGAGAGCGTTGAGCGTGGCCGAGCGGTCGGTGCCCTGGGTCGTGTTGTAACCGTCATGGAGGAGGATGATCGAGCCGGGCTGCACGTCATCGAGAACACGCTGGGCGATGACGTCCGGCGGCGGGTCTTTCCAGTCGCGCGGAATCACGTCCCAAGTCACGGTCGTCATGCTGGCATTATCGACGGCGTGCAGCTGCCACGGCGTGTGTAAGCCGTTCGGCGGCCGGAAGAAGGCCGGGCACACGTTGGCAGCGCGCGCAATGGCTCGCTCTCCCTTGTCGAGCTCGCTGTAGTTGAGGTCGAGCACGGCGTCAGACTTGTGGTGGCGGTAGGAGTGGTTGCCGATGAGCTCGCCGCGTCTCACGAGGTCGCGGACGATCTCGGGCTTGGCGTCTGCGTTCTGACCGATAACGAAGAATGTCGCCTTCACACCGTACTGGTCGAGCGTGTCGGCGATGCGGGTCGTCCAGGGGTCGTTCGGGCCGTCGTCGAAGGTGAGCGCGACCTCCATGCGGTCGCGCGGGCCGTGCGTCTTGATGTCGCCGTAGAGCTGTGACGACGGGCTCATCGCCAGGTAGGCGGCGATGATTGGAAAGCCAACGCTTAGGACCAGCACACCCTTGGCGGTGCCGGCGAAGAGGCCCCGGACGCGGTGTCGGACAGGCTCCACGTCCGGACGGCGCGCCCAGATCGGCGGCACGAGAGCTAGCACGGCAATAGCGGCCGCCAGTCCGCCCACGAGCCACAAGACCGGTGCAGATCCGCCCTGGCCATTGATCCAGGCGCCGCTGGCGGGGCCGAGCGCGTGTCCAACGCCCTCCATCGTGAGGAACCAGCCGAGCATCGTGCCGGCGCCGGCGGTGCGCGACAGGTCGAGCGACAGCGCACTCGTGCAAGGCAGCGCGAGGCCGAGGCCCACCGCACAGAAGGCTGCGATGACCGCAACCGCGGCGTGGTCGGTCGTCGTCGAGAGCCCCCAGACGGCGAAGGTGGTGATGAGGTAGCCTGCGCCAAGGACCGGGATGCGGCCGACGCGGTCGGCTAGCGATCCGCCGAGGACGATCGACGCTGCGCCAACGGCGCCCGCCGGCGCAAACAGCAGAACCTCCTCGCGCATCGAGAGGCTTAGGGTGTCGCGGCCGAAGCTGCGGAAGATCGACAGCAGCGCCCCGAGGATCGCCGCCTGCAAGAGAATGATCAGCGAAAAGGCGATCCGTTTCGAGGAGATAACGTCGCGCAGTGATTGCATAAGCCGGCGCGCGTCTCCCGGCTCGTCGACGTGGGTCGTTACGGTTGGGAACGAGCGGGCGGCGGCGAGCGCGCAGAACGTGCTTCCGACGCAGATCACGATCGCGGCGGCGTAGGGGAAGCTTTCGGGCAGCGCGAGACCGAGGAACAACGCTGTGGCTAGCGCTGCGCCAGTCGTCATCGTCATGCCGGCGGTGAGGCGTGCGCGTTCGCCCTCCTCGAACTCACCGGCGGCGAGGGCGTAGGCGGCCGGCCAGATCAGCGCGCCGCCAAGGCCATACAACAGCGCACCCGGCAGCACCGCTTCCGACTGCACGATGCCGAACAGCATCGCGGCCTGGCCGGCGGCAGCGAGCGTGAGGCCGGCGATCAGTCCGCGCCTCGCGCCGGTGCGGTCGATCACCCAGCCGGCGCCCAGCTGGCCCGCCAGCTTCGCCGCTCCGTACGCGGCCAGCACGTAACCGGCGAGAGATTCGCTGGCGCCGTACTGCTCCGGAAGGTAGGACTGGATCGCAACGAGGAGCACGAAGACAAGCCCGGCGTCGATAAAGAAGACGAGCGCGAGGTACCGCCGGACGCGCGCGGAGTGCATCAACCGGAAAAGTTCTGCGAGCGCAGCGAACGGCGACTTTAGCATCAGAGAGAACACTGGGAGAGTGATGATGGCTTCGGATGATCGGCGACGAACGGCTCGATGTCGTAGACGACGAAACGTCCGTCGGGGTCAGAGTACGTGACGCTTGCCTTACCGTCGTTGACGAGGGAGCGGACGAGCTCGCCTTCGTTGAGGTGGTTCCGCTCCTCCCAGGCTCGCTCCACCACGACGTAGTTGATGCTCTTATACGCGGCGTAGCAACCGTACTGATCGGTGCTCCAGCTGCGGTGCATCGTGCTCTCCGTGAAGAATTCAGTCGCGAGCACGGCGCGGTGCTGGATGAAGCGGTACATCCCGTCCTCGCGCTCGCTTGGCTCGAGAACGCGATACGTCGCGCCGGGGTGGAAGGCGTTGGATGCGAAGTAACCAGCGTAGACATCGTGGCTCTGGTGGAAGACGCCGTAGTAGCCGCTGGGCGAACGGTAGTAACGCACGATGCCGCCGAGGAAGATCACACTAACGACCGCAGCAACGCAGCCAAAGGCGAGCGCCGGCCGATAGTTCCGTCGCAGGAACGGCGCGGCCCAGGTTAAGACAAACGGTGCCGCGAAGAACGTGCCGCGCGTGACGATCGAACCGAGCGTGCTGCGAACGAACGCTGCGGTGTTGTCGGAGAGCGCGGGCGTCAGCGAAGTCATGTAGTAGATCGGGATGAGCGCGACGCCGACGGGCAGGCCGATCGCAAGCATACGAGTGAAGCGCTCGCGGTGGAGCGCGAGGATCGAAGCACCATAAACGCCGGCCGCGAGCGAACCGATCAGCGGCTGGCTGCTGACAGACAGCCACAAGAGAACAGCGGCGGGCAGGTTCTTCTCGCGTTCGAAGGCACGCACGAAGAAGAAGAAGAACAGCGCCGACCAAAGCGTCGCGAACTGGAACGCGAAGACGGCGTCGATGAAGAAGGGGTTCAGCACGAACAGAGCGAGAAGCCACGGGTCGCGCATCGCAGGCCGCACGACACCGGCAGCCCACACGGTGCCGACAACGGCGATCGCGAAGAGCAGGCTCACCGCCCAGTTGCCGAGGACGGGGTATACGAGCGCACCGGCGGTGTACGGCGCGATCGCGTAGGGGAAAGTCGCTGCTCTACCGCCGTCGAGGAGGGAGACGCGGACGGGGACGCTGGCGTTGTGGAAGATCTGATCGCTCAGGTACCAGACGTGCGCGTAGTTGTGCATCGAATCGGAAGCGAGGTAGAGGCCGTGGCCAAGGATGTCGCCCACCGCAAAGAGAATCGAGAGTAGTGCGAAGGCCGGCACAACGTAAAGCGACCAGGCCGGCATGTCCGCGGGCTTGTGGCGACCGGCGAAGACGCGCCACCAGGCGCCGATCATCGCCAGCGCGTCGATGACGCCGTCCATGATCCGCGTCCGCGAGCGTTGCACGGGCACCGGCACGCTGACGTCGTTGGCGAGCTTGTAGCCGAGGCGCGGGAGGACGACGGCGACTTCCACCGTCTCGCTGTAGCGATAGCCGTGGTAGTACTGGAGCGCTTCGACGAGCGGACCGGCGCGGAAGACCCGGAACCCTGACTCGACGTCGTACAGGCGGGTGCCGGCCCAGAGGGTGGCCCACCAGGAGAGCGTCGCGTTGCCAAGACGCTTGACGAAGCTGTAGTCCGACATGTCGCGGCGCGCGACGGCGGCGTCGAAGCCATCATCAGTGACGCGGGCGGTCAGACGGTCGAGGTCCGCGGGGTCGTGTTGGCCATCGGCGTCGACGGTGATCACGAGGTCATCGGCGTCGATCTCCCCGGCGGCGAGGCGCGCCCCAATCTCGCGGAAGGCGGCGTAGTAAGCGGCGGAGAGGCCCTGGTTCTGATCGAAGAGGATTGCGTGGATGCCTTGCCGGCCCAGCGCCCACTCTAGGATCGCCTCGCGAGAGCGGTCGGTGGAGCCGTCATCGACGACTACGACTTCGTCGACAAGGTGCGTGAGCTCTTCGAGGACGGCGACAACGGTCGGCTCTTCGTTGAAGACGGGCACGACGGCGATACGTCGCAGCGTCGTCTTCTTCGGGCGCACTTCCGTCGCCCCTTCGAGGATCGTCATCGCGGGCTCGCCGCGGCCGCACCCTCCTCCGCACGGATCCGCTCAATCAACCACGGCACGGTGCGTTTCATCCCTTCGTTGAAATCGATCTGCGGCACCCAGCCGAGCTCCTTCGCGGCCTTGTCGCTGACAACGTCCTTGCCAGCGTAGTCGCCGGCGCGCGCAGGCATAAACTCGATCGGGCGCTCGGCGCCGGTAAGTTGAAGAACGGTCTCGGCGATGCGGCGGATCGTCACCTTCTCCGCGCCGTCCAGGTTATACGTCTGGTTCTCAGCTTCGGGCCTCAACGCGAGCACGTGTGCCCGCGCGAGGTCTTCTACGTAGACGAACTTGCGGTGCTGGCTGCCGTCTCCGGTCAGCGTAAGTGCCTCACCCTTAAGCGCCTTGCGGACGAACACGGGCACGACGAGCGAGAAGCGCATGCGCGGGCCGTACGGGATGCCGTATCGCAATACGGTGAACGGCAGCTTGTGCATGTTCCAGTAGTCGTGGCAGAGGAACTCCGCCGCGACCTTCGAAGTCGTGTAGACGTGGCGAACGGCACCGGCGTCGAAGTCTGCCGTCTCGTCCACGGTGTCGCCGTCCATCGGCGGGATCGAGGAGTAGACCCAGACAGTGCTCGCCAGGAGGAAGCGCTTGACGTTGTTTTTGCGCGCGGCTTCGAGGGCGCGGACGGTGCCGGTGACGTTCAGCTCGATCGCGGCGGCCGGGTCGGCGACGACGTCGTTTACGTCGGCCACGGCGGCAAGGTGGAAGAGCGCATCAAGGCCGGCGGCGGCCTTGTCCATCTGCGCGCTGTCGAGGATGCTCGCCTCGCGGTGCTCGACGTCCGGACGGTGCGGCGCGCGCAGGTCGATGACGGCGACTTCATGGCCATCGTCAACGAGCGCGTCGACGACGTGCGAGCCGATGAACCCGGAGGCTCCGGTTACTCCGACTCGCATGGTTAGCCTCCCGCCTTCACGAGCTCGGCCGCGTTCTTATCGAGCGCAGCTTCCAGCGACTGCAGGACGTACCGGGCGTCTTCGCGCGTCATCTTGGCCGACACCGGCAGGCAGATGTGCTGCGCGCAGATACGCTCGGCCTGCTGCAACGGCCCGTCCAGGAACTCCGAAAAGATTGGCTGCAGGTGGCACGGCGTCTCATAGACCTCGCCGCTGAGGCCGACGTCGAACTGCTCGCGCATCGTCTTCTTGAGCACGATGCGGTCGATGCCGCCGATCATCGCGATGTACTTGTAGTAGTTGCTGACGACGCCCCGCATCGGCCGCAGCGGGCGGATGTGCGGAGCGAGCGCGCTGATCCCGGCGTCGTACTCGGCGGCGATCTCCCGGCGGCGCTCGATGAACTCGCGCAGACGGGCCATCTGGGCCAGGCCAATCACGGCGTGGGGCTCGCTCATCCGCCAGTTGTAACCGAGGCGTACGTGGTAGTTGGTAGTGAAGCCTTCTTTACCCTGGTCGCGGTAGATCAGAGCCTCGCGGTGGATAGACTCGTCGCGGGTGGTGATGATGCCGCCCTCGCCGCTCGTCATGACTTTCGTCGGGTAGAAGGAGAACGCCGCCGCAAGCCCGAAGCTGCCAGCGGGCTTCCCATCGAGCGTTGAGCCGTGGGCGTGCGCCGCATCTTCGATCAGGGGGACGCCGACCTGGTTGCAGATCTTCTCGATCTCTTTGATGTGCGGGGTAATGATGCCGCCGATGTGGACGAGGATCACAGCCGCGGTGTTCGCGTTCATGTGGGAGCGCAGGCTGCCTACGTCCAGCGCGAACGTGTCGGGGTCGCAGTCTGCGAAGCGTACCCGGCCGCCGGCGTGCTGGACAGCGGCCGCTGTCGCGAAGAACGTGTTGCTCGGCACGATTACCTCGCGGCCCTCGACGCCGACGGCGCGGAGGATGATCTCGAGCGCGCTGGTGCCGCTGTTGACGGCGACGGCGTAAGGGACGTCGCATAGACGCGCGAACTCTTCTTCGAGCTGGCGTCCGTATTTGCCGAGCGTGAGAGCACCGCTCTCCAGACATTCGATGATGCGCGCCGCTATCTTTGGCCTGTCTTCTTCGGGAAAATAGACAGCCGCTGGCGGTACTTTCATATGTTGCCCCTCCCTGCTAGCCGCGTTGCTTACAGAAAGGGTAGGGGCGATGCGCTTTTACGAACCTTAAGGAAGGATTAAGAGACCGCCAACGTTTCCGTAAGAGGTTCCGCCACCACCGGGCCTCGAGGCAGCGTTACGGTAAAGTTCGTGCCGCCGCCTTCGCGCGGCGAGGCCGCGATACGACCACCGTGCCCTTCTACGACGTACTTCACAATCGCAAGTCCCAGGCCGACGCCCTCACCCCGCATGCCCCGCGCGGCGTCTCCGCGATAAAAGCGTTCGAAGACGCGCGGCAGGTCGCTTTCGGAGATGCCAATGCCGGTGTCTTCGACTTGCAAGAGGACGATGGAACCGTTCCCTCGCAGAGAGAGGCGGACGCGGCCGTCTTTCGGCGTGTAGGTGACGGCGTTCTCCAGCAGGTTCTTCACCATCTGCCGCAGCCGCTCCTCGTCGCCGATGATGACGATGCCCGGCTCGATATCTGACTCGATCGCCGCCTGCCCGTCAAGGAAGCCGATCCGCGAGACTTCGTCGCTGCAGAGGCGCGAAAAATCGACGTGGACCTGCTGCAACGATTGCGCCTTGTCCCGAGTGAGCAATAGCAGGTCGCCGACGAGAGCGCTCATCGCCCGCGCTTCGCGAGACATGCGCTCGAGGCAGGCGGCGCGGTCGGCGGCGGGAAGGCTTGGGTCACGGAGAATGTCGAGGTTCGTGCGTAGGATCGTCAGTGGGCGGCGCATCTCGTGCGAGGACTCCGCAAGGAATTCGGTCTGAGCGGCCATCATCTGGTCAACGCGCTCGATCATCTCGTTGAAGGTGGCGATCAGCTCACCGGTCTCGTCGCTCGACGTGCGCTCGGTAAGACGCTGGCTGAAGTCGCCGGTGCGCTCGATGCGGCGGGCGAGGCGCGAGACGTCGCGGATCGGGCGGAGTCCACGACCGGCGATGTAGTACGCGGGCACGAACGTGAGGAACAGCGCGAGGATGGCGCCGCCAGCGAGCGCGTAACGGATCTCGGTAATCGACTCGGCGGTTTCCGAGGTGGAGCGACCGACCTCGATGCTGCCGCCGGAGTGTTCGGTTAAGTCGAGCGGTTGATGGAGGATGCGGATGCGTTCCTGCGCTACGTTGGCCTCGAAGAAGGCTTGTTTGGTCAGCGAGCGGCCGGCGGGAAGCAATTCCTGCGAGCCTCGGAACGATGAGTAGTAGACCTGGCCGTCGTCGCCCCTGATCTGGAAGAGCAGCCCGGCGGCAGCCTGCGTATCCAGCTCTGGCTGTCGAAGCTGCACGAGTTCCGGCGATAGCTTGCCCGGCGGCAGAAGGCTGAGGATGACGTCGGCCTCCGCGGTGAGGCTGTCGTCGAAACTGTTGTAGATGTTCCGCTTGGCGAGGAAATACGTCGTCAGGGCGAAACCCGCCAGGACGAGCATGACGAGGGCCACGCAGAGGAAGGTGAGCCGCAGCCGCAGGGACATTGCTCAGGCCTTGAGCACGTAGCCGACGCCGCGGATCGTGTGGATGAGCCGGGAGCCGCCGCCGCGCTCCAGCTTCTGGCGGAGGTTGGCGATGTGCACCTCCAGCGTGCCGGAGTCGGCCTCGACCCAGTTTTCGCCCCAGATGGTGCGCATGAGGTCTTCTCGCTTGCGGACGGTTTCGGGGGACTGCAGGAGCAGCTCGAGGATGCGGAACTCCGTTGGCGTTAGGCCAAGGTTACGGCCGCCCCGCTTGACCGACCAGGTACGGGAATCGAGGACGAGGTCCTGGTAGGAACGCTCGGGTTGCTCTGGGCCCTGGCTCTGACGGGCTCGCCGTCGGAGGGCGAGAAGGCGCGCCACGAGCTCGTCGAGATCGAACGGCTTCTGGAGGTAGTCGTCGGCGCCGGCTTCGAGGCCGGCGATGCGGTCGGCGACGGCGTCACGGGCGGTGAGCATGAGGAGGGGTGTCGAAGTACGGTCCCGGAGGAGGCGGCAGAGGGTGACGCCGTCCATGCCCGGCATCATGACGTCGAGGACGATCAGATCGACCTGGCCGGAGTCTTCGAGGCGGCCGAATGCTTCGCCGGCTTCGCGGGCCGTGACCACCCGAAAGCCACGGCGGGAGAGGGCGAGGTCGAGCGCAGCCAGCAACGCCTCGTCGTCGTCGACGATGAGGACGCGGGGCGCTTCTTCTCGTGCCTGTTCGGGGACTCGGGCGAGGACCATCGGGGATAGTATTTCACCGGGAGATGAAGGACGCCAGTCGACGGAGCGGAGGATCAAGGATCGAGGGTCAGGGGTCGAGGAACGGGCATTTTGTTTTGTAGTTTTAATGTTTTGCAGACGAAGCATAATTCGCGAATTTCGTTGCTACGGTGCGGTATTGACACGCGAACGGGGGGGGTGTAGGGTTGCGGCGTCTGGAGAGGGCAGTGGAGGTATCCGGCCCGCAGCGTTGCGGAGACGGAGAGGGCGACATGGTCTGGCGGCTGCTATACGCCACGGTTTTTCTGGGGCTGGTCTTGCTCGTAGGCGTGAGCTTGCCCGTGTCACCAGCCGAGGCAACCAACTACCAGTGCGGAAACATCACCGTTCCCTGGCCACTGGGCATAATCGGCAGCGGTCCGGATCGAGACTGCGATGGATTCTCGGACAGCCGCGAGGACTATCTAGGTGCGCCGGAAAATTCAGGTGATCCGGAACAAGGCACTCACCGGTATGTAGGATGCGCCGCGTCGTCTGCAACCTCGGACGAGAGGCATATGGGTATCTTCGACGCTATGCCAACCGATTTCAACGACAATCAAGTGATGAACGGGCAGGACTCCGCGAAGTTCAGTGTCCCGTACAATCATTGGGTGTCGGAGGGCCCATTCTACGTCTGGCCAAACGAAGGGCCGGTGCCTGGTGAAAGATTCGACTTCAGCGGGGACGGGGTCATCAATGGCCAAGACACTGGTAAGTATCAGACGTACGGGAATCACAGCTGTGTCATTACGCCAACGCCGCCGAGCGCGACGACCAGCCGATACATGGAAACCGTCGATCCTGGGACGCTATATAACGAAGGGTGTGCTCAATCCAGAAACTACGAAAGTGGTGTCATCGTCCTCGACTTCGGGCAACCGGACTATTACAACAACCAGTACGGAACGCGCCTTCACGACAATCCCGCGACTCATGTCACCACGACCCAAATCAGGACGGCAGCGGAAAACTTCGCATCAGGCTTCTGGAATTGTACGCCACCGAGCGTCCCAGCAATTTACCTCAACCTAGCCGTCGGGACAGACAACTTCTTCGATGCAACTGGTTACGCACATGGCGCCCATTGGGCAACTCTAGTGAACGACGTGAACGACTTTATCGATATCGCGGGATTTTCGCCCAGAGATAAACGCCTTAGGTTCGACCGATATGGAGACCGAATACTCAGATGGTTTGACTTCGATGTCTTGGGTCTCAGGGTACGGAAGCACTGCACATTTCCCATATTACGATGTTGGCGACGCCGGCGGATGTCCGACGGATTACGTCGGCAATCAGACCTGCAATGGAAGCAATTGGGACGTGGACACGGTGTGGAGAGCCGCTTGGCACGACACGTGGGCTTGGCCGATTCCGGCGATTTACAATAGGAACGGAGCATCCGCCGCACAGTGGCAGGCTCTGAGTATTTATGCTCAAGCCCAAGGCTTCCCAAAGATAAATTTCTTCGGAACTCTATCGCAGGTTGGCGCTTGTGCGACCGTCGCTATTCCTGATGCAGATTGCGACTCTCATAAGACCGATATTCCACCTAGCCACAGCTGGTCTCAGCTTTGGACGCTGCTCAATGCCGATTCTAGTACAGCTTTCACACCAAGTTGGTCGACGGATATTACTCATAACAACTGCTTCATCTGCAGTTAAGAGAGACATCATGAACAAAAGAGGGACGACCGGCAAAGTGAATCCGTACTCTATTGGTCTATTGGCGGCTGGCGCGGCCGTGATCGGATGCGCTGCTCTGGCCATAGGGCTGAGCATCGCCCGGTCGTCTGATCCGGAGCAGGGAAAACAAGAAATCTTGGACCGTATGGCGGCTACGCAATCAGCAGCCGCGGAATATGCGGCCGAACACCCGGAGAGCGTGCCCACCAGAAGCCCGGGATTTGTGCCCACCGGAACGGCGCAGTCTTGGTCCGTTGGTATCGTCGATACTGGACAGGCTCCCTTCCGGGGCTCGCAGTATCTCGGGGAAAACGGCTGGTCTTGGGATCTGAATGGGAACCACGTTGGAGTGTTCGCCGGGGCTGAGGGCCCCGAAGAGCCCGATCCAGGCCGCGGCGTGATCATTAAGGTTGTCACCTCGATGGATCTACAGACCATCCCCACTGACGGCGGTTGGCATCTCGCCCCTGAAGGGGTTGG
>JBGPBZ010000046.1:0-15871 GCA_041481535.1 Dehalococcoidia bacterium | reverse complement strand
TCCGGGTCTGCTTCCTTGATGAGCTTGCGCATTCTGCTGAGGGTTTCCCCGCGCCAGTCACCGAGTTCGGCGATTCTTTTCGAGATGAGCTCAGATGCCGACTGGCCCTGGCTCGCGCCCGACTTCTTCATGTTCTCATCCTAGAAAGTTCCAGATATATTTCAAGACCGTCGCATTCAACCGCTCTGCCACCCTCCGCATAGACGATTGTAACGTCGCTTTGGCTAAGTTGCCTTCACAGTTGGCGTCCGGCGGGTAACAACGGCTACCGCGAACCGTCCTTAACTCTAAGGGAAACGTGCAATGAGGCCGAATCTAACTCAAGAACCCGCGTATCAGCGCGCCTCGCTGCCTTCTTCGGCGGACGCAAGGACGGGAGCGCTGGCGCGAATCAGGGAGCTGTTTGCCCGTTATCGAAAGCTGATCAGGTACGGGCTCGTCGGGTCGATAGGGTACATCATCTACGTCGGCCTCCTGGCGTTGATGTACGATCTGGCGCTCGTGCCGTTCTTGCCGGGCAAGGGGGCGAGCGTCCACCTTCTCGTCTTTACGCACAGCGACTCGCTCTTCCTGATCACAACGCTGATCGGCACGCAGGCCTCGATTTTCGCTGTCTTCGCGGGTCACACGTTGTGGACGTTCTCGGATGCGGGCAGTGGCAAGCCGTTGTGGCTGCGGTTCGGGCAGTTCGAAGCGAGGGCGTTGGTATCGACGCTTGGGATCCTTACGTTAACTGTTAACGCGGCGGTGCTGGCCGGCGTCCAACACTACGTGGCGGTAGCGCTCAGCATCGTCGTCACATTCACCTGGAACTGGCTCTGGGACAGCAAAGTCGTTTGGCGAAAGGACAACAGATCATGACGATGAAGACCCGCGAACACGAGAAGACTGTCGAGAAGGGCCACGAGGGTCACGACCATCACGACGAGCACCGGCATGAGCTGAAGGAGATCCACGAGGACGTCCCGCCGGACTTCTACGACACGTCGGTGAAGAACAACCTGATCCAGCGCTACTGGCACGGACGGCGCTTCCAGGAGGTCGCAAAGCTTGCAACGAAGGTAAACGGGAAGCTGCTCGACGTCGGTTGCGACGGCGGCACGCTTACGGAGAAGGTGGCGGCCCGCGCTCGCCCCGAGCGAGTTGTCGGCGTCGACATCTCAGCGAAATCACTTGCCTATACGATCACGAAACGGCCGCAGTTCGACCTGGCCGTCGGAGATGCGGAGGAGCTGCCGTTCCAGGACGCGACTTTCGCGGCGATCTTCTGCTCGGAGGTGATGGAGCATCTCGTGAGCCCCGAGAAAATGCTCTCCGAGGTCAAGCGCTGCCTGATGCCGACTGGCTACGCGGTGGTGATGGTGCCGGCCGAGACAAAGCTATTCAAGGTGCTGTGGTTCTTCTGGACGAAGTTTGGCAAGGGGAAGGTCTGGGATCACGCCCACGTTCAGGACTTCGGCGGCAAGGCGCTGGACAAGATCGTCAAGAGCGCAGGCTTCCGCGTGATCAAGGACAAGCGGTTCCTCGGCGGGATGGTACGCGCGCTTAAGATTGTGCCTGCGTAGGCGAGGTCTTTGCGGCGACGAGACCGGGCTGCTCGACCCTGATGCTCCCGGTGCGCCGCTCCCAGAACAGACGCATGACGTGCGAGAGGAGGTCGCGACCCTGGGTGAGCGTCGCTTTGCTCGATCCGGCCGCGCGCCGCTCGAATTGAAGCGGGACCTCTGCCGCCAGCTTCCAGTTGCTGCGGACGAGAATGTCTAGCAGGATCTTGAAGCCGATTGGCCTCAGCGCGGTTTCGTTGAGCAGCGATCGCCGGGCCAGGAAGAACCCCGATAGCGGATCGCTGACGGACTTGAGGCTGCGACGGAACACAGTCTTCACCAGCCCCTTCGACGCTTTCGAGATCAGGCGGCGGGTGCCGCTGCTCAGCCCGGCGTCGCTGCCGCCCTCCACGTAACTGCTGGCGACGACGATGTCGGCATCGCTCTCTCGTGCTGTCGCGATCATGTCGATGACCAGCTCGGGCGGGTGCTGAAGGTCCGCATCCATGATGCAGACGTAGTCGCCGTAGGCAGCGGCCACTCCTGCGAGCACGGCGGTCGAGAGGCCACCCTCTCGCTCGTCGCCCTCACGGTGGATCACCGAGACGTTGAGCGTCATTTCGAAGGCCAGGCGGCGAGCGGTTGTCGCCGTAGCGTCGTCACTGTCGTCGACGAGGATGATCTCGTAGTTCGTTTCGCGGAGCAGCTCGCGGAGTTTGGCGAAGAGGATCGGAAGGTTCTGCTCTTCGTTGAGAGTTGGGATGATGAGCGAGACGTCAAAGGCAAGCGGTATCTCGGTGCTTGTTTCGGGCTGGATGACCGTTTGCTTTTGGATTCCCCGTGACGTCGCCTGGACCATGGCCCCTCCGCGTTCTGTTGACAGGAGTTCTCGTAAAGTTATGACGGTCTGCGAAGGAGGACTGTTACCGGTTCGAATACGGCGGAACGTAGCAATTCGGTAAGCAAAATATGGTTAATTGGTGTATCGAAATCAGCTAGCGAACCGTCTATAACACCGAGTACTCATGGCTACAGCCCAACTCGCTCAAAGGGAGCCGTCTGCCCGCGTTCTACTGCGCTATCGCGGCTACATAAACGGCGCCGCGATTTTCGTAGGTGTCTTCCTCGTGTACCTGGTCCTGGCGCCCGCCGGAGAGGCGATAAATCACCACGTCTACCTCGCCCAGGCGATGCTGCACGGCAGCTTCGACGTTGGTGGGGCGGGGATGCCTTCCGGCTACCAGGACACTGTGCAGATTGGCGGCAGCGTCTACATTCCGTTCCCGCCCGGGCCGGCGATCCTGCTGCTACCCTTCGTCGCGATCTGGGGCACGGGCTTTTCGCAGACGCAGTTCTGCGCCTTCCTTGGCGCGGTGAACGTCGTGCTGTTCTGGCAGCTTCTCGTCGCGCTTAAGGTCTCCGGGCGAGCGCAGGCGCTGGTTGTGCTGTTCTTCGCTTTCGGGACGGTGCACTTCTACAGCGCGTCCAACGGTGGCGTCTGGCAGTACAACCAGATCGCCGCGGTGTTCTTCCTGCTCATCGCGATCATGCTGCTGATCAAGAAAGCGCCGCTTCCGCTGGTCGCCTTCGCGTTCGGATTTGCAGTGATCTCTCGCTCACCGACGCTTCTCGCCGCGCCGTTCTTCCTCTACTACGCGTACCGCCAGCACAGCGAGCGGCTAACGATCTCGGGGCTGACGGAACGCGCGTGGTTGAAGGACGTGGCGTTGTTCACGGCCGGGCTGGTTCCTTTTGGCGTGCTCACGCTCTTCTACAACTACGCCCGGTTCGACGATCCGTTCACCAGCGGTTACCAGGCGGTGTACGAGTCATACATCCACAGCGATATCAAGTACAACTACTATCGCTCGCTTTTCCCGCACGCGAGCCACTTCAAACTCTTCGATCCGCGGAACATCCCGCTGCACCTGCACGCGCTGCTCTTCTTGCCCCCGCAGGTACACTCAGGGTTCCCGTTCTTCCGAGCGTCGCCGTACGGGATGAGCGTCCTGCTCACGTCTCCGGCGTTCGTCTACGCGTTCCTCGTGAAACGGAAGACCGCGCTTGTCCCTGCGAGCTGGATGGCGATCGGGCTGGTGGCGGCGCTCCTCTTCATGCACTACAGCCAGGGTTGGGTGCAGTACGGGTACCGCTTCTTGCTCGATTTCGCGCCGTTCTTGCTAATCCTCACCGCCTTCGGGTTCGACGACAACACAACTCCCGGACACCGACGGCTCCAGGTGGCGCTCGTCACGATGTCCGTGTTGATGGGACTGTTCGGCGTGTACTCGGTTCACCAATGGGCCACGCCGGGGGCGTAGCGTGTTCGGGATGCGTGTAGCGTCACCCGCGACCCCTCGAGTGCGAAGGGGCCCTCACGGCGTCCTATCTCCTCGCATCGAAGAGTCACTGCCTGCGTCGCACGGCGACGTCCCAGGTGGCGACGAGACTGTGCTGCCGAACACGTGGCCGGAGGAGTCGCACGAGGCCGCGCGGAGGATCCGCTGGCCGCTGGTGTTCTTGTTCTTCCTGGCGCTGGCGGTTGTTCAGACGTGGCCGCTGGCGCTGCACATGGGTAATCACTCGATCGGCTGGCAAGGGGACTCGTACGTGATGTGGTGGAACCTTGGCTGGGTGAAGCACTCGCTGCTTCACCTGTCGAACCCGTTCCACACGGACGCGCTGTTTGCGCCGCAGGGGACGGACCTCTACCTGCACACGCTCAATCCGGTAAACGCCATGCTGGCGATGCCGCTGCTGCTAATCACCGACAACGTTCTGCTGTCGTGGAACGTCCTTCTGCTGATCTACCTGGCACTTTCGGGAATGGGCGGCTACGCGCTCTGCTATCACGTCACGAAAGACCGCTGGGCCTCTCTTTTCGGAGGTTTCGTTTTCGCTTTTGCTCCGCACGTGATGATGCAGATGAACGCGGCTCACCAGAACATTACCGCCACCTGGCCAATTCCGTTCTTCGCGCTCTGCCTGCTGCGCTTCTTCCAGACCCGGTCGAAACGCGATCTGATCTTCGCGGCGCTGCTGGGGGCGTTGATGACGTGGAACTGGCTCGAGTTCGCGATCGACGCGGGACTGCTCGGGGCCGTGATGTTCTGCTTCTGGGCGGCGGTCAAGATCCATCGCGGCGAAGGAGGCGCCGTCCTGCCGATGGTGAGGAGCCTGCTCCCCGGCGTTGCGCTATGGGCGGTGCTTAGCGCGCCGATCCTGATACTGACGGCGCTGGCGATCAGATCGGGCGACTACACCGTCACCAGTTCCGCCGGCGAAGCCAACTACTACTCACCGGACGTTGCCGCCTACTTCGTTCCGAGCCCGCTCTGGGGACCGGGCGAACTCCCCAACAACTACCTCCAGCCTTACTCGACCAGGGAAGGCAGCATCGAAACGACAATGTATCTGGGCCTCGCGCCGATGATCCTGGCGTTTGTGGCAATCGGATGCCGCAAGACGTCGCGGCTACGGACGAGCATCAAGTTCTGGTCGATAGCGTTTGCGTTCTTCGCGGTACTCGCGCTCGGCCCGCAGTTGCACTTAATGGGGGTAGACTTTCCGATCCCGCTGCCGTTCAGGGGCCTGCAGCTCGTGCCGCTGATCGGGGAACGGCGCGTCCCGGGCAGGATGATCATCGTCGGCATGCTGGCGCTTGGCGTCCTGGCGACGATTGGCATCGGTGCCCTCGTCAGCCGGTACTCGCCCAGGTTCAGGAACGCCGCGCCGATCATCATATGCGCGGCGCTGGCGGTCGTCTTCCTGGAGTACTGGAACTCGCCGGTTGGTCTGGCGAACTACAACGTCCCGCCGATTTACGAGCAGATCGCGGCGGAAGACGGCCAGTTCGCCGTGCTCGATCTGCCACTGGGCCGGATAACGGGCAACCGCCGCGTGGGCGACCCGCTGGGCGGCGCAATGTCCGACTACGCGCAGCAAATTCACGGCAAAGGCGACATCGGCGGTTATCTTTCGCGCGTGGAGGACAAGAACCTCGACTGGTTGTCTGAACAGCCCGGTCTCGGCTATCTTGCGTGCCTCAGTTGTGATGGCTATCCGCGCGCGATCGACGACGACGCTCCGAGTGTGCGTGCCCTCTTCGATGACTTGAAGATCAAGTACGTGGTGATAAACCTGGTGTCGTTCGAGGGCGACCCGACGGTTCTGACAACGGATGGAACGGCCTCGGAGGCCGAGGCGTACATCGACGGGCTTGGCCTTGAGAAGGTCTCTTCGGGCGAGGGCTGGCTCGCTTACCGCAACCCGAACGTCCCGTAGCGAACCTCGCTGCTGCTACGCGAGTCGCCAAGCTGCTACCATACGTCCTCGTAGTGATCGGCCCATCCTCTCTCTCCGGCCTCCCGTTCCTTCGCGATGCGCGGCGCGGGCGCTCGTCGTCCTTCGACAGGTCGGGCGGGAACGCAGACTACTGGCTACTGCAGCCGGGTGAGACGCGTCCGCTTGCGCAGATCGCCGGGCCTGGCGCGGTGCGCCACATCTGGATGACGCTGGCCTCGCGGGAGGAGGCATACCCGCGCCGCAGCGTGCTGCGGATGTTCTGGGACGGCGCGGAGACTCCGTGCGTGGAGGTGCCGACCGGCGATTTCTTCGGGATGGGACATGGGATCACGAAGGACTTCTGGTCGCTGCCGTTGACGATGAGCCCGCGCGATGGCCGCGGCTTCAACTGCTACTTCCCGATGCCTTTCAGCCGCGACGCTCGTATCGAGCTGGCTAACGAGGGCGAGCGGCGTCTCATCGCGTACTTCTACGTCGACTACGAGACGTATGAGCGGCCGCTGGAGAATGCCGCGCTCTTCCACGCGCAGTGGCGGTGCGAGTATCCGACGGTCGGGTGGGGGGATGACTCCCGGCGTTTCGAGGACGACGCGGAGTACCGCCGCGAGGTTTGGACAACGCCGAACCTCGACGGCAAGGAGAACTACGTCATCCTCGACGCGAAGGGGCGCGGACACTACGTCGGCTGCAACCTGAACATCGATTGCCACACGCGCGAGAAGAACGACTGGTACGGCGAAGGCGACGACATGATCTTCATAGATGGGGACACGATGCCGACGCTCAGCGGCACCGGAATCGAAGACTACTTCAACACCGCGTGGAGCCCGCTAACTGAGTTCTGCACGCCGTACCACGGCCAGCCGCTCGCTTCGACGGGTGGTGAAGGTTGGCTGTACAAGGGCAAGCAGTCGGTCTACCGCTTCCACATCGAGGACCCGATCCACTTCCGCGAGTCGATCCGAGTCACGATCGAACACGGCCACGCGAACAACCTCTCGAACGACTATTCATCGACGGCGTACTGGTATCAGACGGAGCCCCACGCGCCACCGCCGACGCTTCCGCCCGTGGCCGATCGCCTGCCGCGCGAGTCGCGCTAGCTCCAGCGCGCGCGACTTGCGGGGACGAGCTGGCCAGCGTGGCGTGAGGTGTGCGCAGCCATGCGCTCGAGGAACTCTCCCGCGGAGATGGACTTGCCTTCTCCGAGGATAACCGGAGCCTCGAGATGTTGCGGGCCGAAGCGTGTCATAACGCGCTGGATCTCGTACCAGCCGCTGAGCAGTTCATCGACGAGCTGACGAGTCGTCCAACTCTTGCGCTCCGCCACGGCGGCCTCGTTCCATTCGTCGACCTTGTTGATCGCGTCGAGCTCAGCGGCGCCCGCATCCGCAATCGCCGAAAGCAGACGTACGCGACGCCGCGCTTCGTTGGATGAGAGGTGCGCGACAATGTCGTGGTACGTCCATCCTGGACACGCCGGCGAAGGCTGGCCCCAGGCGTCGTCCGCCACAGAGTAAATCGCGCGCAGCAGTCCATCATGCGATCGCACGAGCGCCGGTAGTTTCTCGGCGATCTCCGGCGCGAACTCAAGGACGACAGGCGTCCAGTCGATCTCCATTGCGCGGCGGATGTCGTCCGCGTGCTCGCGGTCGTGGTAGCCGAACCAGAGCCAGTCCATCACCTTGATCTCGTATTCGGGGCCCATCGGCACGGAGTAGTCCAGGACCGGCAGATGCGATTCGTTCAGCCGCATCGTGGCCGCGAGCTTGGCGTCGTGCGCCTCAAACAGGAGCTGGCGCAGGTCTTCCGGCGTGAAGCGCCGGCGTTCGTCGACCATGTCCTGGTTGCGGTGGCGCACGTCGAACGCCTCCGACGTCTCAGCGATGAACTGCGGCGTGAGTACGCCGGCGGCGATCAGCCCCGGCCCGGACGGCGACATATCACCGATGCAGTGCGAGACGAGGTCTTTGATCGTCCACTCGCCGTACGGCACGCCGCGGTTCCAATCGCCCGGCTTCAGCGAATCGACGACGCGCAGCAGCTCACGGTGCGCGTGCTGCAGGTCAACGACGGCGGCGAGGGCGGCGGGTAGGGTCATGTGGGCATGATACGACGGCGGATAGGAGGTGTGCCAAATGGGCATCGCCAAGCGGCCGAATGTTTTGTATGGTGCGCGTCGTGAAACGCGCCCTCGATGGCAGAGATAGACGATCGATTCGGCTGGCAGGATTCGATTACACGACCTGCGGCGCGTATTTTCGTAACGATTTGTACGCACGGGCGGGAGCCGTTGTTTGGTGAGGTTGTGGATGGGGTCATGATCTCGGGCCAACTGGAAGGTCTTCTTCGTAGGATTTGGGCACGCACGATCAGCGACGGGTGCCTGCCTGATGCGTGCGATTTCGTTGTGATGCCTAACCATGTGCACGGAATCGCATGGTTGCCACGGCGGCGGCCGCCAGCCCGCTGGCCAATCGACGTAGGGGCGCAGCGTCCACCGGGACGGGATGACCTTCCGTCGGATGATGACATCGCACAATCGGGATGCCGTTCTGAATCGCTGGACGCTGCGCCCCTACAGCATCACGCGGACATCGAGACGCCAGGCCTGCCAGCCCCGAGATCGCTGGGAGCCCTGGTTCGGTCCTTCAAATCAGCCGCCACAAAGGCTGTCAACCGTATGCGCGGTACGCCCGGCCTACCCGTCTGGCAGCGCGGCTACCACGAACGCATCATCCGCACTGAAGGCGAACTCGAACGCATCCGCCAATACATTTTCGACAACCCCGCTCGCTGGCCAGACGACCCGAACAGCGTCCTCTAGTGCCCGCCGCCCTTCGGCTTGATCAGCGAGAAGACCACCAGCACCGCGATCGGTACGAGGAATGCCAGCGGCAGGATTATCGCGACGGGCAGGTCTTTGTCGGCGGCTTCTGCCAGGAGGATCGCGAGGATCGTCATCATTTCGCCGCCTCCACGGCTTTCTTCGCGGCCTCACCCAGATCCTGCGCGCGGATCAGCGGGATCTTCGATTCGGCCAGCAGGCGCTCGCCTTCTTCGACGTTGGTGCCGACGAGGCGGGCGACCACCGGCACCTTGATGTCGATCTCCTTGTAGGCGGCGATGATGCCCTGCGCGATGATGTCGACGCGCGCCATTCCGCCGAAGATGTTGATCAGCATCGCCTTCACGTCCGGGTCGTCCATGATGATACGGAAGGAGGCGATCACTCGCTCGGGGTCGTTGACGGTGCCGATATCGAGGAAGTTGGCAGGCTCTCCGCCGGCGAGGGTGATCGCGTCCATCGTCGCCATCGCGAGGCCAGCGCCGTTTACGACGCAGCCGATGTTGCCGGTGAGCTTGATGTACGTCCCGATGCCGGACTCGTTCGCGCGCACCTCCAGCGGGTCCTCTTCGTCGAAGTCTCGCATCGCGGCCAGGTCTTTGTGGCGGAAGAGAGCGTTGTCGTCGATGTTGAGCTTGGCGTCCGCGGCGAGGAGTCGCCCGTCCTTCGTGACGACGAGCGGGTTGATCTCGGCCAGCGAGCAGTCGTTCTCCTCGAACGCCCTGTAGAGGCCGGCGAAGAGTGTTGTCGCCGGTCGCATCAGGTCGCCGCCGAGGCCGATCGCCAGCGCCAGCTCGCGTCCCTGGTACGGCTGGAAGCCGACCGTTGGATCGACGGGCGTGCGCTTGATCGCCTCTGGATTGCGCGCGGCTACTTCTTCGATCTCGACGCCGCCCTCTGCCGACGCCATCACGATCGGCAGACCGACGGAGTTGTCGATGACGACGCTGACGTACAGTTCACGCGCGACGTCTAGCTGTTCTTCAACCAGCACCTGCTTCACGAGCTTGCCCTGCGGCCCCGTCTGGTGCGTGACGAGCGTCATCCCAATGATGTCGCCTGCGGCCTGGCGCGTTTCCGCCGCCGTCTTCGCGAGCTTGATGCCGCCGCCCTTGCCCCGGCCGCCGGCGTGAATCTGCGCCTTTACCGCGACTGGCGCACCGATTTCCTTCTGGATCGCCTCCGCCTCGTCGATCGTGTGCGTCACGCGGCCCCTCGGGACCGGCACACCGTATCGAGCGAGGAGCTCTTTCGCCTGGTATTCGTGGACTTTCATGGGAGGGTTGCGGGTTGCGGGTTGCGGGTTGCGGGTTGCGGTCTAGAGGTCGTGGTCTTCATCATCGACGTCGTCCTTCCCATAATCTCCATCATAAGTTTCGCGAAGTTCATAGGTATTGGTCTTTCCACCTTCGGATTTGAGGCGACGAGCCAGGGCTCGAATCAGGCCGTACAGAAGATTACCAGCCCCATCGATGAGAGGGGATACCTCGGCGACCTGATTCTCCGCGACCAATCCGAGTCTAGTGGCGAAATGCAGCCAGTATTCGGTTTCGGCGGGGGATGCTCGATCGATGCTCAGGTGGTGGAGATATTCACGTAGAGACAGCCTGGCGTACCCCTCGACGATGTTCGCCGGAACGGACCCTGCGGACTTTTGCATCTGAACAGCGAGCCACCGGAAGTCGCGGTCAATCTTGCGACTAAGCGTTACGACTGCCACAGCGGCGTCATCACAGGCCTCAAACGCCTTCAGCTTCCGATAACCTCGTGGACCTCGGGATTCGCCTCCTTCGCCCCTCAACCCTTCACCCATCACCCTCTACCCAACCTCGAAATACGTGGCTGTGGCAGGCTCCACCGTTGTACAAGCGAGCGCGCGGGGCGTGCCGTTTACGCTCCAGAGTGTGCATTGCACGTCTTGTCCGACGACGGGTGGGTCGAGGGCGTACTGGACGCCCGTGCAGTCGGCGATGGCGGTGCGGGGGTTGTACGTGCATGTCGTCAGGTCTGTCTGCACGCCCTGGAACTGCGCGACGAACGCTGATTGGTCGTCCGGCGCTACGGCGGGAGTCCCCTCCGGCGCGACGGGAGGCGGGCTCGGAGTCTTGCCGGGAGCGGTGGCTGCGACCGAGGCGGTCACTTGAACGGGCGTCGCGGTTTTGATCGAGGTGGAACCGGGAGAAGTCGAATCACCCGCCGGCGCCCGAGTAAGGGAGGCGCTTGGCGTTGAGGTCGAGTCGCTGCCGCCGCCGCATGCGATAGTCAGCGCGGCCAAGGCGAGGAAGGGGACGATAAGCGCGAATCGCATGGCGTGGCTCAGTCTATCGAGCGGGAGGACGAGGGTCGAATTGGCGGGCGGTGGTGCGTGCTATATTGGCCCGGCTATGGCGAACGACACTCCGCCCGTACTTCCGCATATATCCGAGAAGCAGCCGGACGAGGCCGGTCGCCGCGCGCTGCACGAGGGCAACCGGCTCTCCTGGAACGAGGCGACACGCGCCCACAACAGTCACAAGCGCGACCAGGCGAAGTTCTTCCGAGAGGGCGGGAACAAGATGTTCGAGGAGGAGCGCGTCATCCTCGGCGACGTTAGCGGGCTTTCGGTGCTGCACCTGCAGTGCAACTCGGGGCAGGACACGCTCTCGATCAAGCAGCTGGGCGCGTCGAAGGTGACCGGCGTCGACATCAGCGACGAGGCGATCGACTTCGCGCGCAAGCTGTCGGCGGACTCCGGCCTCGAAGCGACGTTCCACCGCGCCGACGTCTACGACTGGCTCGCGGACGCGGCAAAGGGCGTGGAGCGCTGGGACATCGTGTACTGCTCTTATGGTGCCATCATCTGGCTGTCTGACCTCGAGACGTGGGCGCGCGGGATCGCGGCGGTGCTGAAACCGGGTGGGCGTTTCGTCACGATCGAGTTTCACCCGGTCGCCTGGATGTTCGACGAGAACTTCGAGCATAAGCTCCCGTACTCGACGCGCGGCAGGCCGATGACGTGGTCAGACGGCATCGGCGACTACGTGGCGGAGGCGGGCGAAGGCGCGATCACACCGTCAGGCTGGGAGGACGGTGTGCAGGACTTCCAGAACCCGCACCCTGCGCACCAGTTCGCCTGGGGTTTGTCGGAAGTCGTTCAACCGCTGATCAACGCGGGCCTAATGCTGGAGAGGCTGCAGGAGTATTACCACCTCGGAGGCATCCACCCGTTCAAGTGCATGGTCAAGGAAGCAGACCGCCGCTGGGTGCTTCCGCCCGACGTCCCGAGCGTCCCGCTGATGTACTCGATCGTTGCCAGGAAGCCGGCGTAGTGGCTTCGACGGTGGATCAGGCGCGAAAGCTCATCGGCTTCAACGAGTGGTCAAACTCGCGCATCCTCGCAGCGGCGGAGAAGCTGACCCCGGATCATTTTGGCGGCCTAGCGCGGCAGTTCGAGCACGTGCTCTCGGCGCAAGGCTGGTGGATGGCGAACTGGAGCGGTGGGAAGTACTCGCACGTCTCGCTGAAGACGATCGACGAGACGAAGGCCGCTTACGCAGTTTCGCACGCAGGCCTTCGCGCTTTCGCGACTTCGCTCACAGACGAAGTGTTGGACCGCACCGGCGACTGGTTTGGCAACGGCAAGATGCTCACCGTCGCCGACTCGATCGTGCAGGTCGTGAACCACAGCACGCAGCACCGCTCCGAAATCGCGGTCACGCTGACGGAGCACGACGCCTCGCCGGGGGATTTGGACTACGTGTTCTTCGTCTGGGCGGAGGGGTAGTTACTGCTCCTCTAGCCGCAGCGTGGAGAAAATCTGCTGCGCAGTTCGCTCGACCTCTGGATTGATCGTGAGGGGTGTTCCTGCGGGTTTTTCCATCCCATCCCAACCGTCGATGTGTACGCCGACGGCCAGACGTCCGTCGAGGTACGGGTTGATATAGTAGCCGTCGACCTTGGCGGTGCTTAGGAAGAGCGTTGGGTCGAGCGCAAGTCTGCCCTCTCCCCAGCCGCAATGTGTGGCTGGCAATCCGAGTAGCGATGTCGTTTCCGGCGCGGGGCAATCGACAAAGTAGTACGCGCCCCCGGCCCGGTAGTAGGCAACGAACACCAGTGCCCTCGGCCCGAACGAACCTGGCAACTCGATGATCAGGCCGTCCTCCCAGCCAGAGTAGTCGAATTCGAGCGTCAGATTGTCTTGGGCGCTCCAGTCCGACGGATAGCAAATCGAATACACGCGGCTCGGACCTTCCACGGCGAGCCAGTCCTGTGGGCAGTCCGCTCTCCCAAGCGTGGTCGCCGCGGCTGAGACGTGCGGCGACGGGCGAACGGGCGTAAAGCTGGGCCGCTCGGTGGCATAGGAAACCAGTGTTGGAGTAGGGGTTGAGGATGGGCTTGCGGTTCGGGTAGCGCTTGGTGATGATGACGATCCACATGACAGCCCGACGATAACGCAGCACATGGACAACGCGGCGGCTGCTGAGCGGAACATGGCCTGCACGTTACCTGTCGTACTTCACCAGCATCCCCTCCAGCCGCGCCTTCACGGACGGCCACTCCGAGTCGATGGCGCTGAAGTAGACGCTGTGCCGGTTGCGCGGGCCGGGGACGAGCATGTGGTTGCGCATCGTGCCCTCTTCGATCGCGCCGATGCGGGCGAGGGCGGCGCGCGAGCGTTCGTTCAGGGAGTCCGTCTTGAACTCGACGCGCACGGCACCGAGGTCTTCGAAGGCGTGGCGCATCTGCAAGTACTTGGCCTCGGTGTTGCAGGCCGTGCGCTGCCAGTCGGGCGCCAGCCACGTCCCGCCGATCTCCAGCTTACGGTGCGTCCGGTCGATGTTGAGAAACGACGTTCCCCCTACGGGACGGTCGTCCGCGAGGTTGACGGTGGTGAACGTGACGCCTTCGCCGGCGCCCATGGTGTGCATGTTGTACCCGAGGAGCGCGCGCACTTCGTCGGCTGTGTCGATCTGCGCCGGGAAGTACCGAAAGATGCCTTTGCCGGCCGCGACCTCGACGAGCGCGTCGACGTGCTCCGGCGACAGCGGCTCGAGGCGCACGAAGCGGCCGGTCAGGGTGAGGGGCTTTGGGTCGAAGGCGTCAGGCATGAGCGCATTCTACTTGCCGACGATGGCGACCGGGTACATCTGCCCGATCGTCGGACAGCCGTCTGAATGGCTCAGCGGCAACGAGGCTGCTGCGCGCAAAATAGCTAATACGTCCAACATGTCGGTCGCGTTGCTGCAATCAACGTCTGACCAGCGCCACGTCCCCTGGAAACCCTGCACCGACATGCCGAGGATGACGACCGGGCAATCGGGGTTAGGGTAATCGAAGATTTGCAGCATCGACCGGAGAACCGGGATCGCATCAGCCGCATCGACCTGACCGCTGCAAAGGATGTCCCCCCACACCTCGTCGGTGTAGTGCAGGATAGGAGACGGCTTAGGCTTCCCCGCCTCCGCAGTCGACGCCATCGAGGGCACGAGCGCCATCGCGAGGAGGAACGTCGCGGTCAATACGAGGGCGATTCGCATGGTAGTTTCGTATCCTCCAGAGGCGGACAGGTCTGGCGCCCCGGCCAGGACTCGCCTGCCCGCCGCGGAGGGAACCCGTCCGCCTGAGGCGGATGATCCGAAGTCAGACTGTCGGTAGATTCGTCGAACCGAAACACTTTTCAGATATAAATCTTGCTCGGCGGGGCCGTCTCAGGCCGGAAAAAGCCCCGTTTGAGCTTCTGACTCACGCGGTACTGAGCATCTGACACTCAGTGTCTTTGAGCGTTGCCAGCCGGTCAGGCCTTCTGACTGTCAGCTACGCCAGCTCACTTCCGAAAATCCGCACTGGCTCCTCGATCCCCTTCGCCACGCAGTCGCCGCGGTCGGCGAAGAGGAAGCCCTTGCCGGAGCAGAGGCGAGCTAGGCGCCGTAGCGGTCGAGCAGGCGCTCGGCTCGGTCCAGCTGCCGGGGTACGTCCTCGGGGTGGTGGCGGATCGCCCAGCCCGTGCGCCGGAGCGCCATGTGCGCGACGTACGCCAGCAGCATGTGCGGCTCGACGAG
The DNA here is from genome assembly GCA_041481535.1 of Dehalococcoidia bacterium. GTDB lineage: Bacteria > Chloroflexota > Dehalococcoidia > SM23-28-2 > RBG-16-64-32 > DATKKM01. Next base: position 1,136 of record JBGPBZ010000046.1, on the reverse strand, counting down.
CGGTTCGACCCGGTCCCAGATCTGCTGGCCGTGACCGTCGAGGTCGAACGCGTACGCCACGAGGTCGTAGCGGTGATCGCCCGCGCACGCACCCTCCCAGTCGACGATCCCGGTGAGCGTGCCGTCATCGAGGGCGAGCACGTTGTCGGTGTGCAGGTCGAGGTGGACGAGCCCGCTCGTCGGGAACCATGACGGCTCGGCGTCGGCGCCGACCGACTCGACGAAGTCCATGATGCGACGGGCGCGATCGGAGTGCGCTCGGAGCGAGTCGTGCTGCGCCCCGCCGTCCTCGCCGACCGTGAGGGTGTGGATCACGAACTCGCCCCACCCCTGCAGCGCTGGTGCCGGTTGCGGACCGCCGACGATGCCGGCGGCGGCGCCGACGCACTCGATCATCCGGTCGACCAGCGGGGGCGGCGCGATCGGGAACGATCGTCCCGGCAGCACCTGCTGCGCGGAGAGCGTCCACCCGTCGACGGCGCGCACGAACGGGTACTCGGGAACAGGCACGCCACGCGAACGCAGCACGTCGAGCGCGGGGAGGAGCACCGCGTAGCGGTCGGCCACGCCCTCGTCGGGGAACCACTTCAGGACGACGCGCGCGCCATCGGCAGCGATCGCGAACCATGCGCCGCCTGACTCGCCCCCTGGTGCACGGCCCTCCAGCTGGAAGCCGAGGTCGCGCAGCTGCTCCGGGTTCACGTCTTGGGCGGCTCTTCGAACACGACCTTCATGCTCGCCAGCTCACTTCCGAGATCCGCACCGGCTCCTCGATCCCCTTCGCCACGAAGTCGCCGCGATCCGCGAACAAGAAGCCCTTCCCTGAACACAACCCACGCACCGTATCCGCCACCAGTATCTCGCCGCCGTCGGCCTTCGCCGCAATGCGCGACGCCAGGATGACTGTGGCACCGAACAGATCACCGTCCTCTTCGATGGGCTCGCCAGCGTTGAGGCCGACGCGCACGTTCAGCGGCTCGCCCTCCCGTTCGGCGAAGGCGCGCTGCAGGGCAATGGCGCACTCGACGGCTTTGGTGACGGAGCCGAAGGAGGCCATGAAGCCGACGCCCATTGTCTTGACTTCGGTGCCGCCGTGCTGCCTGAGGACTTCGCGGGTGATGCGCTCGTGCTCGCGC
>JBGPBZ010000045.1:0-16253 GCA_041481535.1 Dehalococcoidia bacterium | reverse complement strand
GGCGATAAGTCCCCGCTGCCAATCCTCGCCTACATCCTCCAGAGCGCTATGCGGCAGTTGCACCCGATCATGCCCTTCGTCACCGAGACGGTCTGGCAGCACCTTCGCGACCACATCGACGGCCTCGAAGAAGCGCTCATCATCGCCGCCTACCCCCTCGGTGGCGAGACCGACGCTGAAGCTGAGACCCAGGCCGCGCTCCTCATCGACATCGTCCGCGCGATCCGCAACATCCGCGCCGAACGCCAGGTCGACCCCGGCCGCTACGTCGAGGCATACATCGTGATTGACGGCGCACGTCCGGTCGTCGAAGCCGGCCGCCCCCTCGTCGAGACGCTGGCCCGCGTCCGCCCTCTCCACGTCGTCGCCACCGCCGCCGAGGCGCCCTCAGACCAGGTCGCTTCCGCCGTCCTCGATCAAGCCCAGGTCGTCCTCCCTCTCGCTGGCCTCATCGACCTGGACGAAGAGCGCGCTCGCACCCGCAAGCAGCTCGAAGAAGCCCAGGCAGAAGTCAAACGCATCTCCCAAAAGCTCAACAACCTGGACTTCCGCGCCAAAGCCCCCGCAGACGTGGTCGCACGCGAGGAAGAGCGCCTAGCCGCGGCGCGGTCGCGAACAGCAGCGCTGGAACAGCGGCTGCGTGAGTTGGGGTAGATGACGGCGTCGACCGTCCGCCGCCTTGAGCTCCGCGACATTCCCGATTGCGAACGCATCCTCCGCAGCCTGCCAGAGTGGTTCGGCATCGAAAGCGCCAACCAGCAGTACATCCGCGACCTGGAGACGCTGCCAGCGTACGTGGCTGAATGGGAGGGTCGGCTTGTCGGGTTCCTGGCCATCAATCAGCAAACGCCCGACGCTGCCGAGCTACACATCATCGCCGTCCTTGCGGAGATTCGGGGAACGGGTATAGGCCAAGGCCTGCTGGATGCGGCCGAGACCGACCTGCGGGCCCAAGGCGTCTCGCTGCTACAGGTCAAGACACTGGGGCCATCCAATCCCGACGACGGCTACCGCCAAACCCGCGAGTTCTACGAAATGATGGGCTTCCTGCCGCTAGAGGAGACGACGGCGTTTTGGGGGCCGGACAATCCAACTCTGGTCATGGTGAAGGTGCTGCGGGTTGATAACTGGGTCGACTCCGAGGGCCGGCCGATCTAATACAACCAATCCCGATCCCGTCCCTTAATCCCCTCCTAACGCTACTCGACACTATATTGGGCGGGTGCTAGCATCGCTTGTGGAAAATGGCACAATTAGCTGGTAGAGGGATGCTCCTTCGACAGTTCGCTGCGGCGAGCGCTCAGGACAGGCTCCCATGATCGGCGATATCTTCGATAACTACATCGCCGTTTTTATCGCTGCAATCCTCGGTTTCGTGCTCGTCGGCTCCGCTCTTCTCGGGAACCTCATCCTCTCCCCACGCCAGAAGACCGAAGGCAAAGGCCTCACGTATGAGTGCGGCATGCTCACCATTGGCCGCAGCCGCGTCCAGATACACTTCCGCTACTACCTTTTCGCGATTCTCTTCCTGATTTTCGATATTGAGGCCGCGTTCCTCTTTCCGTGGGCGATCCGCTTTGTCGCCATAGGCAAGTCAGCCTTCTGGGAGATGGTCGTTTTCATCGCCATCCTCGCCTTCGGGCTGCTGTATGCCTGGCGTAAGGGCGTGCTCAGGTGGAGGTAAGGCATGCCTGACAACGACAAGATCCAGGTCTACGAGGTCCAGGACGACCCCGTACTGTCCATCTCAGACGTGGTTTCGCCGGAGATCCGGCACCGCATCAAGAGCCTTGAGCCGACCGTCTCCGATCCCTCGCAGGGCAGCGCCCTCTACCGCCAGATACTCCCCGGCATCATGCAGATGCCCGCCGACTGGCTGATCGCCTGGGGGCGCAAGTCATCGCTCTGGCCGCTTACCTTCGGCCTCGCCTGCTGCGCCATCGAGATGATCTCCACTTTCATGGCCCGCCACGACCTCGACCGCTTCGGCATCGTGCCGTGGCCGTCCCCGCGCCAGTCGGACGTCATGATCGTCTCCGGCACCGTCACCAAGAAGATGGCGCCGGCCGTAAAGCTGTTGTACGAGCAGATGCCTTCCCCCAAGTGGGTGATCTCGATGGGCGCCTGTGCGACGAACGGCGGCCCCTACACTCGCTACGACCGCGTGCTCCAGGGCGTCGACAAGATCATCCCGGTGGACGTGTATGTGCCGGGCTGCCCGCCGCGGCCAGAGGCGCTGATGGACGCCTTCCTCGCCCTCCAGAAGAAAATCATGGAGGAGCGCGGCAAGATCGGACGGTCGGCGTGACCCAGGAAGCCGTCGTCGAAGCGCCGCCGCCGGCGCCCGGGCCAATCACCCGGCTGCTGGCGAGCATCATGCCGGGAGTTCGCTTTGACATCACCGCCACGCCGATGGACGAGTGCGTCACCGTCCAGCGCGACGATTTCATCCGCGTAATGGAGACGCTGTTCCGCGACCCGCGGCTCGCCTTCGACTACCTCCGCTGCCAGTCCGGCGTCGACTACCTGACCGAGCTCGAGTCGGTTTACCACCTGTACTCGTTCCGCAACAAGCACTCGCTCGCCGTAAAGATCCGCTGCCCTTACTCCGACCCGCACGTGCCGACGGTCAGCCACCTCTGGGCCGCCGCCAACTGGCACGAGCGCGAGACGCACGAGATGTTCGGGATGGTCTTCGACGGCCACCCGGACCTGCGGCCGCTCCTGCTCGAGGAAGGCCTCGGCTACTACCCGCTGCTCAAGAGCCACCCGCTCGCGGAGATCGAGGAGTGGCAGGAAGACATCCTGGCCGCTGTCGACAAGGCGAAGCAGGCCGCGGTGCCCGTCGGCGCCGCGCCCGTCATCGACGAAAAAGCGATGAAGATCCAGATCGCGCAGCAAAAGGCGCGCATTATCACCACCACCCGCGCCGACGCCAGGGCGAAAGGCCTCTCCACCGAAGACGAGAAAGCGGCCGTCCAGGCAGCCCTCGCCAAGTTCGAAGCCGAGATGGCCGCGCAGCCAATGACGCCGGGCGGCGCGCCCGCACCCGCCATGTCCAAGGTCGAGATGGCCCAGGCGAAGGCCCGCGTCATCACCAAAGCCCGCGCCGAGGCTCGCGCGCAAGGCATGGCCACAGAAGACGAGAAGAAGTACGTAGCTGAGAAACTCAAAGCCTTCTCGGCCCAGATGGAGAGCGCCGCATCCGCGCCCGCTGCCCCCGCCGCCGCACCAAAGCCGGCGATGTCGAAGGTCGAGATGGCTCAGGCGAAGGCTCGCGTCATCACCAAGGCCCGCGCCGAGGCCCGGGCGCAGGGGATGTCCACAGAAGACGAGAAGAAGTACGTGGCGGAAAAGCTCAAGGCCTTCTCGGCGGAGAACTCGTAGTGGCCAGCAACGTCATCGTCCCCGGCGAGCACGAGCTCGATACCGTCGACATCAACGTCAACGTGGGGCCGCAGCACCCGGCGACGCACGGCGTCTTTCGCATGGTGATCACGGTGGACGGCGAGGTCGTGACAGACCTCGATCCCGTAATCGGCTACATGCACCGCGGCAACGAGAAGCTCCCCGAGAACTGCGACTTCCGCCAGGTCATCGGCTACCACGACCGCACAGACTACCTCGCGCAGTTCAACACCGAGCACTGCTGGGTGGAGGCGATCGAGAAGATGACCGGCTTCGCCCCGACTGAGCGCTCACAGTACATCCGCGTCATCCTGGCTGAGTTCAACCGCATCACGAGCCACCTGATGTTCTTCGGCGCCTTCGGGACGGACATCGGCGTCTTCGGCACGTCGTTCATGTACGCGTTCCGCGACCGCGAGTACATCCAGGAGCTCTTCGAAGAAGTGACCGGCGAGCGCATGATGTACAACTACTTCCGCCCCGGCGGCGTCGGCTGGGACGTCCCCGACAACTTCGCCTCCCGCTGCAACGACATGATCGAGCACATCCGCAAGGGCATCCTCGACCTCGAAGGCCTGCTGATGACGAACGAAGTCGTGCTGATGCGCTGCCGAGGCCTCTCCCCGACCACTCCCGAGCAGGCGATCAACTGGGGCCTCAGCGGCCCGCTGCTCCGCGCCACCGGCCTCGCGCACGACATCCGCCGCGCCGAGCCGTACTCCATCTACGACCGCTTCGAGTTCGACATTCCCGTCGGCACGACCGGCGACGTTTTCGACCGGCTGATCGTCCGGATGCAGGAGATGAAGGAGTCTGTCCGCATCATCGAACAGGCGCTGGCGGCGATGCCCGAAGGCCCGATCATGCGCGAGGGGATGAAGCGCATCCTCCGCGTACCCGCCGGCGAGTGCTACATGCGCGTCGAAAGCCCGCGCGGCGAGTACGGCGTCTACGTCGTCGCCACCGGGACTGACAAGCCGTACCGCCACAAAGTGCGAGGCGCCTCGTTCTGCAACATCTCCGCCCTCCGCGAAATGTCCGTCGGCCACTACGTCTCCGACGTCATCGTCATCCTCGGCTCAACAGACATCGTTCTCTGTGAGGTGGATCGCTAATGCTGCTCGCCATCTCCTCCAACCCCTGGCTGGACGCCGTCGCGCGCCTCGCCGTGGTCGCAGTGCTGCTGCCCGTTGGCGTGATCTGGCTGACGTGGCTGGAGCGCAAGGTCATCGGCCGCCTACAGCAGCGGCTCGGGCCCATGCGCGTCGGTCCGTGGGGCCTCCTCCAGGGCATCGCCGATACGATCAAGCTGATCACCAAAGAGGACGTGCGACCCACCAGCGCCGACCGCTGGGTGTTTGAGCTCGCACCGTTCGTCATCGTCGTGCCGGTGATCATGGCGCTCGTCGCGCTCCCCTTCACGGCCGAGATCTTCATCCGCAACATGACGCTCGGGTTGTTCTACATCGTCGCCGTTTCCGGGCTTTCGATCGTCGGTATGATCATGGCCGGCTGGGGCTCGGACAACAAATACGCGCTACTCGGCGGCGTGCGCGCCGGCGCCCAGCTCATCAGCTACGAGGTGCCGCTCATCCTCACCGTCGTCGCCATCGCGATGCTGGGCCAGACGATGAACCTGAGCATCATTGTCGCGATCCAGCACAAGACCCCGTTCATCGCTTACCAGCCGCTTGGCTTCATCATCTTCACGATCGCCGGCCTCGCCGAGCTCTACCGCCAGCCGTTCGACATCCCGGTCGCTGAGACCGAGGTCGTCGGTGGCGCGACCGTCGAGTACTCCGGCATCCGCTGGTCGATGTTCCAGCTCGGCGAGTTCGCCAGCCTCGTCCTGATCTCCATCCTCGGCTCGCTGATCTTCCTCGGCGGCTGGACGTGGCCCCTCAAGCATGACATCCCGACGGGCGTGCAGGTGGGCGTCATGCTCGTAAAGACGTTCGCCTTCATCCTCTTCTTCATGTGGATGCGGGCCAGCCTGCCGCGCCTGCGGATCGACCAGTTGATGTCGCTCTGCTGGCAGGTGCTGCTGCCCTTCACGCTGTACCAGATCTTCGTCAACGGCCTCGTGCTTGCATACGACTGGCCGGACTACACGCTGACAATCTTTTCACTACTTGGCGCGCTCGCCATGGGCGCGGTCATCTACACGGCAGCGCGCAAGTCCAACGTTCCGCTAGCAGCGCCCGTGTCGCGGATGGGATCGGTGCTCTGATGCTGGGAATGGTGAAGGCACTCGGCACGACGTTGCGGGCGGCGTTCCGCAAGCCGGTGACGGTAAGCTACCCGACCGAGAAGAAGGTGCTTCCTCATCGTTCGCGGGGGTTCCCGGTCCTCCTCTGGGACTTCGAGAAGGACGAGTCGTTCTGCACAGGCTGCCAGGTCTGCGCGCGCTACTGCCCCGTGGACTGCATCACGGTGACGATGAAGGACAATCCTAAGAAGGCTGACGGTACGAGCAGCCGCAAGAAGATCGTGGACAGCTTCTACCTGGACTACGCGCGCTGCATGCGCTGCGACATCTGCGTGGAGGTCTGCAACTTCGACGCGATCGTGATGAACAACACCTGGGAGGGCGTGGAGCTCGCGCGCTACGACCGCCAGGAGCTGGTGATGGACAAGGACGCTCTGCTCAAGCAACACCGCAGCGGCCAGCTCAAGGACCCGTTCCGCGAGCCGATGGGCGTGGCGCACTCCGGCTGGGCGCCGCACAAGGAAGGTGACGAGGAGGCGGGTGCATCAGAAAAATCGGCGGAAGGTGGCGAGGGTTAATCCAGGTTGCGAGTAGTTACCCGTAACGCGGCATGAGCTACGAAGAAGTAATCTTCTACTTCGTGGCCGGGTTGACCGTGATCAGCGCGCTGGGCGTAGTGACCGCCCGGAACGTCGTTCACTCCGCGCTTTTCCTTATCCTCTCGCTCATTTCCGTCGCCGGCATCTTCATCTTGCTCGCCGCCGAGTTCCTGGCCATCGTCCAGGTGCTCGTCTACGGCGGCGCCGTCACAATCCTCATCCTCTTCGCGATGATGCTCACCCGCGTCCGCGACATCCAGGGCAGCCTCAACGGCAAGCAGGCGCCGCTCGCGGCCCTGGTTTCAGCCGGATTCGCCGCCGTCTCGATCTTCGCCCTCACAACCACTGACTTCCCCGGCGAGAGCGACAAGATCAACGTTATCACCACCGAACAGATCGGCGACGCCCTCTTCACCACCTGGGCCGTCCCCTTCGAAATCGCCTCGCTCGTCCTCATGGTCGCCCTCATCGGCGCGATCGTCATCGCCCGCGGTGAGGAGGGCGAATAGCGATGACAAACCGACAAACCTACAAACCTACAAACCTCCGGAACGCTGTCTTACGCCGGACTGGTTTGTCCGGGGCGGGGCTACTGGAGGCGGGGCGATGATCCCGATCAACAACTTCCTCGTCCTCAGCAGCATCCTCTTCGCCATCGGCATGTACGGGGTCCTCGCTCGGCGCAACGCTGTGCTTATCCTGATGGGGGTCGAGCTGATGCTGCAGGCCGTCAGCATCAACTTCATCACCTTCGCCGCCTATCTCGACCCAACGAACGCGACCGGCGTCATCTTCGCCATCTTCGTGATCGTGATCGCCGCCGCTGAGGCCGGCCTCGCCCTCGCGATCATCCTGCGTCTCTTCCGCAACCGCCAGACGGCCAACGTAGACGAAGCGGACACGATGAAATGGTAGGACCAGCAAACCAGCAAACCGACAAACTAACAAACCTATCAGTGCCTCGACGACGCCCGCCGGGTTTGTCGGTTTGTCAGTTTGCTGGTTTGTCTCGGGGCGGGGGATAGGGATGGGTATGGAACAGGCCTGGCTCCTACCGGCGATTCCGCTTGCCGCCTTCGTTGTGCTGCTGATCGCCGGGCCCTACTTGCCTAGACGCGGCGACTGGCTCGCGATCGCCGCCATCGGCGCTTCGTTTGTCCTCTTCTTCCCGATCCTCGCCGACCTCCAGGACGCCGTTAAGCACACGGAAGGCTTCGTCGGCGGAGGCAAGAGCTGGGACTGGATCAGCTACGAAGGCTTCAACATCAAGCTAGGCTTCTTCGTCGACCAGATCACGATCGTGATGCTGATCGTTGTGAGCACTGTGGCCCTGCTCGTGCAGGTCTACTCCGTCGCCTACATGAAGGGCGACCCGCGCTACGGCTGGTACTTCACCGTTATGTCGCTCTTCGCCGCGTCAATGCTGACGCTCGTGCTGGCCGACAACCTTCTGCTCATGTACGCCGCCTGGGAGGGCGTCGGCTTCTGTTCGTTCCTCCTGATCGGCTTCTGGTGGGAGAAACGCTCGGCGGCTGAGGCTGCGAAGAAAGCGTTCATCACCACCCGCATCGGCGACGTCGGTTTCCTCATCGGGATCATCCTCCTCTATCGAGGCGCCGGCACCTTCAACATCCAGGAGATCATCCACTACGCCGAAAACGGCGGGTTCTCCAGCACCTACCTGACAATCGCCGTGCTCTTCTTGTTCATGGGCGCCGTCGGCAAGTCAGGCCAGTTCCCGCTGCACGTCTGGCTCCCCGACGCGATGGAAGGCCCAACGCCCGTCTCCGCGCTCATCCACGCCGCGACGATGGTGGTCGCCGGCGTTTACATGGTGGCCCGCATGCTGCCGCTATTCGAAGTAGCGGAACCGATAGCGCTGGACATCGTGACGATCCTCGGCATGACCACCGTCTTGCTCTCTGCGACGATGGGCCTCGCTGCTACCGACATCAAGCGCGTGATCGCCTACTCCACGCTGAACTCGCTAGGGCTGATGTTCGTGGCGCTAGGCTCGCACTCCGTCACGGCCGCGATGCTGTACCTGTTCGTGCACGGCTTCTTCAAGGCGATGCTCTTCCTCGGCGCCGGCTCTGTCATCCACGCGACGGAGAAGCAGGACGTGAGCGAGCTCGGCGGCTTGCGAGACAAGATGCCGATAACGTCGATCACCTTCGCCCTTGGCGCCGCCGCGATGATCGGAATCATTCCGTTATCCGGCTTCTGGGCCAAGGACGAGGTCTTGCACTCGGCGAAGGACGCACAGAACGTCGGCGCCTACCTGATCCTGCTCGCGAGCCTGGTGATCACCGGCCTCTACATGACGCGGCTATACGTGCTCACGTTCCTTGCGCCGCCCAAAGACCATGACGTCTACGACCATGCGCACGAGTCCGGCCCACTGATGAGCTGGCCGCTCATCGTCCTCGCGATTCCGACGCTGGTCGGCGGCTTCTTCGTCTTCCACGGCGTCGGCAAAGCGCTCGGCTTCACCGGCGGCTTCCCGGAGTTCGTTTACACGGGCGAGCCGGAGAAGTTCAAGTTCCACCTCGACACCGCCGTCATCTCCACCGTCCTCGCGGGCGGAGGCGCGCTCCTCGGCTTCTACCTCTGGCAGCTTCGATACGACGCAGTCGAGCGAATCCGCTCGACCTTCAAGCCGATCGCCACGCTTCTTGAGCACCGTTACTACATCGACGAGTTCTACCAGTTCATCATCGACCGCGTAATCATGGGCGTGAGCGCGCTCGTCGCCTGGTTCGACCGCAACGTCGTCAACGACACGGGGGTCGACGGCACCGCGGGACTCGGCTACTTTGCCGGCCGCGAGCTCAAGTACACCGAGACCGGCAAGCTCCCCAACTACGCCCTCGCGATCGCCTCGGGCATCGTCGTGATCGCCATCCTCTTCCTGGTGTTCGAGGCGTAGCGTGCAGTACGTACTTCTGGCGCTTCTGGCGGTCCCGGTGGGCTGCGCGATCCTCTTCACGCTGATCCCCAGCCAGTACCCGCAGCTCACGCGCTACGTCGCCCTCGCCGGCGCCGTCTCGATGTTCGTACTCTCGCTTATCGTCTTCATCGCCTACCAGTACGACGGCGGCGACGGCCTCCGCTACCACTTGCAGTGGACGTGGCTGGAGAACGTCGGCTTCCTCAAGAAGGACGGGATCACGTTCTTCCTGGCGGTGGACGGCATCTCCGCTCCGCTCGTGCTGTTGAACGGCATCGTGATTCTCGCCGCCGTTCTCGTCTCCTGGAACATCAACTATCGCCCCAAGGACTTCTTCGTCCTGCTGTTCCTCCTCGTCGCAGGCGTCTACGGCACCTTCATCTCCGAAGACCTGTTCTTCTTCTTCTTCTGGTACGAGGTCGCCGTCCTTCCGATGTACCTGCTGATCGCCGTGTGGGGCGCCAGCTCAAACTTCGGCACGTTCACCCGCACCAAAGAATACGGCGCGATGAAGCTCACGATGATGCTCGTCGCCGGCTCTGTGCTTATCTTCATCGGCATCTTCGCGCTCTTCGTAGAGGCGGGCGCCGGCACGTTCGATATGACTGTAATCCGCCAGATCCAGCTCGACCACGACTTTCAGAAGTGGTGCTTCCCGTTCTTCATGCTTGGATTCGGAGTGTTGGCCGGCATGTGGCCGCTGCACACGTGGTCACCGGACGGCCACGTCGCCGCTCCCACCGGCGTCTCGATGCTCCACGCCGGCGTGCTGATGAAGCTCGGCGCCTTCGGCATCCTGCGCGTCGGCATGACCCTGCTCCCCGACGGTGCGCTGTTCTGGGCGCCCGTGCTGATGACGCTCGGTGTCACCGGCGCACTCTACGGCGCGATCTCCGCCCTCTCCCAGCGCGACCTCAAGTACATGGTCGGTTACTCGTCGGTAAGCCACATGGGCTACGTGCTCATGGGTCTGGCCAGCATGAACCAGATCGGCGTCAACGGCGCAGTGCTGCAGATGTTCGCGCACGGCGTGATGACCGCCCTCATGTTCACCAACGTCGGCGCCGTCTACGACCAGGCCCACCTGCGCGACATGACGCTGTTCGGCGGCCTCGCCAAGAAGATGCCAAGACACGCAGCCTTCTTCACCGTCGCCGGACTCTCTTCGCTAGGCTTACCGGGCTTAGCCGGCTTCATCGCCGAGTTCCATATTTTCGTCGGCGTATTCCAGGCGCACTACTACTGGGCGGGCGGCCTCGGCATCCTCGCCGCCGCGATCACCGCCACGTACATCCTGCGCATGCTCTCGCGCGCCTACTTCGGCCCCTTCAATGAGCGCTGGAACGAAATCCGCGAGATGCGCATCGGCGAGCAGGGCGCGGCCATGCTGCTGATCGGCGCGATCGTCGTCATGGGCGTCTGGCCAGCGCTCTTCCTCGACCGCATCACCGACAGCGTCAAGTCAATCCCGGGGCTCAGCTAAACGATGAACACCACAAACATGGATTGGGGACTGCTCACACCCGAGTACATCCTCGCCGGCTGGGCCGCTGCGATCATCATGCTCGACCTCTTCTGGGGCAAGCTGAGCAAGGAGCAGCTCGGCATCGCCGCCGCTCTCGGCGCGTTCGCCGCTGCAGGTTCGGCCCTCATCTTCGTGAACGACTCGAAGACGTTCGGCACCGTGATCGACATCAACGATTACACCACCCTCTTCCGCGTGTTCTTCTGCCTCATCGGCGGTGTCACCTGCCTCGCCTCCGCGAAGTACGTGAAGAACAACCTCCTCCACCCCGGCGAGTACTACGCGCTCATCCTCGTCTGCGTTATTGGCGCCGACGGCATGGCCTCAGCGCGCGAGCTCCTGACCGCCTACATCTCCCTCGAGCTGCTGAGCTTCTCGCTCTACGTCCTCACCTCGTACGCCAAGTTCGACCTCCGCTCAAACGAGGGCGGCCTGAAGTACATGCTGCTGGGCGCCTTCTCCTCCGCGATCTTCCTCTACGGCATCGGCCTGATCTACGGCGTCACCGGCACCACTCAGTACGAGGGCATCGGTAAGGTCCTTTCGGAGCCGCACGCGGGTATCGAGCCTGCGCTCTTCCTCGGCCTGGCGATGATCATCGGCGGGTTGGGGTTCAAGGTGGCCGCTGTCCCGTTCCACATGTACACGCCGGACGCCTACGAGGGCGCGCCGCTGCCGATCACCGGACTCATCTCAGCGCTCTCGAAGTCCGCTGGCATGGCTCTCTTCCTCAAGCTTTTCTCGATCGCCTTCCTCCCGATCGCCGACGACTGGCGATACTTCATCGCCGGCCTCGCCATCGCCACCATGGCCTTCGGTAACCTCGTGGCGATTCAGCAGACCAACATCAAGCGTCTGCTCGCCTACTCCAGCATCGGACAGGTGGGCTACCTGCTGATCGGCATCGCCGCGCTTGGGCCTGGATCAAACGACGTGGCGAGTGCGATGGTCCTGCACATGGTGGGCTACGTCTGCACGAACCTCGCCGCGTTCCTGGCGATCATCATCTACTACAACTGGACCGGCCGCGAGGAGATCTACGAGTTCAAAGGCCTCGCTGAGCGGGCGCCGTTCCTCGCTCTCTGCCTGACGATCGCCCTCTTCTCGCTCTCCGGCATGCCGCTCTTCGCCGGCTTCGCGACGAAGTTCATCCTCTTCCAGGCCGCCGCCAACCACGACCTCCTCTGGCTCGCCGGAATCGCCGCCTTCTTCAGCTTCGTCTCGCTCTACTACTACCTCGTCGTTATCCGCGAGATGTACCTCGGCCAGCCCGACGAAAAGACTCGCTTCCCGACCCCGTGGTTCGAGTACGGTGCGCTCGCTGTGCTGACGATCGGCGTCTTTTTCATCGGCCTTTACCCGCGCCCCATCTTCAGCGCCGTCGAAGACAGCACCGACGCCATCCTCCCCGACCAGACGTCCGCCCAGACGTCCCTCCAGCAGACCACCCTCGTCGAGCATCAACCGTAGGCGCCTCTTAGCGCTTCGCTATCTTCTCCAAGCACTCCCACGTCGCTGCATCGCACGGGATCCAGTCGTTGAACGCGAGGCCGTCGGGTGCGCTCGCCGTGTTCACTACGGACTCGAAGTGCATCACACCAACGCCGGGCTCCGTCCACGTCACCGGGTATGACCACCGGACCTTCGGCGCGTGCGGCTCCGTCTGCTGCCAGAGCTCGAAGAAGCGGTTGACATACTTCGCGTCGCCCTGCATGAAGCGGCCGAGCAGCTCCGTGAAGTAAGGGCTGCCCCGGTCTATGTCCTCGGGCCCGAGATGATGCCCCTTGAACACGGCAATCGCGTATGGGACCATCTCGTCCCAGTCAACCTTGTCGGCAAAGCGCGGATCGCTGGCTACGCGGAGCATGTTCCGGTCCAGCGGCGTGGGGAACTCCGCCTCGAAGTCGATGCCCCAGAGTTTCTCGCAAATCGAGTTCACGCCGACGACCTCCAGCACGTCGTTCATAACGAAGGCAGGCCAGCGAAACGTCTTCACAAACTCAACAGCTTCTTGCAGATCGAACATGTAACCCTGAACACCATCGGGGCCCAGTACCCAACCGTCCGGCGCAAAGCCAGCGGTCATTAGCAGGCGGTTGCGAGCGGTACGTTCAACTTTCAGGGCATTCAGCATTGCGACGAGGAGCGGCCTGGTGGGACGACGCACGCCCGTCTCGTAGGCCTTGATCGTCGGAGACGAGACGCTGCTCAGCCTGGCAAGGTCCTCGCGCGACAGATGAAGCGCGCGCCTGAACTCCGCGAGCTCACTACCCCAGGTCAACGCCGTGAGCCCCGCTTCGGGATCTTACCCAGACACTCCCACGTCTGGGCGTCGCAGGGGATCCAGTCGTTGAAAGCGAGGCCTTCGGACTCGTTGGCCGTTGTCACCAGCCCCTGGAAGCGCATCGGCGAATATCCTGGCTGGTGCCACACGATCGGGTACATGAGCCGCACCTTTGCACCGAGGGGGTCCGTCTCCTGCCAGAGCTCCGTGAACCGCTCAACCAACCGTGGTTCCCCCTGCGCGTACCGATGCATCACCTGGGCAAAGTAGGGGCTGGCCTGCTCCAGCTCCTCGGGCCCGCGGTAATGGCCCTTGAATACGCCAATCGCCAGCCGGACGAGGTCGTCCCAGTTGCCCATTCGCTCGGCGAATCGAAGGCTGCTCGCAACAGATAGCATGTTCCGCTCGATGCCTGGCGCAAACTCGCGGCTCAGATCGATGTCCCACAGCCGCTCACAAATTTTGTTGCAGCACATCAGCTCCATAAACTCGTTCACCACGAACGAGGGCCAGGGACACTGATCGACCTGATCCTTCGCTTCCTCAAGCGTAAACATGAAGCCGGGCAGCCGGCTGGGCCCCAGGAACTGCCCGTCCGGCGCGAACCCTGCACCGACCAGAATCGCGTTGCGTTTGTGGCGCTCGACTTTCAGCGCGTCCAGTAGCGCCACGAGCATCCGGCGCGAGGGATTACGCGAGCCGTCCTCGTACGATTTTACGGTCGCCGCCGAGACCCCGGACGCGCGCGCAAGCGATTCGCGCGATAGCTCCACCGCCTGGCGACAGGCGCGCAGGTCTTCGCCCCAACTCACGCAGGAAGTCCCCGGGGCAAGATTCCGAGGCGCACGACGGACGTGAGACCACACGCCCAACAGTCGATGGCAGCCAACTGCTCACCACACCCTTTCCCGCCGCGAAAAGCCAGTGTTGCCCGGAAGTATACAAAATATCGGTAAGCTACGTCATTCGGGAAGGGCTACAGCCTGTATCTCTAAAACCCTATCGCTATTGGCGGGTGAAGAGTACATTTTTGCGTAGGGTAGCGCCCAGCAGCCTGTTTCGCGGCCTGCTCGCAGGCAGAATCGCCCCCAGAATGACGCCCCGGATTTTCCGGGGTGTCCTTTTGTGTACGTAACCAGCCGTTTACACGCCAATTGCTTCAGTCCAACCGCGTAACACTGGGCCGAACCATGCCGTCCGAACTTGTGGACTATCTCATTGTGTCCGTATCCGCTCGCCCCGGAGACGTTGTTGCCAACGAGACCACGGATTATGACAATCAAACCCCGACTGTGGCTCAGCCTGCTCGCCGTTGCCGCCCTCGTAGCAACTGGCACGTTCGCGTCCGCACGCGCCTCCGCCGACGGCCAGCAGCCGGACTTCCTGTTCCCCTGGCAGGACGGCCAGACATGGATGACCGGCGCGGCCGGCTTCCACTACACCAACGACGCGCTCGACTTCTTCCCGCCTGACACTGACAGCTCCTGGGAAGTCCACTGTGAGGGCGACCCGGACTGGGTATACCAGGAGTCCAGCTACTGGATCCTCGCTTCTGCACCGGGCACCGTCGTCTACGCAGACACGCCCTACGTGCTGCTCGACCACGGCGGCGGCTGGTTCTCCCGCTACTACCACCTGGACGACCCTCAGGTCACCGTCGGTCAGGCCGTGCAGGCAGGCACGCGCCTCGGCCACCCATCCACTCGCGGCGACTGCACCACGGGCCCGCACGTCCACTTCTGGGTGCAAGGCCCAAACGGTGAGACCACGATGAACGTTAGCCTCTCCGGCATCCCCACCACGAACCTGGCGATCAACGAGCCACACTCCGAGACGTTCAACTACGATCCGGGCGGCCCAGCTCCCACGCCTACCGCGACGCCTGCGCCAGAAGTAACACCGATGCCCCAGCAGTCCGGTCCGCCGACGCCAACGCCCGCACCGATCCCCGGCGTCTTCCCCTCCGGTGACGCCAACTGCGACGGCCTCGTGACACCCGCCGACGCTATCCTCATCCTCCAGTTCGCCGCCGGGATCGCGTCCTCGGACTGCGCCGCCACCCACAGCGAGACCGACTGCGACGGGACGGTGACGGTGGCCGACGCCATGGCCGTCCTCCAACTCACCATCACCCCAGCCGCCGCCCCCGCGAAGACGTGCGATACCGTGCCGGCTACACCAGCGCCGCCTGCTCCGGCCCCCACGCCCCGACCAACGCCCGAACCGACCGCTGAGCCAACGGCCGCGCCGACAGATGCGCCAGCACCAACAGAAACGCCTCAGCCTACGGATACGGCCGCGCCAACGGAACCGGGTGGCCCAACGCCACGTTCAACGCGGCTACCAGACTAGTCCAGTGCCAGGTGCGCCCAGCGTCTTGCTGGCACCTGACACCTCCCACCTCGCCCCTACAGAATCGCCAGGTACCGCTTCGTCTCCCAGTCCGTCACGTGGGCCCGGAACTTCGCCCACTCGATCCGCTTGTTCAAGAGAAGACTCTGGTGCAGGTGATCGCCGAGGCAGCGGCGCAGCAGCTCGCTCCCCTCAGCGGCATCGATCGCCTCGGCCAGGCTGCCCGGGAGGTTCTTGATCCCGCGGGCCTTGCGCTCCGCCTCCGAGAGATCGTAAACGTTCTCTTCGATCGGCTCCGGGACCGTGTAGCCCTTCTCCACACCCTCAAGTCCGGCGGCGAGCATGCAGGCAAAGGCGAGGTACGGATTGCAGGCAGGATCCGGCGCCCGATACTCGATGCGGGTCGCGCTCTCCTTGCCACGCTGGTACTCCGGCACGCGGATGAGGTCCGCCCGGTTGCGGCGCGCCCACGACATGTAGACCGGCGCCTCGAAGCCGGGGATTAGCCGCTTGTACGAGTTCACCCACTGGTTCGTGACGAGCGTGATATCCCGCGCGTACATCAGCAGCCCGGCGATGAAACTACGCGCGATGCCTGAAAGGTGGTACGGGTCGTCTTCGCGGTAGAAAGCGTTGCGTTCGCCCTGGAACAGCGACATGTGGACGTGCATCCCGGAGCCGTTCTCGTCCGCGATCGGCTTCGGCATGAACGTCGCGTACACGCCGTTCTTCATGGCGATCTCTTTCACCGTCAGGCGGTACGTCATCGTGTTGTCCGCCATCGTTAGCGCGTCTGTGTACCGCAGCGCGATCTCGTGCTGCGACGGCGCGACCTCATGGTGCGACGTCTCAACCGGTATGCCCAGTTCCTCCAGCGTCAGCACTGTCTCGCGCCGCAGGTCAGTCCCCGCATCGAGAGGCGAGTT
>JBGPBZ010000044.1:0-16342 GCA_041481535.1 Dehalococcoidia bacterium | reverse complement strand
TCCGCCGTCGAACAAGGCCAATGACCTGTTTCAACAACGACGCCAGCTGTGAAAGGATAATCTATGCAGTCTTAACTCACTTGAACCGAAACTGGCAGGGTAGGCCTCTCGCCCAATTTACACACCACTCGTGACGCTACCGGAGGTGCCTCCGGCGCTCGCTACTCTCGGATATGTTTCGACAAGATGGCTGCCATGCCTGAGCGAAACCTCTCGAGCGAGTTGCTGTTTTCGTACGACTCAACCCCCTGCACGAAGGACCGAGAGACGACGATGGCGCAGAGCTCTGCCGCGTTCAAACCGAAGCCAACGAAGAATGACTCGACCCGTTTGTCCGGGCCGGCCGACTCGGCAAGAGTCCTGGCGTCTTTGGCGTTGAGGGCCTCCGCAAGGAACACGAGAAGCATCTGACTTGGAGCGTCGGGAGATGCAGTCTCCAGAAGCTTCGCGCTTACCTGAGTGCAGGCCCTCAGCCTACGAAGTGCCGACACAGCAGCCCTCGTCTTGCTTCGCTGAAGCCAGACGGCAGGAACAGCGGCGCCGACCTTCACGTCGGAGACCCTCCAGACGTCGCTCTCCAGAAGTTCGACGAACTCCATGCTGATTGAGAACAGATCGCGGGTAGGAACGTAGGGTCTGCCGTCGTCCGAAGCGAGGACAACACCGCCCTCGGTTGAGATTTCGCGATGTCCCCACGGCATGAGGTTGACGACGGGCTCTCGGTCGAACCGCCCAAGGATTCGCGCCATCGTTGGTTCGCTCGTTGCGGCCTCTGCCGCGAACAGGGCCAAAGAGTCTATCTCGGCGCGGCCTGCCGCATAACTGAGTAGCGCGGCCGCCAGGGTGGCGTCACGCCAGTCAACCCGCGCCGAGTCGATCATGGACAGCGCCGCCAGCCCGAGGCGAACCATCGTTCCTTCTCTTGCCCGGACGCCCGAGAGAGCGCAGCGGCTGGCAAACGTGAGCAGCGTATAGAAGTCGTCCATCGTGAGGGCAGACCGGGCGCGAACACGTTCGGCGGGATCAACGTATCGTTCGAGAAACCGACGGATAACGTCATCGGTCGGGCTATCAGCCAGGCGGAAAAGGTCGAATTCCCTGCGCGACGCGGCGTACTCGACTCCGGCGAGGGGAGATGGTTCTGGGTGCTCCCGCCGGTGGATCGCGTCCGCTTCGCTGGCGCGGGCCATCTCGCCTCCCAGGACCACAGGCTTGTCTTTGGCGTCGCGTGCGGCTTCGCCGTGGGAATCTTCAGGCTTCACGATCTCTCAGGTCTCACTAACCAACAACACTAACCTAAGTCAGTTGGGCTTGCGCGGCGCGGGCATATACTGTCCCCAATCGATCCAAGGAGAAGACCATGACCGCAGCTACAGCACCAGGGCGCGAGTGTCCGCGCTGCCAGCGTCCGATGTACGAGGGCCTGTTCTGTCAGTTCGATGGGACGTTCTTGCTTGACCAGGAGGGGACGGTGGTGATGGCGACGAGGATGTCGCGCTTCGGTTCCTGGCTCGTGAACATCCTTCTCGTGTTCCTCACGCTCGGAATCGGCTGGATTATCTGGTGGTTCATCGTTGCGCCGAAGGGGCAGAACCCCGGGAAGGCGGTGGTGGGGCTCCGCGTGATCAAGACGGACGGTTCCAAAGCAACGACCGGCACGATGTTTCTTCGCGGATTGGTGGGCGCCGTATTGGGACTGATATCGATCGTCGGCGTAGTCGATGCTCTTTGGATGCTGTGGGACAAGGACGCGCAGACGCTGCACGACAAGCTGGCCGACACGGTCGTAGTCAAGGCGCAAGGGTCCGAGAAGATCGTCGAGCGCGGATCGCTGGGGCCCGTCCCGGCCGGCTACGAGCGACCGGCATTTGCGCCGCCGATCACGTTCCCGACGACACCAACTGCGGGTCCGCCGCCAGCGGCCAACGCGCCGCCGGACACCGCCGAAGCGCTGCGCCAACTGGACGACCTCCGCGCGAAGGACCTGGTCACAGACGAGGAGTACCGGGCGAAGCGCAAGGCGATTCTCGACCGGCTGTAGACTACCGCCCGGCGCCCGCGGGCGTACTATATGTGCACCAACGGAAGGGGTGTTGCACATGATTACGCTGCTGCGACAGCGCGGATTCGAGGCGGGGTACGGGCTGATGCTCCTGGGGCTCGCCGTCTTGCTCAGCGAGTTCGGCCTGGATGCCTGGCTTCACATCCGCGACTCAACCCTCGCTGAGCGCGAGGGTATCTTCACCCTGAGCAACCCCAGACACTTGATGGTCGCGATCGGCGTGGTCGTGGCGGTGCTGGGCGGCTGTCTCGGACCGTACAGCCGCTACGTCCTCGGCAGGCGATCAACGTTGCTCACCGCCGCGGTGCCCGTCGCGGCACTCGTCATCGCGGCGTCCGTCTCCGGCATGTTCGCGACGGCGCTGAACGACCTGTCGCATCACGACGCGGCCGCGCACAACGATGCGGCGGCGAGCGCACACACCGCGACAACGCCGGATACTTCACATGCGCACGCGGCGAACATCCTCTCGTCGAACGCGGCGACGATTGCGGTCGAGGAGTCGACGATGCACGAGCCGGCGAACACGCAGGGGGTGACGGCCGAGAACCTGGCGTTCGCGGACCAGTTTCTCGCCGACGCCCGCGCAGGGACGGAGAAGTATAAGGATGTCGCTGTCGCGGAGGCGGACGGCTATTTACGGATCACGCCGGACCTGCCGCTGATTGGCGCGCACTTCTATAAGTCCGGCCGTTCGGGACTTGTCCCAGGGCTCCCGTCGATCCTGCTCTACGAGAGCGACGGCAACGGCGGCTGGGAGCTGACAGGCCTCGCCTACACGCTGGCAAAGACGCCGGGCGACGATACGCCCCCGGTTACGAAGCTCGGCGGCCTGGCGCACTGGCACTATCACACAAACCTCTGTTTCACGGCAGGCGGGAACGTGACGATCGCGGTCAGCGCCGCTCAGTGCCACGGCGTCTTCCAGGCGGAGACGGACTGGCTGCTGCACGTCTGGGTCTGGAAGGACAGCCCGGAAGGCGTCTTCGCGCACGCGAATTCGCTGATGCAGTAGATAATCGAATCGAGCGAGAGAGGATAGATGGCGATGGAGAGCACGAAGTTCAACCAACTTACGCCCGGCGAGAGGCGCGTTATCGAGCAGAAGGGAACGGAGCCGCCGTTCGTTGGCGAGTACGATGACTTTTTCGAGTCCGGCACCTACATCTGCCGGCGTTGCAACGCCGAGCTCTACCGCTCGGAGGACAAGTTCGAAGCCCACTGCGGCTGGCCGGCGTTCGACGATGAGATCCCCGGCGCGGTGAGGCGGCTACCCGATCCAGACGGCGAGCGCATCGAGATCGAATGCGCCAACTGCGGCGGGCACCTGGGCCACGTGTTCCACGGTGAGCACCTGACGGATAAGAACACGCGGCACTGCGTGAACTCGCTGTCTATGAAGTTCGTGCCTGCCAAGCAGCAGTAGCTGTGCTCGCCATAGTTAGGGGCTAGCTGCGATATTCGGCTGGGATGGCCACCGGCGCGTCAGCAGGCTCTTGCCTTGAGGAGGGGAATGCGCTACAAATGAGTTAGCACTCCGCCCCTGAGAGTGCTAATATGCCCAGCGCAATCTAAATCCGAGAAGGAGAATCACCCATGGCCAAGCAACTGCTCTTCGACGAGGCCGCCCGGCACGCCCTGCGAAACGGCGTGGACGCCCTCGCCGACGCTGTAAAGATCACCCTCGGCCCCAAGGGCCGCAACGTCGTCCTCGAGAAGAAATTCGGCTCGCCGACGATCACCAACGACGGCGTGACGATCGCCAAGGACATCGAGCTGGAGGATCCGTTCGAGAACATCGGCGCCCAGCTGGCGAAGGAGATCGCCTCCAAGACCAACGACATCGCCGGCGACGGTACGACTACGGCCACCGTGCTCGGCCAGGCGATCGTCCACGAAGGCCTGAAGAACGTCGCGGCTGGCGCCAACCCGATGGCCCTCAAGCGAGGCATCGAGAAGGCCGCCGCTGCCGTCGTCGCGGCAGTCAAGGCCAACGCGGTCAAGGTAACGACACGAGAGCAGATGGCCCAGGTGGCCGCGATCTCCGCGAACAACGACCAGGAGATCGGAGACCTCATCGCGGAAGTGATGGTCAAGGTTGGCAAGGACGGCGTTATCACCGTCGAGGAGTCGAAGGGCATCCAGACCGAGACAGAGTTCGTCGAAGGCATGAACTTCGACCGTGGCTACATCAGCCCCTACTTCGTCACGAACGCGGAGCGCATGGAGGCCGTGCTCGACGACCCCTTCGTCATCATTACCGACAAGAAGCTTTCATCCGTGAACGACATTCTGCCTGCGCTGGAGAAGGTGCTGCAGAGCGGCAGCAAGAACCTGCTGATCATCGCCGACGACGTGGATGGCGAGGCTCTCGCTACGCTGGCCGTGAACAAGCTGCGCGGCACGATTAACGTCATCGCCGTGAAGGCGCCGGGCTTCGGCGACCGGCGCAAGGACAATCTGGCCGACCTCGCCGCCGTCACAGGCGGCACCGTCATCAGCGAGGAGCTTGGCCGCAAGCTGGACTCCGTAGAGCTCGTAGACCTGGGCCGAGCGCGGAAGGTAGTGGTCACGAAGGAAGAGACGACTATCGTGCAGGGCGCCGGCAAGAAGGCCGATGTCCAGGGCCGGGTGTCGGCGATCAAGGCTGCGATCGACTCCGCCACGTCCGACTGGGACAAAGAGAAGTTGCAAGAGCGCCTGGGCAAGCTCACCGGCAGTGTCGCCGTCATCAAAGTCGGCGCCGCCACCGAGACCGAGCTCAAGGAGCGCAAGCACCGCGTCGAAGATGCTGTGCAGGCAACCCGGGCGGCCGTCGAAGAGGGGATCGTGTCCGGCGGTGGCGTCGCGTTCATCAACGCGCTGTCGGCGCTCGACAAGCTCAAGCTGGCCGAAGACGAGTCCACGGGCGCGCAGATCCTGCGCCGCGCGCTTGAGGAGCCTCTGCGCCGCATCGCCACGAACGCGGGCCAGGACGGCTCCGTCATCGTACAGAAGGTGAAGACGCTGAAGGCGGGCGAAGGCTACGACGCCGCTAAGGACGACTACGGCAACATGATCAAGAAGGGCATCGTCGACCCGGTCAAGGTGACGCGATCCGCCCTCGAGAACGCCGTCAGCATCGCGGCCATGGTTCTCACTACGAACTGCCTCGTGACCGAGATCCCGGAGAAGAAGAGCGCCATGCCGGCTCCGTCGATGTCGGACATGTACTAGAAACAAGATGTAAGAAGTCGGAAGCCGGAGGTAGGAACGACGATGGCTAGTCGTCAACATGTTCCTACCTCCGAATGTCATCCGCCTCTAGTCGCTGAGCGTATAATTAGGGGTGGAAGAAGGTGATTAGCGAGTGTTTACGGAGAACTGCATGATGGTTGACCTCGAAGAGCTACGAAAGGTCGTTGAGAACGCGGACGTCTTCGCAATTGGCTTCCGCACGTTCCCGCAGCGAGTAATCGTTGACGCACGCGCGACCGCCAGCGAAGGCCCGATGGTGCGCGTCGTCGAGCCGGTGGGGACTGTGGAAGAGCGGTTCTTCTGGCTCGGCAAGGAGCGGCCATCTTTCGGCGTTCCGGAGAGGTTCACGTTCTTCATCTGGCCGCACTCCGTCCGCTACTTTGAGGAGTCCGGCCTCGGTCAGATCATCCGCGAACGCGTCTACACGCAGGATCTCGATGGCAGTGTCGGCCACCAGGTAGCCGAGAGCATGCACAAGCTGTTCGTGCTCGAGCGTCAGTCCGAGTTCGACGCGATCACCGGCCGCAACTACCACACCCTCTGGCAGCGCGAAGAAGAGTAGCGCGCCAACCACGCACGAAACACGAGGCCGTCTCGCAAAGAGACGGCCTTTTGGTTTGGGGCGAGAGTAGAATGTCGGCACGGGTCACTGCCATGAGACGTCCGTCAATTCTCATAGTCTTGGTGTTGCTGGGCATCGCCGCGCTCTCGGGACGAGCGGAGGCATTCACTCCGACGCCGATCCCGACACCGACCCCTAACGCTCAATGCGGACCAGACGGTGCGCCGCGGATATTCAGCGTTGAGCCGGCAACCGTCGCTCCATATTCGAGCGTGACCGTGAAGGGCTGCAACCTCTTCGGCGAGTTCCCCGACACGTGCGACGCCTCCGTCGGCGGTGTTCAAGCTTACATCGAAGGGACGTGTGGCGAGCGTGAGTGGTCACTGATAATTCCGATCGCCGCTACACACGGACCGATCGTGCTGACCATCTACGGCGTGCAAACTGAGCCGTTCGCTTACGAGCTGTTGGCGCAGAGGGAGTACGGGCCGTGGAACATCGTGGAAGGCTACATCTCCGTAGGCGTTCGACCTACAGTCGACTTCCTGGACGTCATGGCGTCGGTCGGTTCACTGGCGGGATCGATTTCACCGAATGCGTCCCCGTTCTGCTACAAGCTCTGCTACTACACACCAGCGGTTCCCGTCGGACAAGAAGTGGCTTCAGCTATCGCGTACTACGCCGACCCAAGAGTTCTGTGGGCGCAACCCGAACCGGTTGCGTGCATCCCGGAGGACCAGACCTGCGGCAAGAAGCCAACGGACACGCCAACGCCCTCCGCATCTCCGCTTCTGACGCCCGCAAGACTTCCCGAATCAGGTGGACCGCCACACCCAGAGTCCGCGCCGGGGTGGATAGAGTTGGCCATCGTTATGACGGTCTTTGCTACCATGGCAGGCTGGCGCGCGGCTAAACATCGCTCGTGGTAGCATTCGGCTCGCCGGCAAACTCATGTCTTTCTTAGGAGGACCCCCGATGGAACGACGCGTGATCAACCCCTGGAAGTGGCAAGACAACTTTGGCTTTGTACAGGCGAACGAGGTCAAAGGCGCGGAGCGGACGCTCATCTGTTCCGGCCAGACGTCCGTTGATGAGAACGGAACGCCGGTACACGCCGGCGACATGGCCGCGCAGGTGAACAAGGCGCTGGACAATCTGGAGACAGTACTCAAGCAGGCGGGGATGGACATGTCGAACCTCGTCCGGCTCAACATCTACACCACGGACGTCGATGCTGTGTTCGCCGTGTTTCCGCAGGTCGCCCCGCGTCTGAGCGCGAACGGGACTACAAAGTACGCCTCGACGCTGCTCGGCGTGGCACGGCTGGCGTTTCCGGAGCTGATGATCGAGCTCGAAGCAACCGCCGTCGCTTAGCCGGCGCAGCATGCCCGATCTCTACGGCGCGATTGACCTCGGCGGGACCAACGTCCGCGCTATCGTCGCCGGGCTCGACGGCAAGGTGCTCGGTGACCGCATCCAGCCGTCGCGCGCGGCGGAGGGACTCGAGCCGACGCTGGCTTCGATGCTGGAAGCGCTGGCGGCGTCGGCAGTCGAGGCGAATGTGAGTGTCGCCGGCCTTAAGGGACTGGGCATCTGTTCGGCAGGTTGGGTGGACTCGGAGCGCGGGATTGTTCCGGCGGCACCGCAACTGCCTGGCTGGCGCAACGTGCCGCTCACGAAAATCATGCAGGAACGCACGGGAGTCCGCGCCTGGCTGGAGAACGATGCCAACGCCGCCGCTCTCGGTGAGCACATCTTCGGGGCCGGGAAGAAGGCGCGGCATCTGGTCTACATAACGGTCAGCACAGGCATCGGCGGAGGGATCATCGCGGACGGAAAGCTGTACGGCGGCGCAAAGGGTTCCGCGGGCGAAATCGGCCACACGATCATCGATCCGGCGGGGCCCCTGTGCGGTTGCGGGAACTACGGCTGCCTCGAAGCGCTCGCGTCGGGGACGGCGATCGCACGCCGCGGCGAGGAGACGACGGCGAGCGGGGAGTCCCCGCAGCTCGCCGCGCTCAAGCAGAAAGGCGAGCCGATCACGGCCGAGTCGATGGCAGCCGCGGCGATGGCAGGCGATGCTGCCTCAAAGGAGATCTTTGCGGAGGCCGGACGGTTTCTTGGCATCGCTCTTGCCAACCTTGTGAACCTGCTGAGCCCGGAGCTGATCCTGATCGGCGGCGGCGTTGCGCGCGAACCGCAACTCTTTCTCCCGCAGGCGGAGGACACGATGCGCACGCTTTCGTTAAGCGAGCCGCTGAAGCACGTGCGACTCGCGCTGGCGGAGCTGGGCGACTTAGCGGGCCCGCTCGGGATGATCGCGCGGCTGCGCGAACTGAGCGTCTAGGCGACAGATTTATTGCGCCAGGCCGGGCGGAAGCTGGTCTCGGAACTCGGCGTAAGCTTCGACGCGCGCGTTGTTCGCGTAGTCGTCGCCGATGAACGGCACTTGCGCCGTGAAGTCGGCGGAGCTGTTCGCCGGGACCGAGTCGATACCCTGCGTGTCCCCTCCGATGATCTTCCCGGCAGCGTTGTAAGTGATGACGTGCATCCAGAGGCCCGTGGTCGCGACGGAGAAGGGGTTTGCGACGGTGCCGCTTACGGACTGCGTCTCGGTGGTGGTGATCGTAGTGGTCAGGCGCTTCGTCGGAGCGGCCGTCCAGATCGCTTCCGCCGCGTTAAGCTGGATGTCGATGCTTGCGATCTCGTGTTCAGGCGCGTAGCTGCCTTCGAACGCCTCGCCGATCGTCTCGTCGGGCATCAGCACCAGCGTCCCATGAGCGCTGCTGTTCGGCGTCCCCGCGCTGTCGCTGAAAGGGATGTTGTAAGCGATGGCGACGGCCTCGGTCTTGTCCTTGTTGTGCGCGATGAAGCCGCCCGAGAGCCCGCCGCGCAGCGCGGTGAAGCCGGAGTCCAGGATCTCCACCTGTCGATCACCCGCCGCGGTGGTAGTAGCGAGAGCGCTGGTGCGGGTTGGTGAAACTGCGCCGCCTGCTGGTGACGTGTTCGTCGCGGCAGTGACAGTGCCGGCGGGCGTTGTCGAGGCCGGCTTGTCGTCGCCGCTGCTGCACGCGGAGGCGACCAGGTAGAGCGAGACTGCTGCCAATAACGCTAGCAATGGGAGCCAGCGCCGCGTCTTTGTCATCACGATGGTGCGATTATTGGTCGCTGTAGCTGGGCGGGTCAAGCGAACGCTGCTAGGGCGACGCGGCCCAGGCCGGCAGATCGTCGGCGAACGAGACGTGCGCCTCCACGCTGGCGACAGATGTGGAGGCGCCCGCCCGGAACTCTTCTGAGCCGCCTGCCGGGATCGATTCCAGACTCTGCGCCGCCCCGTCGATAATCTTTCCGTCGGCCCGGCGGGCGATGATGCTCAGACGCAGTGGGCCGGTCGCCTGGTCGAAAGGATTGGTGACGGTCCCGGTCAATTGTCCTCCGCTCGATGATGTCGTCGTGGTCAGCCGTCCCGGGAGGCTGAATGAGACCCAGCGATTCGACGGCAGCACGCTGATCTTCACTGTCGTGATCTTCGCGTCCGGCGGATCGTACGTCGCGGCGAAGGCGTCACCCAGCATCTGGTCGGGGAGGAGCACGACGTTCTGCGTGACGACGGGATGATCGCTGCCGTTGTAGACGAGCGTCACGGAGTACGGCACGACCACAGCCTCGGTCTTGTTGCGGTTTTGCAGCACCACGCCGCCCGATATGGACCCACCCTCCACCGTGTAGCCCGAATCGGCCAGCGCGACAACGCGTTCGTTGTCGGTGGAGGCGGTGGAGAAGATAAGCGTGTCCACCGGCGTCCCCGTTGGTGTTTGCGGAACGATTCCGCCGTTAGTGGCGAGGGGCGTTGCGGTGGCCGACGGCGTCGCGGTAGCAGTCGCGCTGGGCGTCGAGCTGTCGCCGCCGCTGCAGGCTGAGATCGCCAGCGCGACGACTGCGATTGCGACGAAGAGGAACCGTCCGAGCATCTTCTACCAGCTGCTCGGCATGTCCTTGGCGGCCTTCTCCTCTTCGACGAACTGGTAGGAGCCGTCGTCCAGGCGCACGACGGGCTTGCCGACGTCCGTGATCTGTCCGCGCTGGTCGAGCTCGCTGCGCAGGACTGCGAGCTCTTCCTCCGTCGGCGTAACAAGCGTCTCGATCTGCGGCGCCATCTTTGGATCGAACGACATCTCCGCTAGCACCTGGTCGACGGTGACGAACGGCGAGACGCCCATCAGGCGCAGGTAGCGGTCTTCGTAGTCGAAGACGGCCCAGGGCGTGACGACGCGGTACGGGCCGGTGCCGCGCGGCAGTCCGGCGCGCTCGCGGGCGCCCTCCGTGCCGTCGAGGAAGCCGGGGGATGAGATGAAGTCCACACGCGGGACGAACTTGCGCTTCTGCTGGTCGGTCATGAGGATCGTCTTCCAGCACAACGCGGCGATCGAGTCGGCGCCGCCGGGTCCGCCGAAGCGCCGGTGCTCACCGTTGTAGTCGCCGAGCGCGGTCGAGTTGATGTTGCCGTACGGGTCGACCTGTAGCGTGTTTAGCAGTCCGAAGTCCATGAGCCCGGTCTGCGCCTGGAAGCCGACGCTGTTCATCGTGCCCCAGGCCAGCGCCTTGTACGACGCGCGCGAGCTGACCATCGTCATCAGCGGATCGAGTGGCAGCATCGGTTCCGGGTTGACGACGCCGTCCTCGGTCACGTAGACAGCGTTCGCGGCGTACAGCTTCTTGGCGAGCAGGATCGCCGCCATCGGCGAGCCGCCGCCGGCGACCCAGTAGGTGCGGGCGTCCTCGACCATGCGTGCGACGAGGCAAATCTGGTGCTCGCGTTCGTTGAAGTAGGTGGCTGGTGTTCCTGGCATCGGGATGATCCTCCGGGTGCGAGTATACTTTAGGCGACATGAACGACGAGCATCGGGCGATTGTCGCGAGGGCGATAGATAAGGGGCAACGGGCGATCAATGCGCTGCGGCTCGAGAGTGCTGCGCGGGACGTCACAGGCGAAATCGAGTCCTATGAGGACGAGCTAGCGATGCTGCGCAACGAGGCGTTCATGGACGGGGTCTTCGAATCCTGGGAAGCGATAAAGAGGGGCGAAAAGGGCACTCCGGGGCGAGAACTGAAACGCAAGTACAAGCGTGCGTGAGCACGTTCTCGTCCCCGCTGCTAGGCGGATTTTCGATTCATCGTCTCCGGATGATCAGCGACGGTTCGATGCAATATTCGATGTGCTCTGCGCCGATCCTTCGGTGGCGAAATCAGTCCGCACGCTAATGGACGATGTCCTGCCACAAATCTACCGCTATCGAGACGGTGAGTACTTAGTCGCCTTCGATCTGCCCGACGACGCTACGTTGCGTGTCTGGATGATGGGTAAGGGACCGGAAGAGCCGCGGCCTTAATGAGGCAGTCCTCGACCATCTAGGCGACGAGGCAGATCTGGTGCGCGCGTTCGTTGAAGTAAGTGGCTGGTGTTGGCATGATTAAGCTCCTGATTCGTGAACCGGTGTCGTCGGCGTCGGCGGTGGCTCGTCGAGAAGGGTCCAGTCTAACTTCGCAAGGGCCTCCTCAGCGAGAATCCTCAGTCCCGCCCAAACAGGTGATTTCGCTAATGAGTCCGTGTCTCTTGGCGCGCGCTCCAACTCACTATTGACTGCCTCCAAGGTTGCGCGCTGTTCTCGATTGAGACTCCACCAATCGAACCAGTCTTCCAAATGCACGTAAGAGTCGTCGAAGCTTTCGCGGAGTTCGAACGCGGTTGGGACGAACGCCTCATAAGCCTTTACCTGATCTTCGGCGGGCGCGGCAAGGTCCTGCAGCGCTTTCCTGAAGTCGAAGAGCATCCACCACCGCGCGAGCCCTTTGTCGTAATACGGATCCGATTCGCTCACGCGCGGTACCCTTCCTTAATCGTCGCCCTCCCGATAATCTCACGCATTCGCTGGTAGCCGACCAGCTTGTCCATAAACTCGGCGTGGTTGGCGACGCTGCGGATGTACTTGTCGATGTACTGGGGGATGAAACCGCGCATCGTGGCGCCGACGACTTCGATGACGTGGCCCATGTCGCTGGAGTAGCGGCCCTGCATCTCACCGGGGTAGGCGCCGAACGGGGAGTGTACGACGGCGTCGACGACGTAGAAGGGGATGGTGGTGCGCGCGGGGTCGCTGCGGATCTCGGCGGTGTCGATGATCTCCTCGGTCGAAATGATCACCTTCTTCGAGGCGAGCGCGCTCTCGACGTGCGAGATGCCGGTGCCGAAGATACGCGCGTTGCCGTAGATGTCCGACTGGTGCACATGGATCAGCGCGATGTCTGGGTTGAGGGCGGGGATGATCGTGATCGGCTGGCCGGTGTAGGGGTCCTCGATGAGCTTGGCGCCGGAGTACTCGAAGCCGTCGGTGCCGCCGAACGAGCGCACGGGGATGAACGGCAGGCCCATCGCGCCGGCCATGATGCGGTTCGTCATCACGACGTTGGAGTATTCGTACGCCTTCACGCGCCCCTCGCGAATCGCCTGTTCGACGACGGGGCCGAACAAGAAGAACCCGACGTCCAGCTTCGAGACGCAGCCCGCGCCGACGAGGAGAGCCGCCGCGACCCAGGTAAACTTTGCGCCCAGCCAGAGGTCTTTCTTTTCCTGGCGGATCACCTCGCGGATGAGCGCGGCGGGGCCGCGCTGCAGGTAGTTGCACTCGTACACGAGGTAGTCGCCGTCGGAGACGAACTTCGCGATAGCGTCCTTCTCCGACATCAGCTTCGAGACCATCGCACGCTGTTTGTTGTCGCGCACGTACTCGCGGAAGCCGTCGGGATCGACCTTGAGGTAGTCGCCGTGTCCTTCAGCGATGATTTGTAGTTGGTTGGTCATATCAATCTCCTAGTAGTTGCAATCTCGTACCGAGGATAGAAGATGCCTACGATTAGCCAAGCGTTCGGATATCGTAGTTGGTTGCCCACGAAAAAGTGTGTGTCGTTAAGGCGTATCATATCGCTCTCATACCGCTCCCGGAACTTTGTTTCCCACGCTTCTCTATAACGACGTTTCCAGCTTCGAAAAGACTCGAGCATCTCCCAATCAGTGCAAGATAACTTGTGTCCCTTGCACGTACTGTGATCACATCGGAATTTATACTCGAAAGTGAACGGTATCTTCTCTAGCTCGTGTTTGGGGGCTTTCTCGAACATGGAATAACGTCTCAGCTTTGCGAGTTCGTCAGGGCTCCATTCTGGAGTGTCTGGGGAGATGATCAGTCGAGTTATCTCGCGAGGCTTGAATAGCCCGAGCGTCGGGTAGCCACGCTCTGCGGCTTCCCGTTTGACGCAACAGAGGCAATGCGATGTAAGCGGTCCAACGATCTCTTTCCGGGCAACCCAGTTATTGTCCGATGAGACGTTGTTTCGTATGCGGATTGAGTCAATGTCAGGTGTGTAACTTTCTGGTCGTGGGTCTTGCTTAGCCTTGGTGACGGCGACGTCGATCCATTGATATTTTGCAAAGCGCTTGTCAACATCCATTCGCCGATAGGGCACCGGATAGAGACGGATCCAACGATGATCATCGGTAATCCCGGCCGTGCACGAAACCTCTATCCCACGCCGCGCTGGCACAGGATATGTTCGAACGGTGATCAGAACACGCTTTTGTTCCGACATAGCTACCGCGCTTCGTCTACCTCCACGATCGCCTCACGTAGCAAGGTTCGATGGCAACCTCTCTCCTCGGCGCAGAAGCAGAGCAAGGTGATCGTCTTGGTTCGCGCAACTCCTGCTAGTCTCTTCAGTTCACTCTGTTGTTCTTCCAGGGATAGCTCTTGTCGGTACCTGTCGGTAAAGTCCGCCCAGCTCAACGGGACGTCTTTGTACTCTTTTAGTAGTTGCTTGGAGGGAGCAAGCTTCGATATGTATTCATCTACTTGCGAACGAGGGACTCCCCGCGGCCAGAACCTGGTGGCGAGAACGCGATACCCATCTGAGTCTACAGAAGGGTCATACACGCGCTTGAGCTTGATGTTTGATCCAACGTCCCCCATCGACTACAGCCGCAGCTCACCTTCGATCACCGTCACCGCCTGGCCACCGATCTCTGTGCGGCCGTTTGGGTGCGCGCGCACGTGGACGCGGCCATCCCGGCCGAGCTCCATACCCTGCATCGCCACGTACTCGCGGCCGGCGCGTTCGATGAGGCCGAAGCGTTCGAGGTATGAGGGGAGGGCGCCGTTGGCGCTGCCCGTCACGGGGTCTTCGCTGACGCCGAAGAGCGGCGCAAAGGCGCGGATGTGTACGGCTGCTTCGAGAGCCTCAGGATGAGCGGAATTTGTGAGCGCGAACGCGGCGATGCCGGTCAGCGAGAAGTCGTCGCTGAGGCGGGCGACGGCGGACATGTCCGGCTTTAGCGCGGCGACCGCGGCGGACGATTCGAGGCGGGTGAAGAGCCAGGTGGGGCCGTTGTAGATCGAGGCCGGCGGCGTCTCGCGCGAGACGCGGGTGCCGAGCACTTCCTCGATCGCTTCGACCGATGTTCCGA
Organism: Dehalococcoidia bacterium; assembly: GCA_041481535.1. Classification (GTDB taxonomy): domain Bacteria; phylum Chloroflexota; class Dehalococcoidia; order SM23-28-2; family RBG-16-64-32; genus DATKKM01. The sequence goes on along the minus strand of JBGPBZ010000044.1, from coordinate 1,966 downwards.
ACTCGTGCACGAAGCGCGCTTCCGGCGTCTCCGAGAAGATTAGCGTCTCGCTGCCCTCTCCAAGTGTGCGCAGCGCGAGGACGCCCTCGCCGCACTCCATGTGCATGACGTTGGGGTCGAGTCGGGCGCCGCCTCGCTCGATGTAGGCGTGGGCGGAGCCGATCGTGGGGTGGCCGGCGAAGGCGAGCTCGCCGCTCGGGGTAAAGATGCGCAGGCGGTAGTCAGCGCCGCTGTTGGGTGAGGGAGACTGGAAGAAGGTGGTCTCGCTGAGGTTTGTCCAGTTCGCGATCCTTCGCATCTGGTCGTCGCTGAGGTCGTCGGCATCGAAGATGACGGCGACGGGGTTGCCGAAGAACGGCCGTGAGGTGAAGACGTCGACTTGATTGAACTTGTGGGTCGGCATTGTTCGCACTCCTTGTGATTGAGAATCTACTGGCTGGCCGAGTCGCCCCCCTCCGCTGCGCGCGAAGAGGGGCTTGTAGCCAGGGCAGCCTTCTCCTCAACCCCTCGGATGAACTCAGTTTTTGCTTCGGTATAATCGCCTCTGTTGTGGGTGTGAACCGAGGCGAGCTTTCGCTTGAGCGCGGCGTACTCGTCGCGCGCGTCGGGGTGCGATCTAAGGTAATCGCGGAACGCGAGGTGGCGTTGCCAGAACGGACTCGTACTCTCAACGGCGTGAACGTGGAACTGGCGCGGGATGCCCTTCCGGAAGTAGCGTCGCTCTGGCAGCTGCGCCTCGAACTCCGGGACGTACTCGTATCCCAGTGCCTCCAGCGGGCCGACGATGTGCGGGGTGTCGTCCAGCGAGCGCAGCACGGGCATCATGTCGATGATTGGCTTTGCAGCGAGCCCCGGCACCGCCGTTGAGCCGATGTGCTCGAAACCCACCAGCCACTCACCGATTGCCTCGACGATGCGGGCCCTCTCTGCTTCGTACTTTGCGGGCCAGCTATCGTCGTAGTCCGCGATCACGATCGCGTCGAACTCGTTGCGGGCCTCGTTCAGCTTTCGCCGCACGAAGTCGCTTTTCCCTTCCGCGTACTGGTCTACATCGTTGTACTGCTCGGCGAGTTGCCGCTTCAGCCGCTCATAGTCTTCGGCGTCGCGCGGGTGAGTGCGCATGAAGTCACGGAAAAGGATGTGCTGGACGTGCTCGGTGTGGCTGGCGGCGTACATGTGCAGCTGGTGCGTGCGGCCGACGCCGCCGTGCACTTGACCGGGCAGCGGCGAGCCGGTCCGTTTGCGGAAGAAGATGCGGCCGGGGATGCCGTACTCGCCGAGGCATTCGTATCCCAATTCGAAGAGCGGTGTGATGCAGCGCAGCGCGTCCTCGTACGAGCGCAGGGCGACGCCGATGTCAATGACAGGCTTGGCGGCGATGCCGGGGATAGCGGTGCTGCCCACGTGCTCGATGGCGACGGCCCACTCGCCGATCGCTGCCTGCAGGTGCGCTCGCTCGGCCTCGAACATCTCGGGCCAGGCGGGATTGTAGTCGGCGAGGATGACGTCCCGCTGGGGGTTCTTGGGCATGGTAGCGCCATGATACAGGAACGGAGTGGGCTCACAGCGAATTGCCTCCTCCGCGGCGGACGGGTGCGGCGCAACGAGTAAACGAATTTCTGTGGTGGCTGGTTGGGGTTGGAAGGAGCGTTGGCCTCCGAGGCTGGAAAGCCTCGGCTACGCGAGGCGGCGGTGGTTAGCCGGTGTAGGAGTGCCAGATCGACGAGCCCCAGAAGAGGGCGATGATCGCGCCGATAGCGAGAAACGGCCCGTGCGGGATGTAGTCCGTGCGGCTGCGCGTCCGAGTAATCAGGGCAATAAACGCGAACGCAGCGGCGACCAGCGTCCCGATAAAGATGCCGACGATGACCGACGGTAAGCCGACGACAAAGCCGATGAGCACGATCATCTTCACGTCGCCCATGCCGAACGCCTTCGCGCCGCCGAACGGAATGGAGAGCAGGAT
>JBGPBZ010000043.1:0-16414 GCA_041481535.1 Dehalococcoidia bacterium | reverse complement strand
GGATCTGGAAGAAGTGGTCCATCACCCAGATCGAATCGAAGCCAGCGTCCTCCGCCGTCTTCGAAATGCGCGTGAGAGTGGGCGCGATTTCTGGTGCGCCGCCGGGCCAGGTGAAGTAGGGGATCTGCAGTCCAACTTTCATTTTGTGTTCTCTCCTTCTGGCAAGATGCCACGGGCGATTGCGGCGGCTGACTCTCGGGCGATGTGCTCTGCGTCTTCGCGGGCGCCGCCGAACGCGACAACGTACATAAACCCGGTGGCGAAGCCGAGTCCGCTGATGGCGGTGGCGAGGGCGGTGATGTCGACGTCAGCGCGGATGCGGCCGGCGTCCTGGTGGCGCTGGAGTTTGGTGGCGATGAACTCGACCTGGCGCGCGCGGACGCCGTCCCGGACGGCGGCGCCGATCTCGGGATCGATCGCAGCCTGGGAGACGCAGATGCGCGTGAAGTTGTTGCGCTCCGACTGGGACTTCGACTTGAGGTCGATGTCGTGCAGGAGGATCTCCTCGATCTCTTCGCGGACGGAGTCGCGGTCTGGCAGGTGCTTGCCCCATTCGCTGCTGACCTTCTGGCCGTTGTGCTGGAGGATGGCGAGGAGGAGGCCGCGCTTGCCGGCGAAGTAGCGGTGGATGAGGCCCTCGGCGCAGCCGGCACGCTCGGCGATTTCGCGGGTGGTGGCGACGTCGTAGCCGCGTTCGGCGAAGACGGCGTTGGCGGCGTCGATGAGGGCGAGCTGGCGTTGCTCTTTGTCCTTTGGCGCGAAAGTGGTGTGTGTCATCGTGGTGATTGTGCGTGCGTGCGCACTTACGGGGTGATGATGCGCCGAGGGGGGAAGGGCGTCAAGTGATGTGCGTCACAGTTCGCGAAGCGAAATCTAGACCGTGACGTGAGCGCGAGAAGAGCCACTGATGAACGCAAATCAAAGCGGCCGCGGGCGTCATGCCCGCGGCCGCGTGAAGTTCGCGATAGAGTCGCCGGGGTTGCCTCTTACGGTAGCCAGCGCTTCCGGGTGTACCAGCTGCCAGCCGCGATGGCAACAACGATGGCCGCGACGGCGGCGGATATCGGCAGCGTGTTGCCAGCCTGGCCATCAGTGCTGGAGAGGACGTCAACGACGCCTCCGATGGGCTCGGGAGGTGTACACGTCAGATCGAGTTGGGCGTACGTAATGAGTGCGTCGTCCTGATACTGCATCGCGATTTCCCCCTGGTCCAGGGGATTGGGGGGGCTGTACGAACCCAACACGTTGTTGGTTGGAACTACGTTTCCGGCATGCAGGAAGTTGGTCTTGATGAGAGGGAGTGAGGCGGCGCCCCAGTTGTGGATGATAACCGAAGGAGTCGAAGGAGTACCCGCTGCCCACGCCTGGATCGCGGTGTTCTGGCCTGGGTCGCTCAGGTTAGGATCTGCGACCTTGCCGAGCATGGCGACCCCATCGGTACTCGTGTCTGCGCCGTTGGACCTGTACAAGGTGAGTTTCGCGGACGTCAATTGTGAGCCAGGCTGCTCCAAGCACGCCTTGAAGTCCAGGTACGGTTGGTAGTGTGGGTTGGGTACCTGAATAAAGCCGCCGGTCTGGAAATCGAAGATCCAGTTGGTGTACTCGTCCTGGCCGTCTCCACAAGGAAATCCAGCACCTGCGTTGTTGGTGTTAATCAAGAAGCCTGCGGTGTCGCTCAAGCCATCGGCATTCAACAGGGTACATGGCCCGGGCGACGCCGAGGCCTGGGGGTAGGGCGGGGCATCACCGGCCGCGACGGCAGTGACGGTAATAGGGCCCGTCGCGTGGGCGATCCCTCCCCCACTGGCCAGAATACCGAATAGAGAAACCGCCGCCACCGCCGCCACCAGGACTGCAGTTAACGTAAGACGCATTGCGCCGCACCCCCCTTATTGATTTGGGCCGAACTATATGTCAACTGCGAGATATTGTCAACGAAATATCACAGAATATTTATAAGAATGTTACATCTGGATGGGGCACGGGCGGCGGGGATAGCGGCCAGTGATGCGTGCGCGGAGGAGTTTGCGGCTGAGTCGCGGTTGGAGGTCTGGATGAGATGGAATTTCTGCGACAGGTCCCCCTTCGGCTGCGGCTACCGCCGCGCTCAGGGCATGCTTCGCGAAGATGCCGGGCGCTGCGAGCCGAGGTTATGCCTCTCAGAATGACAATTGCACGGGAAATTGACGGCTCGGGTGGCGTTTGAGTACGCTGTCCAGGTACTTCCGCGAGGAGATTTTCTTATGACCCAGGATACGAAGACCCGGCTGAACCTTGCCCGGCGTGGGACGATTGGCAAGAAGGTGCGCGCGCTGCGGCGTGAGGGCATCATTCCGGCCAACATTTACGGACACAACGTGGACTCGGTGCCAGTGCAGCTGTCCGCCGAAGAGTTGCGACAGCTGCTGCGCCACCACAGCCGCAACGAGATCATTTACGTGCAGATCGAGGGCGAGGAACGGCCGACGTTTGTGCGCGATGTACAGCGCAACCCGGTGAGCGACCAGATCGTGCACGTCGACTTCATGCAGATCTCGCTGACGGAGAAGGTGCGCCTGGAGGTGCCGGTCCGCTTCTCGGGCGTGGCGCCGGCGGTGAGCACTTACGGCGGTATCGTCACGCACGCGCTGACGTCGGTGATGGTGGAGGCTCTGCCGACATCCATCCCGTCGTCGATCGACGTCGATATCAGTGAGCTGACGGAGATCGGTCAGTCGATCCACGTTGGCGATCTGCCGGCGATGGAAGGTGTGGAGATGACGACGGACGAAGGCGCCGTGATCGTGCGCATCGACCTGCCGGCCGCGGAGCGCGCGGAAGAGGCCGAAGCGGCACCGGTGGAAGGCGAAGAAGGCGCACCGGCCGAAGGCGCCGAGGGCGCTGCACCGGCGGAGGGCGCTGGAGGCGAAGAGAAGAAGGAATAGGTGTGAGGTGCCAGGTCTGAGGTGCGAGAGCCTCACACCTGGGGTACTGAACACGGAAGGGGAGGCCGCGAGGTCTCCCCTTTCTTGTTGGCGGCACATTGGCGCAGATTTTACGCAGATTAATGGGGCGCTTCGGCAGGCTCAGCGCGCGAGCAGCCGTTGGCCGCGGTCCTTCGACGGGCTCAGGATGAGCGGGACGCTAGCCGAGGCGCTGGCCGATGAGGCGGGGCATGCCGCGGAGGAAGTCAGCGGCGGAGAGGGGTTTGCGGCCGGCGCGCTGGAGCTCGTGGATGGTGAGGAGACCGTCGCCGGTCTGGATGATGAGGGCGGGATCGATTAGTTCGGGCGGCGGGACGACGATGGTGCCGGGGAGATCGCCAGAGGAGCCTTGGTCAGGGGAGGCGCGCCAGATGTGCAGAGGCTCGTCGTTAAGGGCGGTTGCTGCGCCGGGCCAGGGGTTGTAGGCGCGGACCCGGCGGGAGATTTCGATGGCGGGGAGAGTCCAGTCGATCGCGCCGTCTTCTTTGTTGATCAAGCGGGTGACGGTTGCCTGCGCGGTGTCTTGTGGCTGCGGGGTGATCTCGCCGGCGAGCCAGCGCGGCAGGGTTTCGGTGAGGAGGTCTGCACCGAGCTCGGCGAGAGCGGCAGTGAGGGTGCCGGTCGTTTCGTCGCCGGAGAGTGGTACTCGGCGCTGGGCGAGGATGGGGCCGCTGTCCATGCCGGCGTCCATGAGCATGATCGTGACGCCGGTCTCGTCGTCGCCGGCGAGGATGGCGCCGGCGATGGGGGAGGCGCCGCGGTGGCGCGGAAGGAGCGAGGGGTGAACGTTGAGGACGCCGCGCGGGGCGATGTCGAGAAGCTCTTGCCGGAGGATCTGGCCGTAGGCGACGGCGACCATCGCTTCGGGGTTGAGGGCGCGGAGCTGGTCGAGGACGGCGGCGTCGCGGAGGGTTGGCGGCTGGAGGACGGTGAGGCCGAGCTGTTCGGCGGCGAGTTTGATGGGTGGTGGCGAGAGGTGGCGGCCTCGCCCGGCGGGACGGTCCGGCTGGGTGACTACGGTGGATATCTTGTGGCCGGCCGCGGCGAGACGGCGGAGGGAGGGGACGGCGAAGTCGGGTGTGCCGATGAAGACGATTGACATCGCGACGAGCATAACGGGAGGGCTACAAACCCACAAACCGACAAACCGGGCGACGTGGTGCGGCCAGACGTTGCTAGCGCGGATGGGCTATGCGGGCGCGAACCGGACGGTCGTGCGCGACGTTATAGCACTGGGTAACATGGTTGCAATGCGAAAGATGACGTTCTGCGGCCTCGGGTTGGTGCTGGGGTCGCTTCTGTTTGCGATGGCCTGCGGGGGTGGCGACGATGCGGGGACGGCGACGCCGGCGGTCTCGGTGGAGCTGATCACGGGAACGGGCTCGACGACGCCGCGCAACCGGAAGACGCTGACGCCTTCGCCGACGCCGAGCCCGACGCCGCTACAGGTCTGCGGCCCGAACCCCGACCCGGCGCCAGCGAACGTGCTGCAGATCCAGGAGCCGCTGGCGAACGCGCAGGTGGGGCTCCCGATCTTTGTCCGCGGCTGGGGATCGAACATCGGGCAGGATAACCGCGGCGTGACGCTCTCGGTGGTTGATCAGAAACAGAACGCAGTGCAATCGAACAACTTGCCGCCGCAGCCACGCGACTTCCGGGTGCCGCCGCCGGGGCTCGACGTCACCGACTTCACGAGGCCGTTTGCGGAGGACGTGATCGTCACCAACGTGAACGAGCCGACGCCGTTCTGCCTGTGGGTCTACTTGAGCACAGATGACACCGGGCACGCGAAGCAGGTGGTGCAGGTGCCGGTGATCGTGCTGCCGCGGACTCCGTAGAAGGATCAACCGACAAACCGGCGAAGTATCGGCTGCCCCACCCCCCAAGGAAAAAGAGATCTGGGGGACCCCAGGCCCCCGGTATAGGGGCTTCGCCCCTTTTCACACCTCGTTTGGCGTTGTGCGTGAACCGGAGAGGTTAGGGCAAAACAAGGAGATGGTTTTCGGTTGGCTTAGCGCGGATCGCTGCGGTTAGGAGGCGACGACGGTGATGGCGCCTGCGAAGGCGAAGATGCCGAGCATGATGGCGGTGGCGGAGAGCAGGGCTTCGTTGCGGCCGGTCTCCCACCAGAGGAACCCGCAGCCGATGGCGACGGTGACGAGGATAAGTACGAGCTCGCGGAACGTCATGCGAAGATTATCCAGCATCAAACATCAAGCATCAAACAGGGGAAAGCGACCACATGGCCGAGAGTTTGATTGAACGATTTCTGATTGATGTTTGACGCTGTCAGTTGTTGCCGATGGCGGCAGGCGTGGTGACGGTCCACTCGTAGACGTTGCGGAAGCGGGAGGCGGGGCTGAAGAGGACGCCGGGGTCGATGCCGGTCACCTTGTCGCTGACGAAGTAAGTGTAGAGCAGGACGTAAAGAAAGATGCTGGGCAGGTCTTTGAGGAAGAGCGCCTGGAACTGTTTGTACAACTGCTGGCGGGCGGCGATGTCGAAGGTGCGGCGGGCTTCTTCGAGGAGCTTGTCGGCTTCGTCGCTGGTGTAGCCGGAGATGTTGCGGCCGTTGTTGATGGTCTGGGAGCTGTGCCAGGCGGGGTAGGGGTCGGGGTCCGCGCCGGGGTCCCAGCCGAAGATCGCGGCCTGGTACTGGCGCGGGATGAGGAAGTCGCGCACGAGATCGTTGGAGGGCTGGCGAACGACGGTCGCGTCGATGCCGGCGTCGGCGAGCTGGCTGGCGATCGCGTCGGCGATGGCGCCGCGGAGGGCGTCCTCGTCGGTGATGAGAGAGATGCGGAGCTCCTGGTTATTCTTCTCGCGGACTTTGGAGTTTGCGGGAAGGGTCCAGCCGTCGCCTTCGAGCAGGGAGCGTGCTTGACCGACGTCACGAGTGATCGACCCGGCGTCGCTGTCGAAAGCCCAGGTGCCGGGGACGATCGGCGTGTCGGCACGCTGACCGCGGCCGCCGAGGAGGCCCGTGATGATCGAGTCGATGTCCAGCGACTTCGCGATCGCGCCCCTGACGGCGGGGTCGTTCATCGGGGGAGCGCCGTTGTTGAGGTAGAGGATAGTGAAGGCGCTGCGGTTGGCGGCGTGCTCGGTGAGCCCATCGACATCGCGTAGAGTCTGGAAGTCGGCGGGGTCGATAGTGAGGTCGGCGAGGAGGCCGTCGGCCTGGCCGCGGACGATGTCGGCGGCGGCGCTGGCCATGTCGGGATAGAAGCGGAGGGTGATCTCATCGATCTTTGGTGCGCCGAGATAAAACTTGTCGTTGGCGCGGAGAAGGGCGTGCGTGTTGTCGAGCGCGACGACGCTGTACGGGCCGGTGCCGACGGGGTGGCGGTTGAACGGGTCGTCGAGGATCGTGGCCGCGGTGGCGGAGCCGAGGATTGAGTTCGGAAGGATGCCCATCGTCGCGTAAGTGAGGAGCGGCGCGTATGGTTCGGGGAGCGTGCACTCGACGGTGATGGTGTCGCGGGCGAGGCACTTGAGGGACTGCCAGAGAGCGGCTTGCTCGGGATCTCCCTGCAACGTTTTGTCGGCGAGGAGGCCGTACGTGAAGATGACGTCGGCGGAGGTGAAGGGTGCGCCGGTCTGCCAGGTGACGTTGGTGCGCAGGTGGAAGGTGACGGTGAGGCCGTCGTCGCTCACGTCCCAGCTCTCGGCGAGGTCAGGTTCTGGTTTGCCGTCGGCGTCGAGGCGGGTGAGGCCGGAGAAGACGAGAGAGACGAGGTCACGGTCGACGTCGCCGGCGTAGGCAAAGAGGGGGTTGGCGCGCGATGGGGCGCCGACCTCGGCTTCGGTGTAACGGGTAGTGGCCTTGTCGCCCTTGGATTCGCCGAGGGGGTTCGCGAAGGCGAAGAAGGCGGCGCCGATAACGATGACGCCGACGACGAGGAGAGCGAGAAGGGGCCAGCCCGGCCCGTGCCTGCCGTGGGGCGACGTTATGCGGTTAAAGCTCATGCGGTGGTCAGGGCGGGAAGGTGTGCGTGTCTAGCGGACGTAGACGGCGAGCGCGGAGACCCCCAGCCACAGTACGGAAAGGAAGATCGTCAGTTGAAAGAGGGTCTTTTCCAGGCCGCGGCGGGTGCGCACGAAGGAGCCGCTCTGCAGCCCGCCGACGCCTTCACCCTTCACCTGCAGGAGGATGACGATGATGAGGGCGATCGACAGGAGAATCGCAGCGATGGCCAGGGAGTCTTGTACGCTCATGGTTTCTTAGTTCCGGTTACTTGCTTTCAACGGCGGACACTACAAGCTCTTCTTCGGTCTCCGTTACGGCCGGGACCTGGTCTCGATCGTAGTAGATCCGCATGATGGCCTGCGCCAGCTTGGCGGAGTCGTGGTGGTAGCGGTTCTCCTCGCTGATGACGTCTGCCGTGATCAATCGTATCCCATTATTTACGGCAGCGTCCACCCGAACGGCCTCCGAATGGGGGGCCTTGGGGATGCTGACGGGGATGTTGCTATTGGCGAGCACGTAGTTGATGACGCCCTTACCGAACTGTCCTTCGATCGCGTGGAGGTGGTCGGTGACGCCGAATCCGTCGGTCTCGCCGTGCTGGGTGGCGACGTTGCAGACGTAGACTTTGGGCGCGGCCGAGGCCATGACGCTGCGCCGGATGCCTTCGACGAGGAGGTTGGGGAGAACGCTGGTGTAGAGGCTGCCGGGGCCGAGGATGACGAGGTCGGCCTCGAGGATAGCGCGCACGGCTTCGGGGTGGGCCGGCGGGTTGTGGGGGAGAAGATAGACCTCTTTGATGCGGCCGCGCTCCTCGACTCCATTGTGCGAGCCGATGAGCGACTCGCCGTGGATGGTGCGCGAGTCTTCCGTTTTTGCGCAGAGGGTAACGTTGGCAAGCGTTGAGGGGATGATCTGGCCGCGGACGGCGAGCACACGGCTGGTCTGGCGGATTGCGTCCTCGAAGTTGCCGACGACGCCGGACATCGCGACGATAAACAGGTTTCCGAAGGAGTGGCCGGCGAGGCCGGAGCCGTCCGAGAAGCGGTACTGGAAGAGCTTCGTGACGAGCGGCTCAGCGTCGGCGAGGGCCGCGATGCAGGCGCGGACGTCGCCCGGAGGGAGGACGCCGAGCTCGCGTCGGAGAACGCCGGAAGAGCCGCCGTCGTCAGCGACGGTGACGATCGCGGTGAGGTTGCCGGTGTACTCCTTGAGGCCGCGCAGCAGCGAGGAGAGCCCGGTGCCGCCGCCGATGGCGACGATCTTCGGGCCGCGGCGGAGGAAGCGCTGGTTGTAGATCGTGTTGACGAGGCTGTAGTTGCGGTCCCGGTTGGGGACGAGCACGGAGATGAGCGAGTGGTTGAGCTTCCAGATCGAAAAGACGATCAGGCAGAGGGCAGAGATCATGAAGGCGGCGCCGCGGACGTAACGCGGGATGAACTGGCCGGTCGCGTAGTACATGAAGCCGGGCAGGGTGTAACCGCTGAGGTAGGCCTCCCGGACGATGTAGCTGAGCCCAAACGTCATCATGGCGACGCCGATGATGGTGAGGGCAAGCCATCGCTTGATGTGCATGCCGGGGTAGAACCATTTCAGGAAGTCGAAGGCGAAGAGTCTCTTCATATGGCGTCTATAGAAACGAAGCCGGATGGCATAAGACTACGGCTTCTCCTTTAATTTTTCTTTCAGAATGGCCGTAACTGCGTCTGGCTTAGCCCGGCCGCGCGTTTCTTTCATCACCTGGCCTACGAGGAACTTTATCGCTTCCTCCTTACCGCCGCGATAGTCGGCGACGGCTTTCTGGTTAGCGGCGATGGCGGCATCGGCGGCCAGGGCCACCTCGTCGCCGCCTTCGATCTGGCCCAAACCTTGCTCTTCGACGATGGCTTTGGCATCTCGGCCGGTCTGGAACATCTGCTCGAAGACGTCCTTGGCGGTCTTGCCGGAGATGACGCCGGACTCCTGGAGAGCGATGAGATCGGCGAGGGCCTGCGGGGTGACCTGCGAGTCTTCGATGTCCTGGTTGGTGGCGTTGAGGAGGCGCGCGAAGTCGCCGGTGAGCCAGTTAGCGACGGTCTTCGCACGCTCCGCGCCGGCGAGGGCGACGGCGTCCTCGAAGAAGGCGGCGCGTGCGCGGGAGTCGGCGAGGACGCGGGCGTCGTACTCGGAAAGAGCATAGTCGGCCTGGAAGCGGGCGCGCTTGGCGTCGGGTAGCTCCGGCATGCGGGCGCGGATCTCGTCGACCCAGACGCGGTCGATAACGAGCGGCGGCAGGTCGGGCTCCGGGAAGTAGCGGTAGTCTTCGGCGCCTTCTTTGCTGCGCTGCGTCACGGTCTGGTTCGTGTCCTCGCGCCAGCCGCGGGTCTCCTGCGCGATGCGGCCGCCGGAGTCGAGGAGTTCGGCCTGGCGCTTCTCTTCGAAGTGGATGGCGTCGTAGGCGTGCTTAAAGGAGTTGATGTTCTTCAGCTCCACCTTCTGGCCGAACGGCTCCGTGCCGGCGGGCCGGATGGAGACGTTCGGCTCGCAGCGCATGTTGCCTTCTTCCATGTTCGCGCGGCTGGCGCCGATGTAGCGGAGAATCTGGCGCAGCTTCTGCAAGTAGGCGCGCGCCTCTTCGGCGGAGCGAATGTCGGGCTCGGAGACGATCTCCATCAGCGGTACACCGGAGCGGTTGACGTCGATGAGGCTGTACGTCTCGCCGGTGGAGGGATCGGTCTTGTGGGTGAGGCGGGCGGTGTCTTCTTCGAGGTGGACGCGAGTGATACCGACGCGCTTTGTCTCGCCGTTGACTTCGATCTCGAGCCAGCCGTTTTTGCAGATCGGCAGGTCGTACTCGGAGATCTGGTAGCCCTTCATGAGGTCCGGGTAGTGGTAGTTCTTGCGGTCGAACTTGGCCTCCGACGCGATCTCACAGTGGAGGGCGAGGCCGGTCATGATCGTGAGGTCGACGGCGGCGCGGTTGATTACGGGGAGGACGCCGGGCATGCCGAGGCAGACCGGGTCGACGTGAGTGTTGGCGGGCGACTCCAGCATCGGCATGGGGCAGGAGCAGAACATCTTGCTCCGAGTGAGGAGCTGGGCGTGGACCTCGATGCCGATGACGGTTTCGTACCGTGTCGCAGTTGGCGTCATGAAATTTTGTATAGTTTACCAAGCAGTTTCACTGGGTGCCGCCAGTGACATAACGATATTGTGGGAAACCCCGCACCTTTTCCACCCCACCCCGCAAACCGACAAGCTGACAAACCGACAAACCAGGTCTGGATCGTCACAGGTTGGCGCGGAAAAGTTTGAGGACGTTTTGCCAGGCGTCCTGGGAGGCAGCCCTGTCATGGACGTCCGCGCGGGTGTCGTTGAAGAAGCCGTGGGACGTTCCGGGGTAGACCTTGATCTCGTGCTGCTTGCCGTGTTCAGTCAGGGCCTGCTGTAGCTTCTCGCGGACGGGCGGGCCGATCCAGTCGTCGTGCTCCGCGTAGACAGCGAAGATGGGACCCTGGAGGTTCTGCACCTTGTCGATGGGTGAGGGGCTCATCCCGTAGAAGGGGGCGACGGCGCGGATCAGCGGCGTGTCGGTGGCGAGGGTCATCGCGAGGCCGCCACCCATGCAGAAGCCGACGGCGCCGATCCCACGGCCGGCGATGTACGGTTGCGCTTCGAGGTGCTCCGCCGCTTTGACGAGCTCATGGCTGGCGCGCGGCATGTCCAGCGCCATCATCTTCTTCTGAGCGACGTCAGGTTCGTTGTTGCCCGCGACATCGCCGTGGTAGAGGTCCGGCGCGAAGGCGGCGAAACCCTCGCGAGCGAAGCGGTTAGCGATGTCCTTGATGTTGTCGTTCAGGCCCCACCACTCCTGGATGACGATGACGCCGGGGAATGGGCCAACGCCTTCGGGGCGGGCGAGATAGCCGGGTGTTGTGGAGCCGTTGGTCTTGAAATCGACCATCTCTGTGCGGATGTCGGCCACGGGAAACTCCTTTGGTCTAGGGCGCGATTGGGACTTCGGTATGGTATCACGCGTTGGGAACAAACCGGCGAAGCAGGCTGGCGTCCGCTGGAATGAGCCGCAGATTAACGCAGATTGGACGCAGATTTTTTGAGATGGTTAGCGTTTCCTCAGATGAGAACGAGGTGAGGCCGAAGCTATGGAGGGTTGCCGCGCGTTGTCTATCCCGGAGAGAGGCTTCGGAATACAATCTTCGGAGAAAACGGCAACGGTCGGAGCGAGGAGACGGTGGGGTTTGATGATGGTCTGCTATCGGGGAGCCGGACAGAGTGTTTGCGGCTGATCCACGCAAGTGTTGATTGACCAGCGCGTTCGCATCGCGCTTGGTGGCTTTGTCGCCGCCGGCGCAATCGGTCTGCTGCTGCTCGGCTGGCCGACGGAACGCGGGACGTTCGTATCGCACGGAGGGCCGACGGCGGCGGGCGAGATCGTCGTGCAGTTCCGCGCAAACCTTTCCCCGGAACAACAGGCGTCTGTACTGAAAGCGCACGGCGCAACGCTGGAACGGCGCATGCTGGTGCCGGGGTACGCCGTCGCGAACGTGCCGGCGGGCAGCGAGGCAACGATCGGGCAGGCGCTCGCGGAGTCTGGCGTTGTTGCGGGCACAGAGGACAATCCGATCCGACTTCCGGCCGACGTACCGGACGATCCGTATTACTCGCAGCAGTGGAACATGCCGCTAATCGGGATGGATGCAGCGCGCGCGGTGTCGGACGGGTCAGGTGTGACGGTGGCGGTGATCGACACGGGGGTGGCCTACGAGAACTACTTCGACGTGAGCACAGGCACGAGTTACGGCCAGGCGCCGGACCTGGCTCACACGGTGATTTTCCTGCCGTGTGATATGTGGGTCACGCCAGCGCCGGACGCCTTCGATTGCCTGGACACGCACGCAAACGATGACTTCGGGCACGGAACGCACGTGGCCGGGACGATCGCGGAGGGCACAAACAACGAGTACGGCACGGCGGGGATCGCGCCGAAGGTGAAGATCATGCCGATCAAGGTGTGCGGCCCGGTGGTCACCGATGCGACGACGCACCCGCCGACGAGGCAGGAGCAGTGCTCGGACGACAAGACCGCTGACGGCGTCACGTATGCCGTCGAAAACGGAGCGAAAATCATCAACCTGAGCATCGCGGGTACGGCACAGGTGAACCAAGCGTTGCGCGACGCGCTGGCCGCCGCGCAGGACTCAGGTGTCACCGTGATCGCGGCGGCGGGGAACAGCGGAAAGAATACGCTCGAGTATCCGGCGGCGGTCACCGGTGTATTTGCAGTGGGCGCTGTCGGCCAGTCCAAGACGATTGCGCCTTACTCCAGCCACGGGCCGGGTGAAGACGGAGCTGCCGTGCACTCGCTCGACCTGGTGGCTCCGGGAGGGAATTCGGCGGAGGGTGCGGCGAGTGTGATCTGGCAGCAGACGTACGAGAACTGCCATCCAGACCTGAACGCATCAGTCGTCGACTATACCGTCTTTCCACCTGCGACCGCGTGCCGCGGTACGTCGATGGCGGCGGCGCACGTGAGTGGCGTGGCGGCTCTGATCAAGTCGAAGTTTCCTGACATTAGTCGGGTGCAGCTGGGCAACGATCTTCGCTGCAGCGCCGAGCATCTGGGCGACGAGACCAATCAAGACCAGTACGGTGCGGGACTGGTGAGGGCCGACCGCGCGCTGGTGGACATCGACAGAGATGGCCTTCCGGACTGTATCGACCCGTTTGTCGTCCCGACGCCGGTTCCGCCGAACAACGATTGCCTGCCACCGACGCTGTCGCCGACACCGGCCCTGACTCCGTCGCCAACAGCGACTGACACGCCGCTGCCGACGCCCACCGGTTCGACGTCGACGCCGCCCGACACGGCGACTCCAGGGCCCGTGAGCGTACAAGGCTCGCCGACCGATACGCCCGTGCCGACGGACACGCCTGTGCCTACCGACACGCCGGTGCCTACTGACACGCTGCTGCCGACAGATACACCATTGCCAACGGACACGCTCGCGCCAACAGACACGCCAACTGAGACGCCAACGCCGACGGCGAGTCCGGAACCGACGCCGCGGCCAAAGTGCGGTGACGTGGACTGCAACCACCTGGTGAACGCGATGGACGCGCTGGGTGTGCTGCAGTGGCTGACGTCCTCCAGGCAGCTGGACTGTATCGGGCTGGGGTACGTGAACTGCGATGGACAGCTGGATGTGATTGACGCGACGGTTATCCTGCGCTATAGCGCGACGCTGCCGACCAATTTGCCCGCGGGGTGCTCTGGCCCTGGCTGAGGCGCGAGTTTCGGACCTGCTACGCGGACGTTTTCGCCGGAAATCGGCTTGCCTGTAAAATCAACGCAGGCTGCCGGGGTGGTGGAATGGTAGACACGGCGGTCTTAAAATCCGCTGTCCCTTCGAGGGCGTGTGGGTTCGAATCCCACCCCCGGCACCAAATTCGCATTTGAATCGGCGGTGTGGAGCGAGCTTCCTATGCTAGTGGTTCAGGTCGCTTGCCACCGTCTTCGACTAGTAGGGCGAAGTCATCCGCAGCACGCCGGCCGCTTTCCGGGCCGTCGGGTGAGCGAATACTCATCACAGGTGACAAGACAACGAGACGCGCGGGGGGATGAAAGTCAGCTCTTTCGCAGCCAAGAGGGCGCACTGTAGCAGACAACAGCCGATGACACTAACATCTGTTAGCGGTCAGCGAATCGGGTTGAGACGCTACCGAGCGGCGTTCGGCCCTCAGGGCGTACACACCTTGTTGTTGTAAAACTGGTACTTCCCCGTGTCCCCGCTGTTGATCACGCCGTCGCCGTTCAAATCGAACCGCGCGCCTGGAAGCTGATTACCGGGCGGGCCAAACGGCCCCTGCGCCACCGTGTGGTTACCCGCTCCAAAAGGCCCGCCAAACTTTCCGGTGTCCGCCCCGTTGAAGACTCGGTCGTCGTTAAAGTCCATTGGGTTGGCGTCAGGAGTAGGCTCATTGTTGGCGGTTGTGTCTGCGGCGCAGAGGAGCAGCGGATTAGTGCCGATGTTCGTCTCCGTCGTCTTACCGAACACAGCCGACGGATCCGGGAAGCCGTCGCAGTCCGCGTCGCCGGCGGTGGGCTGCTGCCCTACCAGGGGGTACGCCTGCGAGGCGTTCGGCCAGCGAGGGCAGTTGTCGGAGCCGTTGGCAACGCCGTCACCATCAATGTCCGGGTCACAAGCGTCAGTAATC
This sequence comes from Dehalococcoidia bacterium, assembly GCA_041481535.1. Taxonomy (GTDB): domain Bacteria; phylum Chloroflexota; class Dehalococcoidia; order SM23-28-2; family RBG-16-64-32; genus DATKKM01. Next base: position 2,269 of record JBGPBZ010000043.1, on the reverse strand, counting down.
CCGTCGTGGTCTGCGTCGGGCAGCGGTGTCGTCGTGTCTATATCTCCGGCGATGATCCCCATCGCGTCAAGTATGGGGAAGAGGGAAGTATTGTTGTACTGGGTGTGCAGCCTGATCACGTCGCCGACACAGATAATCGACTGGGTCGCGTTTGGCGAGCAGGTGCTCATCTGCTGAATGTGGTACCGGTCGTCTGGTGGGCTGTTTGGTTCATGGTAGTTCTGGTTGAGGGGGAGCGGGATCGCAGTCGCCCCCGCCGGATGGCCAGGCGTGCCGGGACCGCCGCTCTGCAGATACCGGGAACCCGTGTTGTAGCCTGCGATAGAAGTGCAGACGTAGTCCCCCAGCCGGTTGTTGTAAGCGGAGACGCTGATCCCGTAGTCGTGTACGTGCCCGCCAATTGAAATGATTCTGCCCTGGACCGTCGAAGTCGAGTCGTCATTTATGTAGTAGGGGGCCCCCGACTGCCCGGGGCCGGTGTGCGAGTCGGTGAATCCTTCGTCGACCTGGTACTCGGAGGCTTTCGCTATGGTCCCCATGTCCCACCAGAACGGCGTGAGCGGTATCAGCGTCTCCCCCGTCCTGTACGTGACAACCAGCTTCAACGCCACGTGCCGGGTGTTGGTGCCGTTGTTATGGATGTGGTAGTTGACGTACCATCCGCTGGCGCAGGTCTGGTTGTAACCGTAAGTCGCTGGCGCTGTCCAGGTCGTTCGTTCGTTGCCGGAGGCGAAGATTCGTTGGGAGAGGTTGCAGGCATTGAGGACAACCAGGTGGTGCAGCCAGGCGCCGTCAAGGGTGTTGTTGTTGTTGAAGTTCGCCGTCGTCCCGTCCGCGTGGTCGGGGTCGTTCTGGTACACGAGGTCGGGGACGATCTGGGTGATGTAGCAGTTGTTGCAAGGCGCCGTGACGAAGTTATTGCCTTGTGATGGCCCTGAGCCGGCCGTTATGCCGCCGCTCGTCGGGGACAACACGGTGGTGGTGATCTCCGTCGCCTCCGCTCGTTTCGCCGTCTGGAGGCCACCCTCTCCCGCCAGGCTAAACGCCACCAGTAATCCCACAAGGATCGTCCCAAGGATGAACAGCCGTCGCATCGTGTTCGACTCCCTTAATTTGAACAACTCAACCCCCTGACTGCACCAAGACGATAGCCAGCCTCTGTGTCGCCGGCTTGGTCATACAAGTCTGCTCCCGGGCTCACGTCCCGTCAACTGCGGACGGACGCGCCTCCCGCGCGAAGGGGGCGCGCGGTATGATGCTCATTCAGCCCGGTCGTCCGTCTATGAGCATCGCAGCATCTAATCGAAGTCGAACTCTCCGGCCAACCGCCCTGGTCGTCCTTCTCCTCGTTGCTGCCGTAGCCTGGAGCCAAGCCCCGGGCATTGCCGAAGCGCACGCCACCCTGGTGCGTTCGGATCCACCCGTCAACGCCCGCCTGACCGATTCCCCAACCGCCGTCACCGCTTTCTTCAGCGAGTCGCTCGACAACCGGCTTTCTTCGATGAAGGTGCTTGATGGCGGAGGCACGCGCGTGGACTCCGGCGAAATGACGTTCGGTCCCGACCCAAAGCAAATGTCCGTGGCGGTCGAGAAGCTGGAGCCGACGTTCTACGCGGTGCAATGGGAGACGCTGTCCAGCGTCGATGGTCATCTCCTCAAAGGGTCCATTCCTTTTACGGTTCTCAACCCAGACGGCACTGAGCCGTCCGGGCCACGTCCTTCCGCCGAAGTTTCATCGGGCTTCGGGATCACGTCCGCCAAGCCCGAGGACGTCGCCACGAAGTGGATCAACATCCTGGGAGCGGTCCTGCTCGTGGGCGGACTCGGTTTTGCGTTGGCGGTCGCCGGCCCAGCTTCGCGTAGTCTGCCGGCTCCCCTCAGAGACGAAGCGCTATCGGCGCGGCGGCGCAACCTCGCCTGGGCTGTCTGGCCGGGGCTCCTCCTCCTCGCCGTCACGGGCGTAGCAGAGGTGTTGCTGAAGGCGGACAGGTTGGGTGGCCTCGGCTTTGTGGACGACGCGCTCCGCACGGACTGGGGTGAGCACTGGATCCAGCGTCAGATCTTGCTGGCCGCCGTGTTCGCAGCCTTTGGGACTTTCCAGCTACGCGGCGCACGTGCCGGAGTGTTTGGCGAAGCTGCGTTGTTGGGTGCGTTCGCTGGAGGTGGTTTGTATCTCTTCGTCGTGGCGCTGGTGAGCCACGGCGCGTCTGTCCCAGGATCATTCTGGGCTATCGCCGTGGACTTCAGTCACCTGGTGGCGAGCGCCGTG
>JBGPBZ010000042.1:0-18106 GCA_041481535.1 Dehalococcoidia bacterium | reverse complement strand
CGCACCCGCGAGGACAGGCGCTGGGAAGACGCCAAGTACCCCGGCAAACGCCTCAACATTGAAGGCGTTACGCTGCACTATGAAGAGAGGGGGAGCGGCAAGCCGTTCGTGATGGTGCACGGCTTCGGCGGCTCCACGTTCAGCTTTCGTTACCAGCTCGACGAGCTCTCCCACGACTACCGCTGCATCGCCATCGACCTCAAAGGCTTCGGCTATAGCGAGCGCGTGAAGGGGGGCGATTACTCCCTCACCGAGCAGGCCCGCCTCGTCCTGCGCGCACTCGACCTGCTGGGCGTCGGTCGCTTCGTGCTCATGGGTCACTCAATGGGCGGCGACGTCTCGATGCGCATCGCCGCTGCGCACCCGGACCGCGTCGAGAAGCTAATCCTCGTAGCGAGCGCGCCCGGGATAAAGCTCTGGCTGCTGCCGCGCATGTCCTTGTTCCGTCCCGCGCTCAACGTCTTCATCCGCGTCTCGCTCCCGCGCTACGCAGGCCGCCTCTTCTATGACCGGAAGGCCGTCGACGCCAAAGGCACTATCGAAGGCTACCGCCAGACGGGACGCATCAAGGGTTCCCGCAACACGATCTGGGAGATGTGGAACGGTGTGCGCAACGATCCGGCCATCGACTACAAGCGCATCCGCATGCCGACACTCATACTCTGGGCGGAGAAGGACCGCATTCTGCCCTTCCCGGGGATCGCGCTACTCTGGCTTCGCAACAAGCTTCGGCGCGCCGAAGTCGTGAAGATCCCGCGCACCGGCCACCTCTTGCTCGAAGAGCGCCCCGAGGCCGCGGACGCCGCGATCCTACGCTTTCTCCAGGGCGCGAGCGAAGAGCAGGTCCGCGAAGCAGCGCTCAACGTCGCCTAACGCTAGTTGATCCGGCGTTGCGACTTCAGGTCGAAGAACCCGAGCATAGCCGCCGCGCACGCCATTCCGAACAGAAGGACGCCCAGCGGTATGTGCCACTTCGTCTGGTCGCTGCCGGCCTCGCCCAGGCCCACCTGCGCGAACGTCAGCACCAGCATCGACGCGTTGTGCATCACCAGCCCGATGCCGAACGTGCGCCGCGCGAGGAACGCCAGCACCGTCTGCCCCGCCACTGTCAGGATCAGGACATCGCCGATAATGCGGTGCACATCCTTAAGGCCGCCGTGTTCACCACCGATGAACTGGCCAGCGAGAACCGCCTCCAGGATGATTAGCAGAGCGCTCAGCACCGCCACGCCGCGGTAGCCCATCACCGGCCCGCCCTTGTCTTCCATCATTGCTGTCATGCGCGCCCTCCTCTTCTTTGGATAACGATTGCCGGCGCCGTTAATTAACTGAGCCCCAGCCGGGCGAACTGATCGTCCGGCGCTTCCACCTCGCGCAGCGCCTGGAACAAGAGGTCCGCAGCATCCTTCTCGGATGTCTCGCCGGCGCGGTTCTCGTTCTCGTCTGGGTCGTTGTGCAGGTCGTAGAGGTGGTTGCCGCTGAACTGGCCAAGCGCCCAGAACGGCAGCAGGTCGCCCTGGCGGAAAGGTTGTCGGATCACCGGCACTTTCGAGCCCGGCATACGGTCGAGGTAGGCGCGCTCGTCCGGGCGGGGGAGTCGCAGCCGTGGCAGCCCGGACACCGGCATCGTGGACCAGCGGTTTGACCACATGGAGAGCGGCTCGTTGCCCGGCTTTGGCGCGCGAGCGTACTTTCGTTCCCCATAGACGACGTGTACCTCGCGCCCCCAGACACCGGCCAGCGCCCAATCCCGAACGCGCTCCGCCTCGCCCGTGATCAGCGGCACCAGCGACTTCCCGTGCGTCCGGTGCTCGGCCTTCACGCCGAAGACATGCGCCAGCGTTGCGAAAATGTCGACGCCTGTCGTCAGTGCTTCGCTCACGCCGGGCACGACGCCCGGCCAGGCGATCATCAGCGGGATGTGGCCCAGCGGCTCGTAGACGGGTACACCGGGCTTGCCCCAGATGTCCTTCTCGCCCAGGTAGTGGCCGTGGTCGGTCAGTACGATCACGGCCGTGTCGTCCCACAGGCCGTTGCGCTCGATCGCATCAACCACGCGCCCGAACCAGGCGTCGATCATCGTCAGCTTGGCGCCATAGGACGCGCGCACCTGGTGGCCCTGTCGCTCCGTGAGGACGCCGTTCTTGATGCCACCCCTGGTGTACGGCGGCCAGATCAGGTGCGGGCCTTCCCACGTGTCGTCGTACATCGAGGCGTACGGCTCTGGAGTGTCGAACGGCTCGTGCGGGTCGAACTCGTCGATGAAGAGGAAGAAGCGGTCGTGGGCGCCGGCGTTTTCGTCCAGCCAGTGCGACGCCGCCCGCATCGTCCGCGGCCCCGGGAAGTCAGGCTCGTCGCGGAAGTAGCCGCGCGAGTTGTCGTAGGCGATGAAGCGCCGTCCCATCAGCGGCGCGCCGATCCAGCTCGGGTCGGGTCGCGTCTTCCAGGGGTCGCTTTCGTGGCCGCGTTCGTAGTCCCAGGCCGTGAAGTCGGTGTGGAAGTTCTCGCCGCCCACCTCAAACAGGTGCGGGTGGTCTGAGATGAGCATCGAGACGACGCCGGCATCGCGCAGGTACCACGGCAGCGCGTCCTCCCACAGCTCGATCGACCCCCACGGCTTCCACAGGAAGTCGAGCGCTCCGCAGAGTATGTCGTGCCGCGCCGGGATGCAGGGCAGCGAGCCCGCGTAGTGCTTCTCGAACCGCAGCGACCGCGCCGCAAACGCATCCAGGTTCGGCGTCGCGAACTCGCGCCCGCCGTACGCGCCCAGCATGTGCCTGTTCAGGCTGTCGAGCAGTATGACGATCGCGTTCTTGGGGGGTTGGTCTTGTAGCCGAGCCTTTCCAGGCTCGGAGTCAGTCGTTTCGCTCGACATAACCGTGTTCGTGCACGCCGTAGCCGACGCGGTCGCCGTACGTCCACTTCGCGTAGCCCTCGCGCAGGCACGCCGGCCCGAACCAGACGTTTCCGCTGGCGAACGCCATCTCGCCCGTGATGTGGTGCTCGTGGCCTTTCTCGTCCGTCATCAGCAGATCGACGCCCGTTGCGCGTGTCTCGCCTTCCACGGTCGCCACGTCCATCTCGATCCTGGGGAGCGCCAACACTTCGTTGCCGTCCCAGAGGCAGCCGATGTGGAACGCCTGCGGCATGCCATCGAGCTTGATGCGGACGGCGTTGAACCAGAAGTTGTCGTCGATTTCGCCGCTCAGGTAGTCCCACCGGTGGATCTTGGACCAGTCCCTCTCGCCGCCGAAGCTGTGGTCGCGGTGGCCGAAGCAGTCGATCTTGTGCGTCGTTTCGCCAATGCGGAGCGTGCCTTTCACGCGCCCTGAGCCCTCGATGTGGCGAGGCGATTCGTCTACGGGCACGGGTGCGTGCGGCCACATACCTGTTGGGACCGCGCTCTCCCACACGACATCGAGCGCCGCGCTGTCCTGCTCGAACGTCAGGTGGAAGCGCTCGAGTGGCTTCTCGACCTCGATCGTGTAACCACACATCGAGAGCGGAGCACCGTACTCGGGCAGCTTGGCGCGCTGGTCGATCAGGCTGTACAACAGCGCGTCCGGGGAGGACACCAGCAGGTAGAAGTTGCCGTAACCCTTCACCGGCAGCATCCCGAAGCGAGCCGCGAAGGCGATCTCCGCCTTCGGGTCGACGAAGGTGAACCAGTAGCTCTCGTTCCAGAGCGGCCGCGCCTCCGGTCCAGGCGTGTGCCGTGCGTCGTCCTCCGTCGTCGCCATATGCGTGGAGCTTGCCATCGTGTGTCCTCCCTCTGAACGCGTACGAGGGTAGCACACGGGCCGTGGGGAGGCCTTCTTGACACGTTCTACACCTTTATCGGGACCCGCTGGCCCCTCTTCGTAACGCCACCATGCCTACTACCGTCCTTAATGAAGGCAACGAGCCCGAACCGTAAGCAAATCGGCTCTGCCCGGAGGATACATATGGCTACCAACGGTACTTCACGAATGACCCCAGGCATCACGGTTGCGGCCGTCATCGGCTGCCTGCTCATGGTCGTGCTCGCGGTGGGCGCGCTGTTCCAGGCGACGCAACACCACAACAAGATCAACGACGCTCAGTCACACGACAACATCGCCGCGATGTTCCAGACCGCTGAGAACGAAGGCAAGGCTGCGAGTCAGTCGCTGCAGCAGTACGTCGCCACCGGTGACGTCTCCTTCGTGACGGCGGCGCAGGGTCACACCCAGACGGGCGTGCAGCAACTGACCTCGGCCGTCGGACTCGTCGGCAGCGACCCCAACGGATTCGTTGACAAGGGTTCGCAGATGGTGCAGGCGTCCGGCCAGGTTATCGCGCTGCGACAGACCGGCGATGCCGCCGGCGCCGCGCAGCTCTTGCAGGACCTTTCGCCATCGTTCAACAGTTTCGTCGCCGCGCAGGACCAGGTCATCGCCGAACAGCACCAGGCCGCGGCGGACGCGCGCAGCTCCGCTGACAGCGCCAAGACGCTGACGTTCTGGCTCGCAGTTCTGTCCGGCGTTGTCGGTCTTGGGCTCGTTGGCGGCGGACTTATCGTCATCACCCGCGGATCACGACGCGTCGCCGGCACGGCGTCGGCTTAACCAACTCAGGGGATCGCGCGCCCGGCCAACCGGCTGATCCTCAGGGGTCGGCCGGCGCCGGGCGCATTGGATGTAAATGAGCGCTCTGCCACATGCCTCTCGTCAGACAGCGGACACGACGAGAAAACGATTGCCGCTCTTGGGGCGTTTCGTGCCGTTTTCGGTACGGACGCTGGTCATCGGCGGCTTCGGTCTGCTCGTTCTGTCTCTCGCGGTAGTGACCATCGGCGCAACGTTCCAGGTGCGCAGGCATCAGCAGGACTTGAGCGACCTGGAACGCCACTCCACCCAGGCGTCTCTTCTGCAGACAGCGGAGGCCCAGGCCAGCATCTCCGGCCTCCTCCTCCAGCGTTACGTTGACGCTGGTGGTGACATGTACGTCCAGGAGATCAACGACCACGCCAACAATGCTCAGAAGGCGCTTGAGCAAGCGCTGGCGAACGGCGGACCGGCCGCTGGGCTGGGAACTGTCACCGCTACCGGCTCCCAACTGGTCCAGGAAGCTTCCCGAGCGACGGCACTCAGGCAGCAGGGGGATGTCGAGGCCGCTTCAGCTGTGCTCGAGGAGATCGTACCGATCTTTCGCGGCTACCGGTTGCAGTTGGAGGACCTCGCCGCCGCGGAGGTGACCCAGGTGGCACAGCTTCGCGCGCGTGCCGACCAGGCGGGCAACGTTGCGTTCTGGCTGCTCGTCATCTCTGGCAGCCTTGGCATCCTGCTTGGCATCTCCGCCACCGTTTGGGTAGCACGCTCGATCTTCAAGCCGCTCGCCTCACTGGAGGATACGGCTCGGCGCGCGTCCGAAGGCGACCTGGCGGCGAGGGCTCCCACGACGGGCCCGCGGGAGTTCGCGCACCTCGGCTCGGTGCTCAACACCATGATGGGTAAGATCGAGGAGCACACCGCTGAATTGAGTCGCGCTAACCTCGCACTCACTGAAAAGAACCGCGACCTCGTCGACGCGCGCAACGAAGCGGCGACCGATCCGCTCACCGGCCTCGGCAACCACCGCTCGTTCCACAACCGCCTGCGCGATGAGGTTGCTCGTGCGCAGAGTGCCGGCGACAGCGTCGGACTGATCATTATCGACCTCGACGGTTTCAAGGAGATCAACGACTCGCTGGGCCATCTCGCCGGCGACAAGATGCTCCGCGATCTGGCCCTGCGGCTCGTGCAGGTCACTCGCAACGACAGCACCTTCCGCTACGGCGGCGACGAGCTCGCGGTCTTGCTGCCCGGCGCCTCGCCCGCGGACGCGATTGCCGTCGCCGAGCGGCTGAAGCAGGCCGTGCTAGACGTTCCGTCCAGAAGCGGTCAGCAACTGACGGCGAGCCTCGGCGTCGCTTGCTACCCGCAATCGGCCACGACTCCCGAAGACCTCGTCTACCGCGCCGACATGGCGATGTACTGGGCGAAGGCCACCGGCAAGAACCGGGTCACCGCCTGGGACAAGTCTCTTACGACTGATCTTGACGCCGTTCCTTCGCGATACATCGGCGCACGCAAGGGCCATCCAGACATGGTCACCGCTCTTACTGCCGCCCTGACCGCCAAAGACCCGCCAACGCGCGAACACACCGAGCGCTGCTCCTGGTACACCGCCGGGCTCGCCACGGAGCTCGGTCTCAGCGACGAAGACATCGCGACGGCGCGCCTCGCCTCGCTATTGCACGACGTTGGGAAGCTGGTCGTCCCGGACGAGATTCTCGCCAAACCGGCGCCGCTTACCGACGAGGAATCGATCGTGATTCGGCGCCACCCCGTGGACGGTTCGAACATGCTGACGCAGGTCGACGCGCTCGTCCGCGCCGTGCCAGGCGTCCGCCATCACCACGAGAACTACGACGGCAGCGGCTATCCCGATGGACTCGCCGGGGATAACATCCCGATCGTCGCTCGAATCCTCCTCGTCACCGACGCATACGACACGATGGTCACCGGCCGCCCGTACAGCGAAGCGATTTCGCCCGAAGAAGCGATCGCCGAGCTTCAGCGTCACGCTGGCAAGCAGTTCGACCCCGACGTCGTCGCCGCCTTCGTCCGCCTCATGACGCGCACCGGCGGCGTCCCGGAAGAGCGCCGCGCCGTCGCTCGCGTCGCCCCGACGGCCTAGGCGCTACTCTGCTCCGACCTTCGCTGATTCTTCTCCCAGCTTGTCTAAACGAAAGAGCAACAGGTCGGACGGCCGCACTCGCAGGATCAGCGCCGCCAGCGGGCCGTACAGCAGGTGCGGCGTCGTCAGCAGTACGTGCACGAATAGCGCGTAAGTCGCTGCCTGGATCTCCGGCACGCCCAGCGCGCGCATTATACCGGCAACGCTCAGCTCGAAGACGCCGAACCCCGCCTGTGTGAGCGGTATCGACCCGGCTACGTTCGCCGTCACGACGAGCAGCATGTAGGCCGGAAACGACAGGTCGAGACCGAGCGCCTGGCCGCTCATGTAGAACATCAGCGTCTCGAACGCCCATGTTCCCTGCGCCGTCGCTAGCAGAACTGCGAAGCGTTGCGGCTTCCGCAGCGGTGCCAGCCCTTCCGCGAAGTGGTGCAGCTGTCGGCCGAGCCACCCCTTCCAGCCGCGCGTGTCCGGCGGGCGGGTCCACCGTTCGCCGCGCCGGGCGATCACGAGGGCGCCTACAATTGCGCCCAGCGCAACGATACCAACGGCGACGCCAACCGGCCAAAGGAACGTGGCCTCGCTCATCAGCGCGATGCCGATCGCGATGTAGATGCTGAACGTCACGAGGTCGGACAGAATCTCGCCGAACAAAGTTGCGACGAGGGCCGCCGGCTCGATTCCGGTGCGCTGGCTGACGATGCGCACTCGGATCGCTTCGCCCGCCCGCAGCGGCACGAGGAAGTTGACCGCCGAGCCTATGTGCGCCGCGAAGAACATCAGCATCGCCGGCGGCCGCTTGTCCTGCGGGGTCATCTGCTGCCAGCGCAGCGCCCGGAAGTAGTCCGAGACGAGGTTCGCCGCGAGCAGCGCCGGGATCCAGTAGAGGTCCGCCTTCTTCAGCTCGTCCCAGACCTCGCCCGGGTGCACGCGGAACGCTAGTGCCGTTAACAGCGCGACGGCAAGCACCATCGGCAGAAACGGCCGCGACATTCGGATGGTACGGCGGATCACGTTGCTATCGTAAGGCGTTGGCGGATGGCGGCTACGCTTCGGCAGGCGCCGCCATCGAGTTGCGGACGCGGAAGAACACGTAGACCCCGACCGAGAGCGCGAAGCAGGCGATCATTGCGATCATGGCCACCTCCGGCGCGCCGTGGGACACCGAGCTCATCGAAGAGCGCTCGCGGTTCAGGAGTATCTCCCAGACCATGAACGAGGTCGCGCCCGCGGCGAGCACCCACGCGGCCTTGTTCCAGCTCCACACCTTGTGCCCGTCCAGGTAGCGGACCGGCACCATCTGGAAGAACGTCCCCTCCAGCCCGCCGACAAGCATGCCCGCCGCGATCGCTTCCGGGATCGCTGCGAGCAGGGTGTTGTGGTCGCTCGCCAGCGTACGGAACGGGTCGAGCAGCAGCCACGCGAGCAGACACAGCGCCAGCAAGCCGAGCACCGGGTAGAAGATGACCTTTCCGTCCTCCTCAGTCGTGCGCTCCCGTGCGCCAACCACAACGGCAGAAGCGATAAATCCGTAGATCACCAGCGGCTGGAAGTCGTCGAGCCTCGTCAACGCAACCGAGACAACCGCAAAGGCGATGCCCACCGGGAACAACTGCAACGCCGTCTTCACCCCGAGATTGTTGGAGACGAAGATCTGCGAGCCGTTATAGACGTACGTCAGCAAGAACAGGGACACAAGCACGCTGACCAGCACGACGACGCTCTTGTTGTTCAGGCCCAACCCCGGCTCCGCGAGGCCGTAGATCAAGGCGCCAACCGCGATCACAGCGAGTGCTGGTCCAAGCATCGCCGCCAGCGATCCGCTGCCGACGTTGTCGTGTACCTTCGTTGAGATCCACTCCAGCGGCCCGAAGATGGTGCGGAACTTCTTCTTGAACCAGGCCTCGTTCTCTTCCACTGTCTTGTTGAACAGCTCCGCCGACGCGACAAGCAACAAGAGGCTCAGACCCGCCAGCGCAAAGTTCGTGCCCAGCACGTCCGCATCCGTCGAAACATCTTTCGTAGACAACACGCCGCGAATGATCTTCGGCCGCGAGCCGCCGTCGTTTGTCTCGCCGGGGCCGCCGAGGGCCCGCGTTGGCGCGGGCGTTGTCACGGGCGCGATCGTCGGCGCAGCGGACTTCGTTGGCGAGCCGGACGCGTGGGTCGGCGTTGGGGTGGGCGACGTGGTTGCCGACCCAGAGGTTGAAGAAGACGGCGAAAGGTTGCCATCGTTGACGCGCGGCGTTGGTGTCCGCGCTCCGGGGGTGCCCGTCGGAGTCGGAGTCAGCGCGTTCGTGGCGGGAGCCTGGGTTGGCGCGGCGGTTGGAGTCGGCTGCCCGCTCGGCGCGACTGTCGGCGTTGGGGTGTGCGGCGGCGTTGGCTTGGGCGTGAAGGTTGGCGGCACAGTCGTCGGCGTAGGTGTCGGGGGAGGCGTGGGTGTTGCGCTCGGCGGCGGCGTTGGCGTTGGGTGGCTGATCGTCGGCGCGGGGCTGGGAGTTGGGGTCGGCGTTGGAGGGGGTGTTGGCGTGGGTGTAGGCGTCGGCGTCCCGTTTACGTCGAACGGGCGGTCAGCGTAGTACCACGTCTCGCTGGAACTGAGTAGCCAGCAGACGGTAACGGTGTGCAGGCCCGGCGAAGTGGCGGCGGGGACAGTCGCGTCGAACTCCGTGCTGCCGACGTCAGCGGGAATCGAGCCTGTGCCTACGAGGGTGTCGCCGAACTGGAACGGGGGCGTGTGGTCCCAATCCCAGATCGCCTGCACCTCTTGCGGGCCGAACGGATCCGCAAGCGCGCCGCGAATCTGCACCTTGAACGACGACGCTGGGTCTCCAAAGTTCGGCGCCAGGATCACCGTCGTCTGCGTGTCGTTGATGATCTGCGTCGCGCGGGTGTCGCCGCAGCCGGGCGGATTTCCCGCCAGGGCCCGCTCAGCGCCGCCCGTAAACAGCGAAACCGCTCCAATCATTGATACGACCAGAGCGGCGATGAGTAACCGGGTAGTCAGTTGCATCGACATAAGGACGCAGATAAGTGCGCCTAGTTACTCCAACGTCGTGCCTCCCGAATAGGTTACCTAGCGGAGCGCGTCTGATATCGCGGCGACTGGTGGACGAACCCATGGCCCGGACCGTGCACCACTCGCACGATGCGGCTTGGCTCCTCGGCGCGCAGACGGATCGTCCTCGGCTCAGGAGCTGGCGGCGCGATGAGTGTGCTCCGTGGCACCAGTTCGTCCCCGTCGCGGACGACGGCGATCAACCCCTCGCGCACGCTTACCAGGCCGCCCTCGTCCTCGGCCAGCTCCAGCGTCAACTCCGCGTCTGGTTCCAGGCGCGACTCCGCGAAATAGCGAATGTCCCCGTGCACTCGCAGCGGCGACTTCGTCCCAACGAGTTCTTTCGTGTGCACGCCGGGGCCTTCGTCGTAGCGAGGGGCGTCTGCGTCGCGGAGGGCGTTGAACGCCGTGATTTCCGGGATCGGGTCGGTGCTGTAGACGAGGATGTACGCGCGCGTGTCCACGTTGCCGTGGTTCCACTCAGAGTGCATCATCCCGGGGCCTTCCGTGAACTGCCCGACGTCGCCCGTGTCCATGTGCCCCTGGATGTCGTTGAGCGAATCGTCGTGGTCCAGTTGGATGTAGAAGAGCCGCTCGTTGTACCGGTGCGGATGGTGTCCGATCCCGAGGCCTGCGTCGATCACCGAGTCGTGCACCGTAATCAGCGGTCCAGATGCCTCCAGCCCCGTGTATGGCCCGATCGACTCGATCGCGATTAGCCCCGGCATCCCGAACTCGGACTCGGCGAGCACAGCGTGGTCTTCCGGCTGCAAGATCAGGTAAGGCCGCTGCGTACTCGTTGTCATCGCATGTACCTCCGCTACTACCGCCAGTCTACTCCCGGCGAATTGTGCGATAATCTGTGCCGCTATGGCGTACTTTCTCGCGAAGACCGACCCGGACACCTACTCCATCGATGACCTCAAGCGTGACGGCACGACTACCTGGGACGGCGTCCGCAATCCGACCGCCGTGAACTTCATCAAGACGATGAAGCCCGGCGATACCGTCATCGTCTATCACACGGGCGACGAGAAGACGATCGTTGGCTTCGCCAAGGTCGTCTCAGCGGCGAGGCCTGACCCCAAGGACGACCGCTCGTGGGTCGCCGACTTCGAGTACGTCAAGCACGCCAAGAAATTGGTCACGCTGAAGGACATCAAAGAGTCGCACGAGTTCGACGACTGGGCGCTCGTCCGAGTGGGTCGCCTCAGCACGATGTCCGCGCCGCCGGAGTTCTGGAAGTGGCTCCAGAAGCAGGGGGCGTTCTAGGCCGGCAGCCGCGTTCAGGAGTCGTTGTCGCTTCTTACGTCAGAACCGCCAGCGGGTCTGGCTGAACGGCTCGCCTGGCGGTAGCCAAACGCCACCGCATGTTCGCGCGCCTCCGGCCAGGGTGTTCGGTTTGGCGTTCGGATCGCTAAACCGTGAGTCGAGCCTGGTCTCGGGGTCTTTCACCATCATCGGTTCTCCTCCTTTCCTCAATCCTTCGCCAGGTAGCGGGCGAGGCGTTCCAGCGTCTGGTTCGCGCCTTCGATCGCGCCGTACTTCTCGACGACGTAGTTGCGCGCTTCCGCCGTCGCGAAGAGCGAGCGCATCGTGATCTTCGTGCCCTTGCCCTGCACGTCGAACGTCACGGTCACGTGAAAGTCCAACGTGCGGTCATCACTATCCGAGCCATGCTGGTACACCAGGCGCTCCGGCTCGACCACCTCCTCGAACGTGATCTTGTTCGGGTAGTCGGTGCCGTCCGGGCCGTGCATGATGAAGCGCCAGACGCCGCCGGGCCGCACGTCCATCTCGTGGTTCGTCAACGTGAAGCCGTTCGGGCCGAACCAGTGCGAGACGGCGTTCGGGTCGGTCCACGCATCGAACACCAGCTCGCGCGGTGCGTCGAACACGCGCTCGATGACGACCTCCCGGCCGGCTGTTGACGTTGATTCGGAGTTTCGTGTTACCATCGTTCGCCCTACGCCTTTGCCTGAGCCAGGTATTCGGCCAGCTTGTCGAAGGACTGGTTCCAGCCCTCGTTGGCGCCGCTGAAGTGCTCACCCGCGGGCAGGCCGTCGTGCTGCAGCGTCATCCTGGTCTTGCCGCCAACGTCTTCGAACGTGACGGTCGTCATCATCTCTGTGACTCCGTCCATCCCGTACTCACTCGCTGGCACTACGTTGCCGTGCTCGTCGGCGAAGTTGTCCGTGGCGACGATCTTCTCGAACGGCACGATCTCCTTGTAAACACCGGTGCTCCAGATCGGCTTGCCGTCGTTGAACTCGGGCGATTGCATGGCGATCAGGAACTTGCCTCCGACGCGGAAGTCCATCTTCGCTACTGGCGTTGTGAAGTTGCGCGGTCCCCACCACTTCATCGCGTGCTCCGGCTCCGTCCAGGCCTTCCACACCAGTTCGCGCGGCGCGTCGAAGATCCGCTCGATGGTCAGCGTTTGTGTTCCTTCCTTCGTGGGCATTGCGATTCCTCCTTCTGCTGTTCTCTTATCGGGACTTCAGTTTTGCGAGTACTTCATCGAGGCGGTCCAGGCTTTCGGAAGCGCCGCCCTCCATGCCGGCCTGCAGCATTCCGTCGCGGTCTTCCTTTGAGTCGAACGTGAGCGTCTCTGTCATCAGCGTCTTGCCGGCGTTCTCCGTCAGCTCGATCGTGACGAGAACCGCCGACTCGTTGATCGGTGCGACGTCGTAGATCTGCGTGAAGGCGAAGCGTCCCGGCTGGTCGAGTACGAGCCACTCTCCCTTGAACGGGTGCTCGCTTCCGTCCGCGCTCCGCTCCACGAACCGCCAGGCGCCGCCGACGCGCAGATCGCTGTCGCACACTGAGAGGCTGGACCCGCGCCGGCCCCACCAGTTGCGGATGTGCTCGGCCTCGGTCATCGCCCTGTACACGATGTCTCGCGGTGCGTTGAACGTCCGCGTGCACAGCACTTCTGTGTCCGAGAGTACCGTTACCACCAGGGCGGGACTACTTCTGGCGACCATGTCTCTTCTCCTTCCTTCGTGGACCATTGCGGTGACTCTTCTTCTCATCCTTCTGCAGTGCCTTGAGGTACTCATCCAGGCGATCGAAGCGCTCTTCCCAGTGCCGGCGGTACTCTTCCACCCAGTTCGACACGTCCTTCAACGGGGCCGCCTCGAGCCGGCACGGTCGCCACTGCGCCTCGCGGCTGCGCGTGATCAGGCCGGCGCGTTCCAGCACCTTCAGATGCTTGGAGACCGCGGGCAGGCTCATCTCGAACGGCTCGGCAAGCTCCGTGACAGACGCCTCGCTGGCGGCGAGGCGCGCCAGAATCGCCCGCCGGGTCGGGTCGGCAAGGGCTGCGAAAGTGTTGCTGATTCGATCGGGCGACTTCGTAGCAATCATCGTATTTAACCAAGAGGTAAAATACAACGTGCTGAGGATCGTGTCAAGAGCCACGCCTGAGTACAATTGGCCCTACGTTTGCGCGATAGTCCGCCGAGTCGGAGGAAGCAAATGGCCGGTGCCGCAGAAGAAGGACAGCAATACTCATTATCCAGGATTCTGGCCATATGGGCGGCCGCTGTTATCCCGATGGTGGTCCTGGGCTGGGTGGTCGCTCCCGCCATCGGGGACAGGCTGGACCTCGGCGTGGGCGACGAAAATCGCGAGGCGTTCACGCGTGGAGGCCTGCTGACGATCGGACTGATCTGGCAGTTCGTGCTGGTATTGATCATCATCCGGCGCGAAGAAGGTGACTTGCGTTGGGCGACAATCCGGAGACGCTGCTGGCTAAACGCGCCGCGGGACGCGGAGACGGGTCGATCCAAACCGAGGCTGTGGTGGTGGTTGGCGCCGCTCATCATCGCCTTTGGGGTGTGGCAGTTCGTGCCCGTTCAGGATTTGTGGGAGAAGATATTTCCGTTCCTCGGCGAGCCTGACAAGTACAGCTTCAACAAGATACTCGATTCGGATAGGCGAAAGGAGGACCTCGAAGGCGCATGGCAAGTCCTCGCGCTGTTTGTCGTGCTCGGTGTCTTCAACACGATCATTGGCGAGGAGTTGCTCTTCCGAGGGATCCTTTTGCCGAAGATGCATAGGGTGTTTGGCCGGCGTGACTGGGTGGCAAACGGCGTTCTGTTCGGCCTCTATCATCTCCATCAGCCCTGGACCATCGTCGCGTCCATCGTGGACGGGACGTTCCTCTTCGCACTGCCGTCACGGCGGTTCCGGAGCGCCTGGATGGGCATCGCCGTGCACTCAAGCCAGGCGGTATTCTTCGTGCTGGTGGCGTTCGGCCTGGTCCTTGGATTGACCTAGCCGCGACGGCGCGAAAGGCATCGCTGACGTTGTCCATCGGGCCGGCGCACGGGAGATGATTTGTAGCATTGTATAATCCGCATGAGAGCGGCGATTTGTCGCGAAATACCAGAAAGGGCTAGCCTACATGACGAAAGTCGGAATTAATGGGTTTGGGCGGAGCGGAAGAGCTACGATGCGCGCACTTTTGGCGCGTCATCCTGAACTGCAGGTGGTTGCGATAAATGACCTCGCCTCACCCGCCGTCCTGTCGCACCTGTTCAAGTACGATTCGACTTACGGGACGTACCCGGGCGAGGTCTTCGCCACGGACGACGGTATCAACATTGATGGACGGTCTATCCGCATATTCAGCGAGCGCAGCCCGGAGCAGATCCCCTGGGACGAGGCCGGTGCAGAGATCGTCTTAGAGGTGACAGGCCGCTTCACTGATGCGGAGAAGGCCCGCGGACACCTGCAACACGGCGTGCGCAAGGTCATCATCTGCGCGCCCGCAACGAATGAGGATCTGACAATAGTGCTGGGCGTCAACGAGCAGATGTACGATCCTGACCGCCACAACGTCATTAGCAACGCATCCTGCACGACAAATGGGCTGGCCCCCGTGGCGAAAGTGCTTCACGAGAAGTTCCGCATCAAGACAGGCATCCTTACGACGATTCACGCTTACACGAATACACAGAGCCTGCTTGACGCCGTTGCCGCTGATGTCCGTGACGCACGCGCGGCGCCACAGAATATCGTCCCTTCTTCAACGGGCGCAGCGAAGGCCGTAGGGAAGGTGATTCCCGAGTTGCAGGGGCGCTTCACCGGCATGGCATTCCGCGTGCCAACGGCCACAGTATCGGTCGTCGACTTCACAGCGCATCTGGAAGTTGAAGCATCGGCCGAACAAGTCAACGAGGCGTTAAAGGAAGCTGCCGAAGTCGAATTGAAGGGGATACTGGCGTACACCGATTTGCCGCTCGTTTCTTCGGACTTCCGGGGAGATCAGCATTCGTCCATCGTTTCCGGCATCGACACAATCTCGCTCGGCGGCCTCGTTAAGGTCGTGTCCTGGTACGACAACGAGATGGGCTACTCATCGCGCGTCTCCGATCTCGCTGCATATGTCGGCGAGAGACTACCTGCCGCCTCCCGCTCCTAAGACGATTCTTCGATCCCTTCGCTACAAAATCTCCGCGCGCTAAGAGCCCACCGGACGGCAACCGCCTGGCGGCGGCGCTGGCCGGCCCACCACGTATCGCAGCACGTCGATCACGTCCGGCGCGTCGAGCGAGCCGCTGCAGTCTACGTCCCCGAATTCGGGTGAGCCCGAACCGATGTCCGCGCACCCGACGGGCTGCGTCCTGGGCGTGCCCGCCGCTTTGAGCTCGATCCCCAGCGCGTCGAGGACGGTTACGCTGAAGTCGCAGTCCACGTCGCCGTTCGCCTGTCCCTCGATCAGCGCTGCATCCCAGACTGTCAGCGTGATCGTGTCCGACGCGGTGTTGTTGGCGGAGTCGTGGCCCGTCAGCGTGATCACGTGCGTGCCAGGCGAAAGGGTCGCCACCGGCAACGAAGCGCCTGTGCCGAGCGGGCCGTCGATCGACGAAGACCAACTCAGGGCGCCGCCCGTCAGCGTACCGTCCTCCGCGTCAGAGGCCGCAGCTTGCAGCGCGGCGAACTGGCCGGCGTGGATGAGCGCGCCGTCGCCCGGAGAGACGATGCTCACCTTCGGGCCCTTTTCGCCGACCGCAAACGGCCCCGTCGTCGCTTCTCCTGTGTGCGCGCCGTCCGAGACGCGTACGCGGAGCATCGCGTTGGCGGAGCCGGCCAGTTGGTCGAAGTCGACTGTCAGCTCGCTATCCGGCAACCCCACAGCGACCGGCTGCCACGTGGCTCCGCCGTCGGTCGAAAAGTCGAGCGACGACGTGAACGTCGTGCTGTCGGTGTCCGCGATCGTCCAGGTGATTGACTGCTGGCCACTTGCCGCAGGTTGGGAAGCGAACGTGACCGTAGGCGCTGCGCCGGTCAGGTCGATCGATCCCAGCTCCGTGTTGCCCTGCAGAACGACGATTCGCTCAGCCCCAGGTTGCACGCCGATGAGCTGGGCGAACTGTGCGGGGCCCGGTACGCTCGGCTGGCCATCGGCCGGTTCCGGAGACGAGGCTGTCGCGTCGAAGTTGCGGGCAAACAGCACGCTGCCGCCGGCGCTATGTACCTCGATGCGATAAGCGCCCGTCCCGGCATCGCCGGACGACGGCGTATCGACGGTGAACAAGGGCTCGAGAGTCGCGGCCTGGCCGTTGATCGAACCGGACACGGCCCACGAGGCATCCGCGGCGGCAGGGACAGCCGCACTGCTGAAAAGCCCTGTCTTCAGCTTGTCGAGAAGGGCCAAATACGTGTGTTCCGAGACCCAGGACGGGCTGCAGTAGCCCATCAGCTCGAGGAACTTGTCGCCAGGCTTGGCGTCGCCGGAGAGTACATCGAAGCCCGTTGAGCTAATCTTGTTTGTGACAACTATCCAGTCCGAGTTGCTATCGAGGGCCGTCGCGTAACAGCCCGGCGGCGAACTTGTGGCGGGTTCGGCCGTGTTGGAGTAGTTCAGCCCCATGCTGCGCGCAACGAGCCGAGCCAGGTTCTGGTCCGTGTTTGCCTGGCCAAACGCCCTCGTCGCGGTTTTCATCACCGCGACGGAGACATCGTTGCCGAAGAGCGTCACTGCGGGCTGAAAGAAAGCCGTGCCCTGGATGCTGCCGGCCTGGTCAGGACGCACCACGCCCACCCAAACGACACGCCCGCTCAAGCCAAGGGGATTCGTCAGCGCCAGTGCGGAGATCTGGGCGACCACGCTGGACCACCACGCGCTGTCCGCCGTGTCAGTCGCCAGGTAGATCGACGTGGGTCCATGGACGACGGTGACGCTGTCTGTCGGGGCGACGGCCCGGAGGAGACCCGTGAGTCCGTCAACGGCTGAATCGTTCGGGCAAATCCAGGATGCAAGAATCTTGTAGTCACACACCGGCACTGTAACGATGGTCAGCGGCACCGACCGGGCGCTTGTGAAGTGGAAATCGTGCGTATAGACAGCGTGGTCGCCCGAGTCGCTGATCGAGACCGGAGTGGACCAGTCTCCTTCAGGCGGCACGAAGTAGAAGTCCGTCGAGTAGCAGTTGTTTGCATTGTCCCTGCGCTGCGTGGCGGTGCAACCGGGTTCCAGATGGACGTTCGCGTCGACTGCGCTGCCGCCGTAGTCGCCGAGCGTCGTGTGGACCCTGAAGTCAGTAGCCTGCGTGACGGCGTTGAAGTAGAGGCGCATCACCGCCATCTTGCCGGCGACGATCGGAATCGGCGTGTTCTTGTGATCCGTCACCTGGTCTTCCAATGCCTTGACAGGCTGCAGCGTCTGGGCGGCCTGCGTGAACTCGATGCCGCTGAGTGGGCCGCCTACGGGCGCCCAATCGGGCCTGTCCGGCGTAACCGCTCCGCCACTTACATCTAGCGCGGCTCCACCACTGATGTTCTGAACGTGCAAATGGTTATCCTGCCCCTGATAGACGACCTGCGTTCCATCTGGAGAGAGTGTCGCCCTATATGAGGTGATGTCCACCGGCGTGATAGCTCCGCCTGGGTACGAGACGATCTTTAGCTTGGTCGACGCTTGCGGAGTGTGCTGGGCCGTTAGAAAGCGCGTACCGTCCGCAAACCAGACCGGGCTAGCCTGAAAGTCACCGGCTTCGTCGGTAATGCTCGTAATCTTTTGCGGTGCGCCCCCGGTCGCCGGTATCACATAGATATCGTTGATACCGTCACCATGACTATCGAGCTTGGTGAAGGCTACGAACTCGATCACGGTGCCGTCGGGCGACCATTCTGGTCGGAAGGAAGAGTCATGGATGCCGCTTGCATGAACTATGACCGGGGGAGCTGATCCGTCCAGCGTGGCCACCCAGATGCCGGTTGATCCAGTGACCGTCGAGTAGTAGGCGATCTTCTTTCCGTCAGGAGACCATGACGGATTGTCGCCTACCATCGGCAAGGTCTGAATATTTTGGCCGTCGGCGTCGATGATGTGTATCT
>JBGPBZ010000041.1:0-18184 GCA_041481535.1 Dehalococcoidia bacterium | reverse complement strand
TTGTTCTTCGGCGCGCCGGCGCCAGCCTGACGCCGCGGCCCAGAAGCCGCGTCGCCGCCTTCCGGTGTATTCCCGTCGCAGCACAGAATTCGTCCAGTATCCGACCCTTCTCTCTCTTCCCAGCACGGCGGTACCGCTCTCTTACCGCCGTCGCGTACTCGCTTACTGTCACCCTCGTCAACGTCGCCCCCTTTCGGTAACCCTACTTTTGAGGCAACGCTTTTCCTTCGGTAACAATTTGAGTGAGGCAGATCGGTGGCTTGACCGCTGACTCGGAACCCTCGACCCTACTCGCATGCGGATGAAGGTCGGCGATTTCATGGCGCGCGTGCAGGACGAGACGCTCGCCCAGCTCTCGCCCAAACTCCGCGACTCCTGTACCGCCCGCGTGCGGTTTGTCTGGTTCCAGGTGCACTTCCACTCGCCAAAGGTGCACTACGAGGTCTGGCTTACCCGCAAGACCGAGCGCATCGAGATCGGCCTCCACTTCGAAGGCCCGCAGGAGTTCTCCTACGCCTGGGCCGCCTGCTTCGCCGAGCACATGGCCGAAGTCCAGTCACAATGCGGCCCAACGTTTGAGCTGGAAGAATGGACCGCCTCCTGGGCCCGCATCCACGAGACGATTCCGTACGACCCACCCTCAGAAGCACTGGCGGATGAGATCGCGTCGCGCCTGGCGCGGCTGATCACGGTTTGCCAGCCGATCGTGGAGGCGGAGCGAGAGCGGATAACGGAGCCGGTGGAAGAGCGGAAGGTGGTGCGGGCGAGGCGTGGGTGGAACGGGAAGCGGAAGGCGAAGGCTTGACTTTTCGGATCTTTTGAGTCACAATCGATATATATCGACGAGGAAAATTTATGCCGCGTAGCTCCGAACTCACCCACACAGAGCAACTACTGTTGAGTTATGGGATGTTGAGTAGCTCTCGTTCCGCTGAAAAGCGATTTTGGGGATATCAACTACAAAAGGTCATCAAGAACGAGACGAAACAACTGGTCCCATGGGGCACGCTTTTCCCCGCACTTCGTCGTCTAGAACACTTCGGGTATCTGTCATCCCAGTGGGACCTTGACAAGGAAACAGGAAAAGCTCGCCGGTACTACACGCTGACGGAGCGCGGAGAAGGCGCGTGTGGGGCAGCTCGGTTCGCGATTGCCGATACAGACCGCCCTCGCAGTTCGAGTACTCCGATCCTGGAGCCGGGCAGATGAGCGTTGACTCCCTTACCTTCGTTGGGTTCGCTACGGCGATTATCGGTGTTTTTGCGCTAGGAATCGTCGGACAGGAAGCATCCAGAGCTTTGGTAATCGTGGTCTTGAGAGTGGCGACGGCGACTGTTAGTCGAATCGCGCTATACAACATCCTTCTCTTCTCAAACCGCATATTTCGAATCGAGTTGCAGGCTGAAATAGAGTCCTGCCTTGAGGGCTTCACGCTGGATGCGAGAGAAGGCGCGAACTTGATATTCGCGAGCTGGGACCTATTCAGAAATGTCAGGAGCATTCTAGAGAAAGCTCGATACATTCGCGGCGCCGCACTCCTTTGGCCACAGGACGAACGTGCGGATGAATTTCTCGGCAAGGACACTTTTGAAGGACTGCCTTTGTTGCTCGCGATGCCTGGTTGTTCCGCTGGACGACAGCGATACTTCCGAGCGCTTGCTCCATTCGACATTGAGGGTCTCGCACTTAGCCCCGAGACGGAGAGTCTTCTACGACAAGCCGGGTTCTCCAAGATTGGCCATCTGATGGAAATGAATGCGGTAGATCTGAGCTCGCTAAATACACTCCCGAATGCACCGCTCGTTGCCTCAACCATCCTCTCGCAGCTGCAGGGGTTATCTCGGAAGCGCGAGGAAGGGATGTTGCCGGCGATGCGGCGCGTCTATGACCGCGGAACACTCGGCGGAACAAAGCCGCTCAGTCAGAATCCGTACAGAAGGAGACCACCGCGCAAGAGGTAGGATTCATCTGAACAGATCGTTCTCCTTCGGCCTGATCATCCCCCGCGCGGTGCCGTCTCCCGTGGGGTACGTATAGCCTCGGACAATCGCCACCGGCACGCCGTCTAAGCTTGTTCTGCACTAACTTCGCGATCCAATCCGGAGCTATCCAGCGCTGCCCGCACCTGGCTGAGCAACTCTGTGCCCATTCGGCGCCCGTTCGGGAACTGGTCGTCTCGATCCCAGCGCCACGCTGCGATCATGGCGAGCATGAGGATCCGGCACTCGCGGAGCAGATCTTGATCAACGCCCGGATAGCGCTCGCTGACCTCTTCTGGCACATGGGCGAGGTCGAATTCGATCGGCCCGCGGCAACACGTCTCCAGGTCTATGAACAGCGGGCCGGTTTTCGTGTGGAGCACGTTGCCCGGGTGCGGTTCGCCGTGTAGCAGCTGCTCGGCGGCGGCGCGGTTGACGATCGCTCTCCTCATGCTTCGTAACGTGGTGCTGAGAAGCGCCAGGTCATCGTCAGCAAGCGCCGGAGTGTGGTCGCGGCTTGCAACGAGTTGTTGAGCCTCCGCGACGCGATCCGTGAAGTGCGGCGCTGGGAGATCGATTTCCCGCATGCCAGCGTGCAGCCGCGCGAGCGCCTGCGCGTACTCGGCTGGCTCGACGTCTGGAGGTGATACAGGCTCGTAGTAGGTCCATAGCGTGACCGCGAAGCCGTCGCGCTCGTAGACGCGCGGCTCCACTCGAGGCTCAAGCGCAGCCACCGGGCTACCGGTTTCGGCGAGCCGCTGAGCAAGGTCTATTTCGAACTGCGCGATCTCATGTCCTACGTGTGCCACCCGAGCAAGGACGTCACAGGGCAGCAGGCGCAGCGCGAGTTTGTTCGAGTTTTGAAGAACGATCGCGTCGTCGGCTGCCAGGTCGAGCACTGCCACGATCGACTTGGCCACAGCCACCGCACGCTGGACCTCTGACACCTTCATCGTCGCCTCGTCCCTCCGCCCTGGCGGCTAGCGGAACAGGTCGTTCTCTTTCGGCCTGATCATCCCCCGCGCGGTGCCGTCTCCCGCGGGGTACGTATAGCCTCGGACAATCGCCACCGGCACGCCGTCCAGCTTGTTCTGGACCAGCTCCGCCGCGCCGGCGAGCTCATCCGCGACCGCCAACGTGCTGACGCGCAGCTCGTAGCCGAAGGCGTCGCTTTGCCCAACGTAGTCCGCGAACGGCATCATCCCTGCGACGCCAACCGCGACGTTCGTGTGGCCTTCGCGCCAGGCGCGGCCGAACGTGTCGGAGATGATGACCGCTACGTCCGCCCCCGTCGCGCGGCCGATCTCTGCGCGGATCGCCTGAGCAGAGCGGTCGGGGTCTTCGGGTAACAAGCAGACGGTGCCCTCGGGGCCAACGTTGGACGCGTCGATGCCGGCGTTCGCGCAGACGAAGCCGTGTTTCGTCTCGGTGATGATGATGGGGCCGCGCTGGCGCACGATGCTCGCACTCTCCCGCAGGATCAGCTCGACGAGCCGCGGGTCTTTCTCCGTCTCGATCGCCAGCCGCAACGCCTCCGCCGACGGTTTGACGCTGCTCAGCGAAACGACGCGCCCCTCTGACTTCGAGACGATCTTCTGCGTGACGACGAGAACGTCGCCGCCGCGAATCCCCGGCTCCGACGCCGCCGCCTCGACAATCATCTTTGCGACGTTATCGCCCTGCCGGACTTCGGGCAGACCGCGCAGGGGGATGATCTGTATCGCATCTGTCATGGAATGAACGTTCCGTCAGCGGCGCGACTAGCATGTGAGCATTCGAGCAATGGAGCATGTGATCGAGATGTTCTCATGCCCTCATGCTCTCTTGTTCTAAACGCCACGTTTTCGATGTGCCACTGGTGTCAGTCACGTCACCGGCTCAGCCCTCAGACGCCGGTGATGCGGATTCCTGAGTGCGCCTTGTACTGCTTGTTGATGGTGATCAGCACTGCCGTCAGCGACTCCGTGATCCGCGAGTTGTAAAGCGGACCCGCATCCAGCGCCCGCATGTACTCGATCTCCTCGGCGAGGCCCATCACGTTCTTCTTGGCGGTCTTGTTGTCTCCGCAGACCAGCACATCGCCCTGCATCGGCGTGCCCAGCTTCTGCAGCGATTTCCCGTCCACGTGGTGGAAGCCGCTGATCACCTTCGCGTTCGGGAGCAGCTGCTGCGCCTCTTCCGCCGCTGAGCCGGCCTCGGGCGGCGCCGGTCGCGGGCCATCCTCGCCAAAGACCATCGGCACTACGCAGTCGACTACGACCTTGTCGCCGATCGCCTCGGCCAGCGACGTGAGGATATCCTTGTGGGCATCCGCCGGCACAGTCACGAAGACGAACTCCGCCTTCTCCGCCCCTTCGACGTTGAAGCCGCCGTAGATCTCGCCCTCCGGGAGCGCTGCCTGGATCTGGGCGACGGCCTCCGCGGCCTTCTCTTCCGTGCGCGAGCCGATGAAGACGACGTTGCCGCTCTTCACGAAGCGCATGGCGAGGCCGATACCCTCGGGCCCGGTGCCGCCGATAAATGCTATGCGGGCCATGTTGGCGACTTTCTGGTTGTTCCGTTGGTGGCTGAGCTGGAAATAGGAGGTAGGAGGTAGGAGGTAGGAATAGGGTGGCGTCTCGGCTTGCTGTTTCGATTTCCCATTTCCAATTTCCTCCTCGCAGTGAGCGAAAGTATATCCTCTCCCGCACCTCGAGCGCTTGCGAATGCGCCCAATCACCCGTACACTTACCCACGCGACTCGCCGGAACAGATGGCGCGGGGTGCGTCTCCGGCAGACGAGTCGATGGCCATCCGCCCAGGCGGACTGCACCCCCTCGATCCATATCGCTCCACGGATACGAGGGCATGGCCGAAGCACAGTATCACGTCTCTCTGAATAACCTTGCGCACGTCTTCACCGACGGCCGTGAGCCGCTGCCCGCGCTGCGGGACGTCTCGCTCGGCGTGCCACGCGGCCAGTTCCTTTCGATCATCGGCCCGACGGGCTCCGGCAAGTCGACGCTTCTCCGCATCGCCGGCGGTCTGCTCTCCCCGACGCAAGGAGCCGCGCTCATCGACGGCGAAGCGCCGGCGCAAGCGCAACGCCGCCGCGAGATCGGGTTTGTGTTCCAGGACCCGGCGCTGTTGCCGTGGCGAAACGTCCTCGCGAACGTCCGCCTCCCGCTTGAGATCGACGGCGTGCGCAAGCGAGCACTGCCCGACCCGGAAGCGCTGATCGAACTCGTCGGCCTGAGGGGCTTCCGCGACTACTACCCGCACCAGCTCTCGGGCGGCATGCAGCAGAGGGTGGCGATTGCGCGGGCGCTGGCCTTCGACCCATCGCTGCTGCTGATGGACGAGCCGTTCGGGGCGCTGGACGAGATCACGCGCTCTGACATGCGCTACGAGTTGCTGCGACTCTGGTCCCGCGTTGAGTCTGCCGGACGCAAGACCGTCCTCTTCGTCACCCACTCCATCGCGGAGGCGCTCGTCCTCTCCGACCGCGTCGTCGTCCTTTCGTCCCGCCCTGGGCGGGTTCTAGCTGATCTCGACGTTGAGCTCGCCCGCCCCCGCACGCAGGAGATCGAACGCAGCGCCGCGTTCCTGGACTACTCTGACTACCTCCGCGCGCTGCTCAAGGAGGCTGCGTGAACAGAACGCTTCGCGCCCTTGCCAGCCACGTTCTGCCGCCGCTCGTCGCGTTCGCCGTGCTCATTGCCCTCTGGCAGGCCTACGTCGAGTGGAAGGACGTCTCGGTGCTTGTCGCGCCGGCGCCCGACCGCGTGGCGTCCCGCTTCTTCGACGATCCCGGCTTCTTCCTGAAGCACGGCGCCTACACGCTGTGGGAGGCGACGCTCGGCCTCGCGTTCGGTTCCGCCGTTGCGATTGCGCTGGCCATCGCGATGGCGCACTCGCGCGTGCTTGAGCGCGCGATCTTTCCGCTGGCGATTGCCGCGAAGGTAATGCCGCTCGTCGCGATCGCGCCGGTGCTCGTGATCATCTTTGGGTTCGGACAGACGCCGAAGATCATAGTCGCCGCGCTGCTCTGCTTCTTCCCGATGCTCGTTTCATCGATGACCGGCTTCCGCGACGTCGACCCACGAGCCCTAGAGTTCTTCCGCTCGATCCACGCCTCGCCCTGGCACGTCTTCTGGAAGCTGCGCGTGCCGAGCTCACTGCCGCACCTCTTCGCCGCGATGCGCGTGTCGTATCCGCTCGCGCTGATCGGCGCCGTCGTCGCTGAGTGGTTCAGCGGAACGAGCGGACTCGGTTATGTCGTGTACTCGGCCTGGCTTGGCGTGCGGACACCGGAACTCTTTGCCGCCATCGCGGTGCTGGTGGTCATCGGCGTCGCGATCAACATCATCCTCTCGCTGGCTGAGCGCCGCCTGCTCTTCTGGCACGAATCTGTCAGGAGTACGGGGTAGGAAGTAGGAAGTAGGACTGAATGAAGCGCTTGGCTTTGGCACTCATAGCGATATTGCTGATCACGACAGTGTTGGCGGCGTGCGGTGACGACGACAACGCCACGGGCGGGACTGTTTCGTCGACCGCCACCGCTGCACGGGTGCACGTCACGTTCATGGCCGGCTTTAAGCCGCAAGCCAACCTCCCCTTTGTTGGCGCGTACGTTGCCCGGGACAAAGGCTTCTTCGCCGAGGAAGGCCTGGACGTCGATATCCAGCACGTCACAACGCCCGGCGACAACTTCCCGCTCCTCGCCGCCGGGACCGTGCAGTTCTCCACAGCTGACGCCGCCGAGCTGCTGAGCCACCGCGCCAGCGATCCGCCCGTGCCGGTCGTTTCCATCGCGCTGATCGGGCAGACCGGCCAGCAGGGGTTCGCCGTCCTGCAATCGTCCGGCATCAACTCGCCCGCGGACTGGGCCGGCAAGACCGCAGGCTACAAGGGCGACACCGTGCCCCCCGACTACCTCGCGATCCTCGCCGCAAACAACATCAACCGCTCGTCGATCACCGAAGTCCGCACCGGCTTCAACCCATCCGTCCTCAGCGAGGGCCAGCTCGACATCTACCCCGTCTTTCTCTCGAACGAGCCTGACACGCTCGCCAGGCTCGGCTACCCCACAAAAGTCTTCACCGCCGCGGACTACGGCGCTCCCACCCTCGGCCTCACGTATGTTGCGACCGAGGACTACATTGCCCAGAACCCGGACGTCGTCAGCAAATTCGTGAGGGCGGCGCTCAAGGGGATCGCCTACGCGGACACGCACCGGGACGAGGCCGTGCAGATCGTGCTCGGATATGCGCCGGACGAAGACCCCGCCCACCAGCGGTTCATGCTGGGCACGGAGCTGGACATGGCGAAAGAGGGCGCGGCGGCGCAGCATGGAATCGGATATCAGACGCTGGACCAGTGGCAGCACCTTTACGATTACCTGCACCAATACGACGCGGTGGGGGAACTGGCGGACGTTTCGAAGGCGTTCATCCCGGCCGCCGGCACCTCCGGAACCCCGGCGCCTTAGTGACACGCGTCTCTTGACTCGCTGAACGGCACGCGCAAACATCGCCTCAAACCTTTTCGCGCTGTCACGAGAGAGGGAGCGTCATGTCAGAACCGCGCACCACTTACGGAGGCGAGACCGCAGAAGCAGCGGCCCGCGAGCAGATCATCGCCGAGGCGCTGGCACCGGCGTATGTCGCAACCTCCAGCGATACCGCCCGCGTCAAACCGGCTGTCGACTGGCTGATCGCCGAGGCGCGGCTTTCCCTCGATCCATCTGTCATCGCAGCAGTCGCGCCGCAGATCGAACACCTCCGGGAGCTCGCCTCGCAAATCGATGCCGGCGAGAACGATAACGCGATCGCCGAACTGGCCGAGGGCGCGTACCTGATGCGGGGCCTGATCGCCGACACCGAGCGCGCGCTGGCCCTCCTTCAAACGCGCCGCTACCTCCAGTCGATCGACGTCCCCGAAACTCTGCCCGACCTCCGTCTCGACCGCGCAGTCGCGGCCGAGCAGCTCTCCTTCGCTGCCCTCGTCCGCGAGCCGCAGCGATTGCCCGCAATCCTCGCCGCCGTCGAGCACTTCCGCCGCCAGTACCGCAAGGCCTACGTCCGCCACCACGAGATGTACTGGCAGACGATGTCCGGCATCGAGTCTCACCTCCTCGAAGCGCAGACGCGCGCCGCCGCGCTCGCCCGTCTGAACAGCCTTGCGGAGCTCGGCCCGCCCGTCGGTGAGATGGCGCTCGAATCGATAGCGAGCCTGGCGGAAGAGACGTCGGGGTGCGCGCTGACCGTCGCTGATGCTGTACGGGCGCAGCATGCTGTGCCCCTACAGCATCTGTCGGAAGCCCTCGCCGAATCGCCGGTCTGCCCCGCCTGCGGCATCCGCCTCGACCAGGGACCGCCGCTGGCGCAAGCAGAAGAGGCGCTCTCCCGCCTCGACCGTTCGATCGAACGCCAGCTCGCCCGACTGTCATCGGTCGCGGTGCGCGAGACGCTGGAGCGCAGCAACGACCCGCGCATCGAGCGCTTTCTCCGCGTCGTGCAAGCCGCTCAGCTCTCCACGCTCGCCGAAGTGCTGGACGACGCGCTCACGAACTACCTCCGCCGATTCCTGATCGAGGCGCGGATCAACGCCGTCCTCGACCCGCTCCTCGCCCAGGTTGAGCGCGGCGAGACGCCCGACGAATCCGCCGTCCGCGAAAAGCTCGCCGAAGTGACAGACCTCATCGAACGGGCGCAGCAGGCGTCGCACCGCAGCCTACCGCCAGGAGAAGAGAAGAAGAAGCGATAGGTCCCCTCACCCCTCTCCCGGTCCGGCGGGCGAGGGGCACGCAGTCATCACGAGGGGCGAGGTGCCTGCTGATTGCAAGCGTGCACGAGGGATAGACTAGAATCGTTGCGTGGCTGACCGCTGGCTGATCGTCGGGCTCGGGAACCCCGGCTCGGAGTACGCGCACAACCGGCACAACGTCGGCTACTGGGCCGTCAACAGGCTCGCCCGCCTGCACGGCGTCAACCTCAAGACGAGGACGCTCGCCGCGCTCGGCGAAGGGAAGATCGCCGGCCACGATGTCGTGCTCCTCAAGCCGCGCACGTACGTCAACAAGAGTGGGGACGCCGTCGCGCCCGCCATGCGCAAGTGGAAGATCGCGCCCGACCGCCTGCTCGTCATCTACGACGAGCTCGACCTGCCCGCCGGCCGCATCCGGATTCGCGCTGGCGGCGGCGACGGCGGCTACAAAGGCCTGAAGTCGATCATCGCCAGCCTCGGGATGCCGGAGTTTGCGCGCATCCGCATCGGCATCGGCCGGCCGCACATCGCCGGCGAGCCGTCCTGGGAGCCCGAAGTCGTCGGCGACTACGTCCTAGGCGACCCCGGCTCGGAGCAGGCGAAGACGCTGCAGGGCGCCGTCACCCGCGCGACGCAAGCAGTCGAAATGATCCTCCGGGACGGCCTCGAAACAGCGATGAACCGCTACAATAGATAGCTGTACACTTCATATGTCTGCAACAACGAGCGACCGACTTCTGGGACTAATCGGTGATCGCGACGTGCTCTACCGCGGTGAGATGACGCGATTGGCTCGGGAGGTGGGCTGCTCACGAGAGTGGGTTCGTCAGATTTGCGCGCGCCGGGGCGTAAAGTCCAGGCTAAAGCCGAAACTGTTCGGGGTCTGCTCCGGCTGCCGAAAAAGGGTCGCCGCAGGCAATCGTTCGGGATTTTGTGCGCAGTGCCGAACCAAGAAGTCGCGAAGGGTATATACCCTGACGTGTACAAAGTGTGGAGAAAAGTTCGAGCGAAGTCACAAGGAGCACAAGTCGTTCCTTAGGCGCGCACCGCGCCATCGCCTGGGGCCGTTTTGCTCCCGCAGATGCTCGAACAAGGTCTCAGGTGATTGCTCATATTGCGGGCGGCGAGTAGCTCCACGATGGCCCAGCCGGATCGGCCTGCTTGGAGCTATGCACCCCGCCTGCACCCGCCGGCTTGAGGCCCTGGTAACACGCAGAGCTTGGTCTCGCATCACGAGCGAACACTTCCCCATTGCCGCGCACCGGGATGCAGTGTTGCGTACCTTCGGTTCCAAGTGAGTACGTGGCCGCCGCCGGAGTAGATGACATTGGCTGCATAGTTTCCTAGCAGACGCGGCTGGTAGTATTTGATCGAACAGCACGCAAAGGGGCCCCGACACGCGCGGGGCCCCTTTAAGCGTTGCCTTTACAAGAATCGAGGCGAATGGACCTCTCCGGCCTGCTCCCAACAATCGAAAAAGCGCCCGGCTTCGGCGATCTGCGAGAGCGGCTCACCCGTGCTTCCGCGCGCGAAACAGCAGGGCTCTCCGACGCGGCAAAGCCCGTCGCGCTCGCCGCGCTGCTCTCGCACGAGAGCGGTCCGCTCCTCATCCTGACTGCGCGGGACTCGCGAGCGCAGCTCCTCTGCGAAGAACTTGCGGCATGGCTCGGCGAACTCCGACGCGTGATGCTCTTCCCCGAGCGCGACGTCCTCCCCTACGAACGCCTCGCCGCCGACCCTGAGGTCGTGCGACAACGTCTCGCCGTACTGGCGGCGCTGGATGCGGGCGAACCGATCGTGGTCGTCGCTTCGGCGCTGGCGGTGGCGCAGCGTACACTCGCCGTGGAGGACGTACACGATTCGGTGCAGACTGTGCGGAAGGGTGAGTCGCTGGACATGGAGGACTTCCTCCGCGAGCTCGACAAGCTCGGCTACGCGAACGAACCGATCGTCCAGCAGGCCGGCGAATTCTCCCGGCGCGGCGGCATCGTCGACGTCTTCCCGCCGGCCGCCGACGAACCGATCCGCATCGAGTTCTTCGGCGAGGAGGTCGAATCGCTGCGCCACTTCGCGCCGTCCACGCAACGCACAACCGCTACGCTCGACGAAGCGGTGATCGGGCCGGCGCAAGAAGTCGCGATCGCAAGTACGGCGCCCGCACTGGCGCTTCTCGAGAAGCTCAACTATCACTCGACAACGGACGAAGTGCGGGCAAAGTTCGAAGATGACGTGGCGTGGCTGCAGAGTGACCTCGCGTTCCCCAACCGCGCGTTCTATGTGCCGTTCCTCGCGCCGGCGACACTCCTCGATCACCTGCCGGCGAAGGGTCTGCTAGTCCTCGACGAAGAAGCCGATTTACAGTCCGCCGTCGACGAGGCGCAAGAAGACTCCGAGGCAAGCCGCAAAGAGCTCGAGGCGCAGGGCGAGATCCCGCGCGGGCTCCCCCAGCCGTTCGAAGACTGGCCGTCCCTCGCGCCGCGTGTTGAGAAAGCTTCGCGTGTGCTGCGCCTATCGCGCTGGGCGGCCGACGAAGACGTCATTCGGCTGCCGTTCACGGCCGCGCAGGCGTACGGCGGCCAGCTCAAGAAACTCGTTGACGAGGCGATCAAGGCCGCCGCGAAGAGTGACCGTACCGTCATCGTGTCGCAACAAGCAGAGCGCATCGCCGAGCTGTTCGATGAACAGGGGCAGCCCGTCGTCGTCTCGGCCCACATACCGGAGGAACCGCCGCTGATCTCGGTCGTGCGCGGCTCGCTCGCCGAGGGGTGGAAGCTGATCGAGCCAGCGCTCACGCTGCTCGCCGACGCCGAAGTGTTCGGCTTTGTGAAGCAGCGACGCGCGGCGCCACGTCAGCCCGTGAACCGCGAAGCGTTCCTTGCCGAGCTCGTCGTCGGCGCCTACGTCGTCCACATCGACCACGGCATCGCAAAGTTCGCCGGCCTCATCCAGCGCACCGTCGACGGCAACGAGCGCGAGTACCTGGAGCTCCACTATGCCGAAGGCGACCGCCTCTTCGTCCCCACCGACCAGCTCGACCGCGTGTCTCGCTACATCGGCCCGTCGGAACGGATGCCGCACCCGACGCGACTCTCCAGCGGCGAGTGGCAGCGGGCCAAGCAGCGCGTGCGCAAGGCCGTGCAGCAGCTTGCGAAAGATCTGCTCGCTCTTTATGCGCAGCGGGAGGCGATGCCGGGCTACGCGTTCCCCGCCGACACCGCATGGCAAGCCGAGCTGGAAGGCTCGTTCCCTTATGTCGAAACGCCGGACCAGCTCAGTGCGATCAACGCCGTCAAGCGCGACATGGAGACGCCGCGCCCGATGGACCGCCTCGTCTGTGGGGACGTTGGCTACGGCAAGACGGAGGTCGCGATCCGCGCCGCGTTCAAGGCCGTGATGGATGGCAAGCAAGTCGCCATCCTGGTGCCGACAACCGTCCTCGCGCAGCAGCACTACAACACGTTCCGCGAACGTCTCGGCGCCTTCCCGGCGCGCGTCGACGTCATCTCCCGCTTCCGCAGCGACGCCGAGCAAAAGCAGATCGTCGAGAAGCTGGCTTCCGGCGAGATCGACATCATCATCGGCACGCACCGTCTGCTCCAGAAAGACATCAAGCTCAAGGAGCTCGGCCTCGTCATCATCGACGAGGAACAGCGCTTTGGCGTCGCGCACAAGGAGTTCCTCAAGCACATGCGCAAGGCGGTCGACGTGCTCACGCTTTCGGCGACGCCGATCCCGCGCACGCTGTACATGTCGCTCGGCGGCATCCGCGACATGTCGACGATGGAGACGCCGCCCGAGGAACGCCTGCCGATCAAGACCTACATCGCCGAGAACGAAGACCGCACCGTCCGCGAAGCGATCACTCGCGAGCTGGAGCGCGGCGGCCAGGTCTATTTCGTGCACAACCGCGTGCATAACATCGACATGATCGTGAGCAAGGTGCGCGACATCGTGCCCGACGCGCGGATCGGCATCGGCCACGGCCAGATGAAGGAGCACATGCTCGCCCGCGTCATGGACGAGTTCACCCGCGGCGAGCTCGATGTCCTCGTCTGCACGACGATCATCGAGTCCGGCCTCGACATCCCGAACGTCAACACGATCGTCATCAACCACTCGGACAAGCTCGGCCTCGCGCAGCTCTACCAGCTCCGCGGCCGCGTCGGTCGCGGCGCCAACCGGGCTTACGCCTACCTCCTCCACGAAAAGAAGGGCCGGCTCACCGACACCGCGAAGCAGCGGCTGCAAACGATCTTTGAGGCGACGGAGCTCGGCGCCGGTTTTCAGATCGCCCTGCGCGACCTGGAGATCCGCGGCGCCGGCAACCTCCTCGGCGCCGAGCAGTCCGGCTATATGTCCGCGATTGGCTTCGATCTCTACGTCAAACTACTGGCGAATGCCGTCGAACGATATCGTTCCCTCATGCGCGGCGAAACGCCGGATGAGGAGATCGAGGGGCCGGATGTCACGATCGACCTGCCGCTCTCCGCGCACCTGCCCAACGCCTACGTCCCCGACCTGAACATGCGCCTCGCGCTCTACCAGCGCCTCAGTGCAGCGTCCGACCCGGAAGCCGTCGCCAACATCGGCCGCGAGATGGTAGATCGCCTCGGCGAGCCTCCTCCCGTCGCGCAGAACCTGCTCTACGTGGTCGTTTTGCGCGCTATGGCCAGGCCTCTCGGCGTCGAGTCGATCCGCACCGAAGACGGCGCCGCGGTCATCCGCACGCGCGAGAGCCAGCCGCTTCCCGTAGCCGCCCTTGAAGCGAGCGTGCCCCGCGGCGTCCAGGTAACGCGCCACGTCCTCCGCGTGGAGCTGAGCGAAGGCTGGCGTGACAGATTACAGCGAACTCTTGAGCTGGCCTCCCACGCGAAAGCCGCTGAGGAGGCCGTAGCGGCAGGCACGGCGAGCTAGCGTCCGGCACGAATTACGATCTCGTAAATGCTCGTTCTCGCACGTATGGCAATCGGAAGGTTGACTGTTGACAGCCTTCCGGGACGCAGTTAGCCTTACACCTCGTGAAGGAATTCACCCGGGTGCGCGCTGAGGCGCGGGTCGCTCAGCGTACCCCGCTCACTCTGGGGGAGATATCGAACCGGCTGGACAGGATCCATGTCCTTGCTGGCGTCCTTGCGTTGGGCCTGACCGCCTACCTGGCGATTGAGCCGACGCAGAACTGGCTCCTCCTTCT
Source organism: Dehalococcoidia bacterium (assembly GCA_041481535.1). Lineage (GTDB taxonomy): Bacteria > Chloroflexota > Dehalococcoidia > SM23-28-2 > RBG-16-64-32 > DATKKM01. The sequence goes on along the minus strand of JBGPBZ010000041.1, from coordinate 4,267 downwards.
GATTTGTGGCCTCGCTGCCTTTGGGACGGACGCGATCGTGCGTCACCACCCCGAGGCCCAGTTCGAGCGGATCGACGACACTGCGCTCTATCTCTTCGTCCCCGTGCTTTTCGCGCTGAGTGCAGGCATCTTCCTCGAAGAGGTCGCCGGCGGCTACTGGACGATCGGCGCTGGTCTTCTGTCTGTCGTCCCCTTCTGGGCGATCCTCCGCGCCGAGTACGAGTCCGTCGATCGCGCCTCGGTCAACTTCCAGGCTACGCGCCTCGTCCTGAATGGCGCCACGTACGTCATCGCCTTCCTCTTCTTCGCCACCATCTACGATTTCGACCTGAGCACATTCACCGCGTCCTTCGCCGCCGGCATCGTGAGCGTCCTGCTGGCGATCGAGGTGCTGCGCGAAGAGGGCATGGACTCGACGCGGACGATCCTCTACTCGCTGGCGATCGGCTTGCTCCTGGGCGAGTCGGCCTGGGTCGCGCACTTCCTGCCGCTGGAGGAAAGCGCCGCCGCTGTCTTCCTGCTGCTGGCCTTTTACCTGATGACCGGCCTGATGCACAACTACCTGGCGCGCCGCCTCGATATCAAGACTGCCAGCGAATTCGCCGCCGTCGCCTTCGCCGGAGTCGCGATTATCGCCCTCTCACACGCTTACTAGCGCGGCTATCGCGCACCCTCATCGTTAACCCCAACGCCTGTGCGCACGTGCTACCATAAGCGAGTCTTTCCGGTCGGGGCGTGGCGCAGCCCGGTAGCGCACCTGAATGGGGTTCAGGAGGTCCTCGGTTCGAATCCGAGCGCCCCGACCAACTAGCATTTGAGAGAGAATCCGCCGAAATGGGCGGATTCTTGCGTTAGGTCATAGTCATTGGCGCTGGGTCCCCGCAAAGTTACGAGACGGGCTCTGAACGCCGCTGAACGCCGCCAAGAAAGCCCCGGTTTGCGCGCGATTTTGGGGGTTTAAGAGATCTCCGCAAACAGCGCGATAACTCAGCCGCGAAGGATTCGCGTTTGGGACAAGATCTCCTGACAGGTGTTTAGGAGGTCCATCACGGCGATGTCACACACGGCGCACGCTGACATCACACATTCCCTTGGACGCCAGGTGCCGGCGCTCTTGTCCTGAGCGCCGGCACCACTCCGATGCTGTACGGCCTCAGCGGGCCAGCATCGCTTCGGGCACGTGTGCAGGCGTTGTTCTGTTCACCGCCCAGGCGAGCGCATAGTCGGCGACGGGCTCCCATCCTTCTTGGCCACAGGTGTGGTGGGGCGCGCGATTCTTGAGCCGAGACTTCGGTGTCGTTCGGAACACTCGAATCGCGACAACGGGCACGACGGTACGAAAAGAGTTCCACTCCAGAGCACCCCGCCATGGTATAGGATAGCCGCGATCGCAGGAGAAAACGCGTCCAATGGCCATCAATTGTCCCCGTTGCCAGCACGCTAACCGTGAAGGCGCTCGCTTTTGCGAGAATTGCGCCACACCTCTGACTGCGGCGTGCCCCGAGTGCAGCCAGCGGGCCAGCCCCGGGTCGCGTTTCTGCGGTGCGTGCGGGGCCACGCTTCTCGCTTCCCCTCAAGAGAACGCCATGCTGGAGCGGCTCCTCAAAGGCGTGCCGGATCAGCTGGCCGCAAAGATCGTTTCGGAAGGACGTGCCTCAGCAGGTGAGCGAAAGAACGTCACGATCATGTTCGCCGACATCAGCGGCTTTATGGCACTGTCGGAGCGGCTAGATCCGGAAGCGGTCGTCGAGATCATCAACCGATGCTTTGAGAAGCTCGGCCAGATTGTGTACAGCTACGAGGGCACAATCGACAAGTACATCGGCGACTGCATAATGGCGCTCTTCGGGGCCCCCATTTCGCACGAAGACGACTCAGTGCGCGCGGTATGCGCGGCCCTGGACATGCGGGAAGCGCTGGCCGATCTCAGCAGCGAGCTTGGCGTTGAGCTCACGATGCACACTGGCATCAACACTGGAGCGGTTATCGCTGTCAACGTCGGCTCTGACTTACGGATGCAGTACACCGTCATCGGCGACGCGGTCAACGTCGCGTCTCGCCTTCAGAGTGTGTCCACGGCTGGTCAGATCCTGGTGGGTGAAGGCGTGTACCACCTGACGCAGCATGCTTTCGATTACACCCCGCGGGGAGAAATCGCCTTGAAAGGACGCGAGGAGCCGGTGGTCGCCTACGAGCCCACGAAGGCGATGCGTACCCGGACGCGAATCGAAGTCTCTCAGCAGCGGGTCTTCAGTCCCTTCGTTGGACGAGCCGCCGAGAAGTCAATTCTCGGGGTGCTGCTTGAGGAGGCATCCCAGGGGCGTGGTCAAGCCGTGGCGCTAAAGGGTGAGGCCGGCGCCGGTAAGTCGCGCCTCTTGCACGAATTCAAGCAGAGCCTCCCGCCCTCCACGCGGTACCTCGAGGGTCGTTGTTTGCCTTACGGTGGCACGTCTTATCAAGCCATCGCGGAGATCGTCGGACAGTTCTTCGGATTTACGGACGCCGTTACAGAGGCAGACCGAAGGGTGATTTCATCGGTCGGCCTGGGCCTGGAGGACTTCGTGCCGTGCTTTGACGACCTCCTGTCACTCCCGCCGCGCGATCCGGCATACAGCCTCCTGGATCCGCAGATGAGGCGCAGCCGCACTTTCGCCGCACTCATTGCCTTGATCAAGGCGGCCTGCCGCGAGCAGCCCCTGGTGCTGGTCATTGAAGACCTGCACTGGGTGGAACCAACTACGGAAGAGTTCCTCGCCGGCTTCCTGGACGTGATCTCTTCTCTGAGCGTCTTGCTTGTCTTCCTGCACCGGACCGACTACCAACCGCCATGGCAGGACCGCTCGGGGTACGTTTGCCTGGCTTTGTCGCCGCTGGCGCGAACCGATTCGCAGCGCCTGATTGATTCACTCTTTGATACGGAGGTTGCGCCGGAGCTGGAGACGTATATCTACGAACACTCGGGAGGAAATCCTTTCTTCATCGAAGAACTTGTGCGCACCCTCAAAGAAACGAACGTGCTACGCCACAACGGCAAAACGTCCCTTAACGGCTCGCCGGACCAACTGGCAGTTCCAGCGACTGTCGAAGGAGTGCTTGGTGCGCGGATCGACAGGCTGGATAGCGAAACGCGTCTCACCCTGGAGGTTGCCAGCGTTCTCGGACAGCAGTTCTCGGTTGCGCTGCTCAGTCACGTTCTGGAGGGTAGTCCTCGACTGGGAGCACAATTGAAAGCTCTCGCAAACGCCGAGTTCATCCTGCCTGCCGATCCGCAGAGCGACAGTTTCGCTTTCAAGCACGCCCTTACGCGAGAGGTTGCTTATTCGCGGCTTATGCGCGGCAGCCGTGCAAAACTGCACAACAGGGCTGCAGAAGCAATCTGCGAAGTGACGCCGGAAGTGATGGCCTCGCAGCCGGAGGTCCTGGCGTTCCACTACACCGAGGCCGGCCTGGTTGAGAAGGCGCTTCCGTACTGGCTGCAGGCCGGACAGCGAGCCATTCAGCGCTCCGCCAACCTGGAGGCGATTACCTACCTGAGAAAGGCCCTGGATTTGCTGCCGGCGCTCCCCGAAGGATCAGTGCGAGACCAGCAGGAGATCCAGTTGCAGATCACGCTCGGCGTTCCGCTGCTGGCGTCTAAGGGCTACGCAGCGCCCGAAGTCGAAGCGGCATATTCGCGCGCCAACGAGCTCTGCGAAAAGATCGGGGAGACGCCACAACTACTCCCCGTGATCTACGGACTCTGGGCCTTCTTTTTCGTCCGGGCTCAGCACTCTGAGGCGCTCAGGCTGGCGACTCAGCTCGTAACGCTGGGCGGAGAAGCCCAGGACCGAAGCCTACTCATGCAAGGTCACACCGCCCTGGGGGAGGTCCTGACCTCCTGCGGCAAGTTCGGCGAGGCCATGAAGCACTTCGGGGAACTCGAAAGCCTGTACGACCTGGGCGAGCACCGACCGCTGGCCTTCATCTTTGGACAGGATGCCAAAGTCATGGCTCTTTCGTGGTCGTCGCTTAACCTCTGGCTCCAGGGCTACCCGGAGGAAGCCGTCCGCGCCAGTGAGGATGCCCTGCGATTGGCGGAGGAAGTCGATCATCCCTTCAGCAGGTGTTACGGCTTGTTTTGCGCGGCCTGGCTTTACTACCTGCGCGGCGAGTACGACATGGTAGACCAGCGCGCACAGGCCTGCCTCACGCTATCGAATGCGCAGGGCTTTCCGTATTGGTCAACCTGGGCGTTGATCCTCGGTGGCGCTGTAGATGCTGCCCGGGG
>JBGPBZ010000040.1:0-19191 GCA_041481535.1 Dehalococcoidia bacterium | reverse complement strand
GTCAAGCGCTACTCGTCCGGGATGTACGCGCGCCTTGGCTTCGCGGTTGCTGTGCACAGCAACCCGGACCTGCTCCTGGTCGACGAAGTGCTGTCCGTCGGCGACGCCTTCTTCCAGGAGAAGTGCCTCCAGCGCATGCGCGAGTTCAAGGCCTCGGGCATGACGATCGTCCTCGTCTCGCACAACCCTGATCTTGTCAGCGAGTTCTGCGACCGCGCGATCTGGATCGACCACGGCCGCCTCCTGCGTGAAGGCCGCGCCGAGGACGTCGTCGCCGAGTACCTCGAGCGAATTACCCACGGCTCCGGCGTCGGCGTCTGAGGGGTCGGATGTCCGACGCCCAGTCCACTAGCCGGCGTTCGTGTCGAGACTCAATCCGCGAACGCGTGCCAACGAAGCTGCACGTCTGGCTGCTTTCATTAATCGTCCTTGTTGGCCTTTTGCGCGGCGGGTACTGGGTGGCTACCACGGAGTTCTGGAATCCCATCGACGAGGCACAGCACTACAGCTATGTGGAGTTCATGGCGCATGGTCACCTACCCGTCGTTGGCGAAGACAAGCTGCAGCTCGACGTGCTCGGAGTGGCAAAGACGTCGCCAACGCTGGGCCTCCGTTCCGCCGGGCCTACCGTCAGCAAAGACTCCGACTGGGGCATCTTCGGACAGCAGTACGAGGGCGCCGGCTATCAAGGCCCGCTCTATTACGCGCTGCTGGTGCCGGCGTACTGGCTCGCGCACCCGTTCGGCACGATCGCGACTATCTACGTCCTCCGGGTCGCGACGCTGCTGATACTGCTGACGTCTGTGCCGCTGCTCTGGCTGCTGGCGCGCGAGCTGTTCCCCAAACATCCCGCCGTCTGGCTCGCCGCGCCGGCGATCCTCGTCGCTATCCAGGGGTTTGACGCGAACACGACTTCGATTACGAATGACGCGCTGGTCGTGCCCATCGCCATCGCGGCGCTGATCCCGGTCGCCTCAGCCTGGCGCGGGATCAACAACGGCCAGGCCGCGATCGGCGGGCTGCTGTTCGGTCTGGCCATGCTCACCAAGAACACAGCGGTGCCTGTCGCCGCCCTCGCGGCGATCGTGCTGGCGGGACTCCTTTTAATCCGGCGCGAGACGCTCCGCAACCTCGTGGTCTGGGGGCTGGTCTATTCCGCTGCTGCGGCGCTCGTTCTGTTTCCATACGTGACCTGGAACCTGGCGACTTACGGGTCGTTCAGCGCGAACTCGCGAGTGAACGACATCATCGCCCCGCTTCAGCCGCACGTCCCGAGGACGCTTGCCGGTCTGCGCGCCCACTTCAAAAACGCGTGCACCGCGTTCTGGGACCTGCAGTCGCACACACTGGGGGTGCGCACAGCGTACGCCCTATCGCTGGAGGCGGCCTGCGTCATCGCCGTCGTTGCCGGGATGGCCGGAGCGTTTTGGCGGCGGTCGTACCGGGACGCGACGGCGTTGGGCTGGGCGGCCATCGCCTTCCCGGTAGCGTTTGTGACCGTGCTGGTTGGCACTCTCGCCAGCTGGGGAGGCGCGGGAGCGCTTGTCGGGCGCCATGTCTACGCGGCGCTAGGCCTGGTCTCGATCGCGATGGCGGCGGGGCTGATCATCGGCTTCGGCTCGAGGGTGGGCGTGCTCGCGATCGTTCTCGTCCTCGGCATCGCGTTCATCCGCGAACGCGAGCTCACTCACCACTACCTCTCGACCACATACTCCGATGGCGTCGTCAACGGACGTCTCGCCCCGGTGGTCGATCAGCCGTTGAACGAGGGGTACGCTTCGGCAGCGTCCGTATCGGCGACTGCGAACTGCCCGGTAGAAGCGGTGGGCCTGGCGATCGTGAACCCGGCTCCGAAGGAGCTGACGCTGTCGTCGCCGAGCACGCAGCAAGCCACCTATTTCGGTGAGAACAAGTCGGTGTCTATCTACGCGCTGCCCGCTCCGACGTCCGGACAGATCACCATGCTCACCTCCGGGCTGAGCATCGGGAAAGAGTCCGTAGACCGAGATCCGGATATCTCCCTGGCAGGCGCGACGGGCGACCCGGTTGTACGCCTCTATTGCGCGGTGGACAACCCCGACGAGTTTCGCTTCAAGCAGATGTTCTATCCGGGGCACGTGGACCTGAGCTACGGATTAGTCCGCGCCTGGGCAGACATCTGGTACTGGATCGGGTGGGCGCTCGTGGCGGCTGGTCTGGCCGGTATGGCGGCGCTGGCGTATGCGGAGTTGCGCGCCGTCCGCCGTTGAACCTAGGCCATTCGTAGAACCCGGGGCGACTGGTCGCTAGCGGCGCTGGGTTCAGACCTCGATGGTAAACGGCTGTGTTTTGCTCAGGTTGGGATTGTAGTAGGGGTCGCGGTACTGTCCCGGCTTGCCCCAGCGCTCCCGGAAGAAACTCTCGTCCTCGTCCGGGTGCAGCCGGCCCCGGCTGGCGCTTTCGTGATGATAGAGGACGGCGTAGGGCGTGTAGATAACGAGCAGGCCCTTCTCGCGCGCCCTCAGGCAATAATCGACGTCGTTGAAGGCTACGCGGAGCCTTTCGTCGAAGCCACACAACTCCCAGAAAACGTCTGCCCGGACCATCATGCAGGCCCCGGTCACTGCCGAGCAGTTGCGCACGGACTGCCCCTGACTGAAGTAGCCGCGGTGATCAACGTTGCCGGCAGAGCCGCCGCCGAGCCCCATGATGATACCTTCGTGCTGGATGCGGCCGTCCGGGTACAGGAGGCGAGCTCCTACCGCAGCCACCTGCGGCCGCTGGGCGTGCTCGAGCATCGCCTCGATCCAATCAGGGGAGATCACCTCGGTATCGTTGTTCAGAAAGAGCAGCACCTCGCCTTCCGCGGCCCTGGCCCCGGCGTTCACGATGCTCGCAAAATTGAAGGCGTGGGGATAAGGGATCACCCTTCCCTGGAAGGACGCAAGGTATTCGAGTGTTTCGCGCTCCCGGCTCTCATTGTCGACGACGAGTATCTCGTAGTTCTCATAGGACGACTTCTTTCTGATGGTCTGGACGCAGCGACTGAGCATATCCAGCCGGTCTCGGGTGGGGATGATGATCGACACCCTCGGCTTGCCCTTGATAGCGTACCTCGTCCTGTAGGTGCTCTTGACGAGACCGTCCGAGACTTCCCCGGGGAGCCCGCGTCTGGCCAGAGCGTCCGTGAGAGCCTTCTTGGCCGCCGTGAAGGCGAACTCCTTGGCTTCCGGGACGGACGCCGCCGAGCCAGCAACCATGCGCCAGCTATAGAGGGGCTTCGCAATGTGGGCTACCCTCTCGGTGAGCTCGGTTACCCGCAGCACAAGGTCGTAGTCCTGGCTCCCATCGTAGTCCGGCCGGAAGCCGCCTACGCGATCTACCAGCGCCTTGCGGATCACGCTGAAGTGGTTGATGTAGTTCATGGTCATGAGGAGATCCGGCGACCAGTCTGGCTTGAAGAAGGGCGACACGAGGTTTCCACTCTCGTCCAGCTTGTCCTCGTCGGAGTAGATGAAGTCCAGGCCGGTTCGCTCGTTGAGCAGCTTCACAACCTCGAACAGCGCCTCTGGTTTCAGTTCGTCGTCGTGGTCCAGGAACCCCACGAACTCGCCATTGGCCATGGCCAGAGCGGCGTTGGAAGCGGTGCCGATTCCCTGGTTCTTCTCCAGGTAGGCGACTTTGATACGCTCATCGGCACTGTCATACTCCTGCAGCAGCTCCCGCACCCCAGGCCGCGTCGAACCGTCGTCGGCAATACAGAGCTCCCAGCTCTCGTACAGCTGAGCACGCACGGACTCGATGGCCTGGCGCAGCCAAACAGGGTCGCTGTTATAGGCAGGCATGACAATGCTGACGGTAGGCCGGTATGCCAATTCGGCAGCCTCGTTCCTGGCGCGCCGGAGTCCCGCTGACGTCAACGCGTGAGCCTCCAGCCACTTCTGGTATTGCCCGTTGGAGGAGTCAGACTCTCGCGCAGGTCCGGGCGAGCGGACCAGCCGAGGCGCCCACCTCCAGACCGTCGCCGCCCGTTTGAGGAAGACGAACCACCCCTCGTTGAGGATTATCCTCAACGCTTGGCTGAGCAGCTTCAGAGGGACGCGGCGCCGCGTATTCGGCGGGGCCAGCCAGTTGATTGGCCGTCGCACCCGCTCAAGCAGGCGGAAGCCCACGCTGCCAGTAGCCGCCTGGAGCTGCTGCCGGGTAAGGCGCAACTGCGCTTCCACTCCGGCCAGCAACTCATCGCTCTCGTCCAGGGCCGCGCTGACGCTGGATAGATCGGCATCGAGTGCGGCTACGCGGTCGGCGAGCGCGGCTGCGCGGACAGCCTGCTCCTTCGCCTCTGCGTCCCGGCGCGCGATCTCGGCCCTCGCTTCAGCCACAGCGCGCATATGACCCTCGACCTCCGTCGGCGTTATCAACGTGAGCTGAAGGCTCACCTTCGGCAGCAGCGCGTTCGAGGCGAGTGCGATCATGTAGACGCTCTCTTGCGGCTCTCGCGGCACCGTCTTGTATAGGTCCGTGCTGCCGTTGAGACGGATGCCCTTGGCGGTCATCGTCTCCGCGTCGAAGAGAGCAGTGGCGACCCAGCTGTCCTGCGAAAGCAGCTGCACGTGCTTGAAGCTTGCGTTGAGGCTCTCAAGGAACTCTTCGTACGTGAGCTCGTGGAGGTGAAACGGGTTGCCATCCGGGTAAACGCTCTTGTTCGGCGTGGAGGCAACGATGAGACCGTCCTCCTTCAACACGCGGCGCAACTCGGCGAGCATCTCGTCCGGCTCCGGCACATGCTCCAGCGTTTCGAATGAGACGATAACGTCGAACGAGCGGTCGCCCAGCGGTAGCCGTACGGCGTCGCCCAGTACGAAATCCGGATGCCCGCCGCAGTGCTCGGCCAAGGAGTACGCTACGGCGTCCTTGGAGCAGTCCACGCCGATCACACTGGTGGCCCCTGCCTGCTTCAGTAACTCGGAGCCGTAGCCCGTGCCGCTGGCTATGTCCAGCACGCGCTTGCCGGCGACGAACTGGGCGGCGAACCTGTAACGAGAGATGTGTTCGGCATAGACCAGCATCCCGGAGTGGTATGCGGGGATCATGCGTTCCCCGTCGTCCTTGATCTGGGCCATGTGCTCATTTTGCACGCAGTAGTCACACGCGCGCCAGTGGCGAGCCGGGCCCGAACCTTTCGTCGCTTGACGGGGAGCCGAGGCCTCCAGCGCTGCAGGCGGAGTTCGTCAACATAGTTCTGGTTGTCTTAGCCTCCGCTCGTTCACTATGCTTGACTGAAGATGACTGAGGTGAGCAAAGAACAGCTCTTTGCGTACAAAGGCTACCGTATCCCCATCGAACTCATCGACCTGACGGGCGGCGGCATCGATACGTGGGAAGCCATCTCCGTCGGACACATGGAGCAGTACGCCAAATACGCGCCGATCGATAAAGACGCATCGGTGCTTGAAGTTGGGTGCGGCGTGGGCCGCGACGCGATCCAACTGGCGGAACACCTCTCCAGCGAGGGCGCCTACGTTGGCATCGATATCGTCCGGGCGAGCATCGAATGGTGCCAGGCCAACATCACACCCCGGTATCCGAATTTCACCTTTCACTACCTCGATATCAAGAGCCAGATATACAGTGCCGGCGGATCCATGCGAGTCCAGGACATAAAGCTTCCACTGCCTTCAGCCAGCGTTGACCGCGTCATCCTGCAATCAGTCTTCACTCACATGTTTTACGATGACATCATTCATTACTTGAAGGAGTTCCGCCGGATACTTAAGCCAGGAGGCAAGGTGGTGGCCTCGTTCTTCGTAATTGACGAGGAATCGCGGAGGCTGATGGAGGCCAGCAGTAGCGATCCGGCGTTCAGCCTTAATTTCGCCTATCCTTACGGAGAAGGCTGCTTCATCACCGACAAGGAGTGCCCCGAAGGCGCCGTCGCCTTCACCCCCCAGAGACTCGACCAGATGCTCGCAAAGTCGGGCATGGCGTTCGACCAGCCGATCCACCACGGCTTCTGGTGCGGCCGCCAGGGTGTTACGGACGGACAGGACATCACCGTGCTGAAGGTCGGGCCCGCGCTCGATGAACGCCGATCTCTCCTCGACCGCCTGCTGCGAAGGGGTTAGAGAGGCTGGACTCACGGCGCTGAGTGCTGCTGCTGAGTGCTGAAGGTTCCGGGTACTACCAGGCTCCGTCAACGGTTGCCCTGAAAGACGCGCCGGTTTATCGTGTTCAGCGAAGCGGGTGACTGCTAGCCCGCCACGGCTTATGCAAGAAAATCCCAGCGTCACAACCGTCATCCTCAATTGGAACGGCCTCGCCGATACGCGCGAGTGCCTGAGCAGCCTCCGCTCCGCCGACTATGCCGAAAATCGCATCGTCGTCGTCGATAACGGTTCGCGTGAGGACGAAGGCTCGGCTCTGGCCGCTGAGTTCGGCGACTTCATCGAGATCATCCGCCTGCCCGAGAACCGCGGCTTCGCGGGCGGCGCCAACGCCGGCATCCGCCGCGCCCTGGAGCTGGGCACCGACTATGTGCTCCTCCTCAACAACGACACGATCGTCGACCCGACGTTCCTCAGCGGCCTCATCGAAGGCGTGCGCGACCTCACCGACCTGGCTGCGGCGAACCCGAAAACGTTCTTCTACGGCGAGCCGCGCACCCTCTACTCCACCGGCGGCTCCGTCAGCCTCTGGAGCGGCGTCGCGAGGCAGATCGGCCGCGGCAAGACCGACGTGGGCCAGTACGACAAGCGCGCCCGCCGCGACTACGCGGACGGCATGTGCATGCTCATTCCGGCCGCGGCTCTCCGCAAAGTCGGTCTACTGGACGAGGAGTACTTCGCCTACTGGGAGGAGACCGACTGGTGTCTCCGCGCGCGCGAGGCCAGCCTCCGCTGCTACTACATCCCGAACTCACGCGTCTGGCACAAGGCTGTGCGCTCGCAGGCGCCGGATGCCAAGTTCCACTACCTGTACCGGCGCAACGCCCTGCTCTTCGTGCGAAAGAGGGGGAGTGCCCTCCAGGTTGCCACGGCCATCGCGTCGCAGGCGTTCTTCTACGCGCCGCTTTATTTCCTGCGCCACCCGACCCGCCTCGGGCGGGCGGCGGCCGAGATTCGGGCGCTTTTCTGGCACACTCGGAAGCAACCGCGCAACCAACCAAACGGCCGGCCGTTAATCTAACCGATGACAACCACTGCCACTACGACCAAGCGAACGACCGGCAAAGCGCCCGCCGGTGGCCGCGACGGCGCGCTCAAGGGCCTCGTCCTGAGCGGCGGCAAGGGTAGCCGGCTCCGCCCGTTCACATACACCAACGCCAAGCAGCTCGTGCCGCTGGCCAATAAGCCCGTCATCTTCTACACGATCGAGCAGCTCGTCGAGAGCGGCATCACCGATATCGGCATCGTCATCGGCGACACCGGTGAGCAGGTGAAGGCCGCTGTCGGCGACGGCTCACAGTTCGGCTGCAAGATAACGTACATCCAGCAAGACGCGCCGCTCGGCATTGCGCACGGCGTACTCGTCGCGCGCGATTTCCTCGGCGACTCGCGCTTCGTCCTCTACCTCGGCGACAACTTCTTGATGGGCGGCATCCAGTCCTACGTCGAGAGCTTTACGGCCAGCGAGTGCGCCTCGCAGATCCTCCTGCACCCCGTCGCCAACCCCGAGGCGTTCGGTATCGCCGCGATGGACGGGGACCGTGTCGTCCGCATCGTCGAGAAGCCGAAAGAGCAGATGGGCAACCTCGCCGTGATCGGCATCTACATGTTCTCGCCCGCCGTCCACGACGTCATCGAGCACCTAACTCCTTCCTGGCGCAACGAGCTCGAGATCACGGATGCCATTCAGGGTCTGATCGACGGCGGTCTCCGTGTCGACGCCGGTGTGCTGGACCGCTACTGGATCGACACCGGCAAGATGGACGACTTGCTCAACGCCAACCGCATGGTCCTGAGCGAGCTCAAGCCGCGCCGCGATGGCACAGTCGACGAAAAGACCCGCGTCCACGAGCCCGTCGTCATCGAACCGGGCGCTGTCGTCGAAGACTGCGTCCTGCGCGGGCCGTTGATCATCGGCCGCGACACGCAGGTGATCGCCTCCTACATCGGCCCCAACACAGCCATCGACGCGCGCTGCCGCATCAAGGGCTGTCGCATCGAAGACAGCATGATCATGGAGGACACCCGTCTCGAAGACCTTCACTGGCCGATCACGAAGAGCATGATCGGCCGCAACGTCGAGCTGATCGGCGGCCACAGCGCCCACGGCAGCTACAGCCTCACCCTCGGCGACCACAGCCGCATCGAGATGCCCGATGGGTGACGCAAAGGGAAATTGGAAATTGGAAATTGGCACATGGACGTGCTTCCGCCTCCACTCTCCAATCCCCAACCTCCATCTCCTGTCAGGGAAGACAGCATGACCAGCTACCTCGTCACCGGTGGCGCCGGCTTCATCGGCTCCAACTTCATCCTCCGCCTTCTCGCCAGCCGCCCCGCCGCGCGCGTCATCAACCTCGACAAGCTCACCTACGCCGGCAACCCCGACAATCTCCGCGACGTCGCCGATGATCCGCGCTATACCTTCGTGCACGGCGACATCTGCGACGCCGATGCCGTCGCCCCTCTCGTGAGCGAGGCCGACTACGTCATCCACTTCGCCGCCGAGACCCACGTCGACCGTTCGCTGATGGAGCCGGGCTCCTTCATCCAGACCGATGTCTTCGGCACATACACGCTGCTCGAAGCGGCGCGCCAGAACCCCCGCCTCCAGCGCTTCCTCCACATCTCCACCGACGAGGTCTACGGCGAAGTGCTCCCGACCGACCCTCCGTCACTTGAAGGTGATCTCTTCCGGCCGCGCAGCCCCTACTCCGCCAGCAAGGCCGGCGGCGAGATGCAGTGCAAAGCCTACGTCGAGACTTACGGCCTCCCCGTCGTCGTCGCTCGCCCGGCTAACAACGTTGGCCCCCGCCAGCACGTCGAGAAGTTCGTCCCGCTCTGCGCGACCAACGCTCTTCAGGACCTGCCGCTGCCCATCTACGGCGACGGCCAGCAAGTCCGAGACCGCTTCTACGTCGAAGACCACTGCGAAGCGCTCGACCTTCTGCTGCACGAAGGCGTTCCGGGCGAGGCGTATAACATTGGCGCTGACAACCAGACCGTGAACCTGCAGGTGGCCGAGCTCATCGTCGATTTGCTAGAGAAGCCGCGCTCGCTCATCCGCTTCGTCGAAGACCGTGCCGGCCACGACCGAGGCTACTTCCTCGACTTCCAGAAGATCCGCAAGCTCGGCTGGGAACCGAAGCACGACCTGAAGGCCACGATCCAGAAGACGGTCGAGTGGTACCTGCAGAACCGCTGGTGGTGGGAGAAAGTCCGCGACGAGCGCTTCCAGGAGTACTACGAGCAGCAGTACGGCCGCCGCCTGGCGACCGCCAGGCCGTACACCGCATGATCGACAAAGTCAGCGTCGAGCCGGCCAAGTACGTGATCACCAAAGATCACGGCGGCAAAGAGAACGGCTTCCTCATCGAGATGTTCAAGGGTGGCCCCACCAGCGACCTGACCGAGGTTTACCTCTCCGCCGCCACGCCCGGCGCCTTCAAGGGCTACCACCTCCACCGCGTGCGCGCCGCCCGCTATGTCTGCCTGCGCGGCCGGATGCGCATCATCCTCTACCAGCGCAAGGGCGAGAGGTGGGTGCGTGAAGAGCACATCCTCGACGCGAGCGACCCGAAGCGCCTCTTCATCCCGAAGAACGTTGCCACCGGCCTCGAAAACATCGGTGACGAAGAAGGATGGCTCGTGAACTACCCAGACCCACCGTATGACCCATCTCTCAAAGACGAGCAAGTCGAATACACCCAGGAAGAGCTTGAAGCGGGGGTGGTCAAGTAGGGGCGCCGCTTGCCGCGCCCAAGGGCTTGCCGCGCCCAATCGTTAACATTCTAGTAAGCGCCGCAAACGTCTAGCCCGCAGCATCCTGCCATAATGGAACCCGTATGAAGATCGTGATCACAGGCGCCAACGGCCAGCTTGGCCGCGCGCTACAAGACGCTCTCTCGTCTCATGACCTCCTCGCCCTCGATCACGCTGCCCTCGACGTCAGCAATCGCGACGCTGTGCGAGCCGCCATCGTCGCCGCAAAGCCGGACGTCGTCATTCATCCCGCCGCCTGGACTAACACCACCGGCTGCGAGGAAGACCACGAGCGCGCGATGCTCGTAAACGCCGAAGGCGCGCGCTACGTCGCCGAGGCGGCCCGCGAAACCGGCGCCGCCATGCTGCACGTCAGCACCAACGAAGTCTTCAACGGCGAGAAGGCCGTCCCCTACAACGAAGACGACTCGACCAACCCGATCAATGCTTACGGACGCTCGAAGCTTGCGGGCGAGGAGTCTGTCCGCGAAACGCTGCCGGAACACTACATCGTGCGTACGAGCTGGCTGTATGGCCCGGGCCGTGAAAGCTTCCCGGAGAAGATCCTAGCCGCCGCGCATGACCAGAAGAAGCTTCGCGGCGTCACGGACGAAGTCGCTTCGCCGACACTAACGCTTGATCTCGCCGGAGCGATCGTGAAGCTCATCGAAACGAACGCCTACGGCACGTATCACCTGGCAAACGCAGGCGAGTGCTCTCGCAAAGAGTGGGCGGAGGAAGTGCTGCGCCTCACCGGCGTCGACGTGCCGGTTGAAGCCGCGACGCAGGCCGACTTCGGCTCCCCCGTCCGCAAGCCGCCGTACTCCACGCTCGCCAACAACCGCGCCGCAAAGCTCGGTATCACGCTCCGCCCCTGGCGTGAGGCGCTGCGCGAGTACATCGGCTCGGAGATCGCATCACAGAGCAGGGCGCTCGCATGAGCCGCGACGACGAAGTCCTCCGCATGCTCGCCGCGTCCGCCGGCGCCGAAGTCCCCGCGCCGCCGAGGTCTGCCGGCAACGGACGCCGCAAAAAGCAACCCGCCCCCGTCGACGAAATGCTCGCCTCGCCCGCGACCACGACGCCTGCCGAACCGCCTGCGCCCGCCGTCGAAGCGCCGGTCGAGCAGTATCCGGATATCCCCACGGACGTCGAAGTCGGCGCCACCTCGCCCGTCAAACGCTGGATGGACGTCGCCGTCGCCAGCGTCGCGATTGGAGTGCTCTCCCCGGTGTTCGCGCTGGCCGCCGTGCTGATCACGCTCGAATCGCCCGGCCCGGTGCTCATCAAGCAGAAGCGTGTCGGGCTGGACGGCAAGCCTTTCTACTTCTACAAGTTCCGCAGTATGGTCCATAGCAAGAAGCAAGATGACATCCACGAACGCCTGCCGAAGGGCGACCTGCGTCATCGCCTGCTCAGCCCGCTCGGCCGCCCGCGCAACGCCACCGCCATCGGCTGGACGCTGCGCAAGACAACCGTCGACGAGCTGCCGCAGCTCCTCAACGTCGTACGCGGCGACATGAGTCTCGTCGGCCCGCGGCCCGATATTCCGGAGATCGTCGCGCACTGGCCGCAGTCGTTCCGCCAGCGGCACAAAGTGAAGCCCGGGATGACCGGCCTCGCCCAGGTGAACGGCCGCTCAGACCTCACACACCACGAAAAAGTGAAGTACGACCTCCGCTACGTCCGCAACCACTCGATATCGGAAGACTTCCGCATTCTCCTGAAGACCATTGGCCTCGTCATCAGCAAAAAAGGGGCGCGCTAGCCCCCGAAGCCGCTCGTCCCGTCCGCCTGTGCGGACAGAGGCGCAGCGGCCGCGAGTCCTCTTCCTCGCTTCCCAGCTTCCGTTCCCCGCGGACAGCGGCGGCGCGATCAAGACGCACAGCGTCATCGAGCACCTCCGCCGCACCCACGACGTGCGTCTCATCGCCTTCTCCCGCACCTCACTCACGCCGCAGCAGGAACGCTGGGCCAAAGAAGTAGACGCCCGCATCGTGATCCTCGACCGCAAGCGTGGGGCGCTGAGCCTCGTCAAGAGCTACATCTCCCGCGTCCCTATGAGCATCGAACGCACCCGCAGCCCGGAGATGGCGAAAATGGTCGCCGAATCGATCCGGGAGGGCGCTCCGGACGCTGTCTTCGTCGATGGCTGGCTGATGGCGCAGTACCTGCCGGATGACTAC
This sequence comes from Dehalococcoidia bacterium, assembly GCA_041481535.1. GTDB lineage: Bacteria > Chloroflexota > Dehalococcoidia > SM23-28-2 > RBG-16-64-32 > DATKKM01. Next base: position 7,100 of record JBGPBZ010000040.1, on the reverse strand, counting down.
AAAGGCCTGCGCATCCTCCACGAACACAACGCTGAGCACGAGCTCTGGGAGCGCCAGGCCGAGCTCGAGTCGGGCGCGCGCAAACCGCTGGCCGCTCGTGAGGCTGCGCGCGTCAAGAAGTACGAAGCCGATGTGCTCTCCAGGTTTGACGTCATCTTCGCCGTATCGGAGGACGATCGCCGCGCGTTGCGAGACATCGGCGGCGATCCCAATCGCATCCGCCTGCTGCCCAACATCCCCGACCGCGCGCTCCTCGACGCACCCGTGCCCGCCTTCGACGCGACGCAGCCGCTGGTCCTCTACCTCGCCACGCTCAGCTGGCAGCCCAACATCGAAGGCGTGGAGCGCTTCGTCTCGAACGTCTTCCCCCTCGTGCGCAGGGGAGCGCCGGATACGCGGCTGATCGTTGCCGGCCGCGGCGCCTCACCCGCCCTGCAGAAGCGCGTGGAATCGACCGATGGCGCGGAGTTCGCCGGCGGTATCGACGACCCGGAGTCCCTCTACGAAGCCGCCCGTATCTTCGTCGACGCGACCCGGAGTGGAGGCGGCACGCGGCTCAAGGTGCTGAACGCGCTCGCCCGCGGCGTCCCCGTCGTCGCCAGCCCTGAAGCCGCCGCTGGCCTCGACATCGTGCCGGGAGAGCATCTCATCGTCGCCCGCAACGACCAGGCGATGGCCGAAGCGATCGTCCACCTCATGCGCGACCCTGTGCGCTGGAAGATCCTCAGCCAGAACGGCCGCGCCCTCGTCCGCGCCCGCTACGTCTCCGAGGTCGCCTTCCGCGCCCTCGACGAAGCGTTGTCCAGGACGCCGGCGCGCGACTGATGTCCGAGTCCAAGCGCGACACCGTCGAGCTTCTGGGCCTTCGCTTCGATCGCTTGACCCGCGCGCAGGCAGCAGACGCCGTCGTAGAGCTGGCGCGCTCAGCCGGAAAGCACTACGTCGTCAAGCCGTACTCCGAGTTCATCCCCCGCGCCCGCCGGGACGCCAGCGTGCGCGAGACCCTGACTGGAGCCTCACTCTGCCTCGCCGATGGCGTCGGCATCATCTGGGCGTCGCGCTTCCTCGGCCGTCCGCTCCCTCAGGCCATGCGCGGCATCGACTTCACGTGGGAGATGCTCGCCGCCCTCGATCGCGCCGGACTCAGTGTCTACCTCCTCGGTGGCACCGCCGACGAAGTCCGGCTTACGCAGGAACGCATCCGTGAGCGCCTGCCTGGACTCAGCATCGCTGGCACGCACCAGGGCCACCTCGCCCGCGGAGAGAGCGAAACCGTTATCAGCGAAATCAATGCGGCGTCACCGGACGTCCTTCTCGTCGCGATGGGCTTTCCCCGTCAGGAGCTCTGGATCGCGAAGCACCTCCCGGCGCTGACCGTGAGAGTCGCCGTCGCCGAGGGCGGGTCCTTCTCCTTCATCTCCGGCGCCGTCTCCCGCGCGCCCGGCTGGATGCGCCGCGCCGGCCTGGAGTGGGCCTACCGCCTGCTACGGCAACCGTGGCGCGCAAAGCGCCAACTGGCGCTGCCGGTCTTCGCGTGGTTGGTTCTACGAGAGCGCTTCCGCCGCCGCTAGGCGCCAAGCAAGCGTATCAGCGGAAAGCGGTCGGAGACGGACGCGAACAAGCGACGATCTGCCGTCCAGAATTCGCAGTCGAGTGCTGACGCGAGAGCAAGGTAGTGCGCGTCGTAGGCGCTTGGGATATCCAGGGCGTTGGCCAGATCAAGAGCCGCCTTGTGCAGATCGTCCCAGTCGATGACGGTGAGTTCGAGGTTCATCAACTTGTCTATCGCCAAAGCGGCCATCTCGTCGGAGGACGTTCGCCGTCGTATCGCTTGTCGCACCACCGACACGAACTCGTACATGATGAGCCGTGGAGCGAAAACATTTACCCCGCGCACGACCCAGGATTCCCAAATCTCCTGCGCACTCGAACTGTCGCTTTCGATGAGCGCTAGCTTGACCAGCAGACTGGCGTCAGCGCAGACCGAGGATCTGGTTATCACGCTCTTCGCGCATCTCTCGGATCAACTCGGCCGAATCAGGAAAGACACCGTATTTCGCCTTCAGCTTCTCGCGAAATTCTCGGAGGTCCTCAAGAGCCTTTAGTCCTCGTTGCTTTCGCGTCTCAGCGTCTTCGTCAACAGCGCCGTTGTAACTGACCACCACTGCGGCCGGCTTCCCCCGAAACTCAATCACAAACCGCTCGCCCCCGTAGGCGCTGCGCTTTACCAGCTCCCCCAGCCGCTGCTTCGCCTCTGTGAGAGATATATGCGTCGTCTTCATCCTGAATCGTCCTTTTAGACCATTTCGATCATTTAGGTCGATTGTAGGCCGTCGGCATCCGCCTTGTCCACCCCCCGATCCCGGAACCGTCGCGCGATCCGCAGGTAGTGCGCACGGTCGTCCGGGTGCCAGATCAGCACCTCGCGGATCGAGCCGCCTGACACCTTCCGGTACCAGTAGAGCGTTGCGATCAGCGCGCAGATGTACGAGACCGAAGACATCGCCGCCGCGCCTGGCACGTGAAACAGCGGCACCGCCACGAGATCGAGGCTTACATCCAGCCCCAGCGCGATCACCGTCGCGAACGTTGTGTACAGCACCTTCCCTCGAGAGAAGAGGTAGCTCCCCAGCACCCGTGTCGCGCTCGCGGCGACGATGCCCGGCATCAGGAGCAGGAGTGGCCACAGCGCGTCCGGGTAGTACTGGTCGCCGAACAGGACCTTGATCGCGACCGGGGAGACGGCGCAGACGCCAATCGCGGCGATGACGCTGATAAAGAGCGTGTTCCGGCAGACGAGCGGCGTCACCTCCTGCGCTCCTTCCTCCGACATCGCCGTCAGCCGCGGCAGCATCACCAGCGACACCGCCGACGATATCCACCACACGCTCTCCCCCAGCCCCACCGCGACCGTGTAGTGCCCAACACCGGCGCGCGACACGAACGCCGCCACAAGAAACTGGTCGATGCGGTAGTTGAAGAGCGCCGCCATGTTCGCCATCTGTCCCTGCACGCCGTAGCGCACCTGGTCCTTCAGCGCGTCCATCTTCGGGACGACGACCGTCGGCAGGTCGACGTTCCGCAGGCCCACCAGCAGAAGGCACACAAGATCCGCGGCCACGAACGACCCCGTCCACGCCGCGATCGCCTTGCCGACTGTGAGGTTGTCCGTCGCGTCCAGCACCGCGACGGCGACGAAGGCAGCCGCCCCCTGCGCTACGGCCAGCGTCTGCAGCGCGGTGAACCGGCTCTGCGCGTGCAGGAACGACGTCAGCACGGTGTACGCAACGATCGCCGGCAGCGCGACGCCCCACAACCAGTAAGCGTCGCCGCTGATGAACAGGTCGCGCCCGTAAACAACCGCCCAGCCACCCACGATCACCCAGCCGACAATCGCCGTCCAGACGATCACCGCGAGGCTGTTCGAGAGCAGGACGCGGTACGGGTGAGCGCCTTTGTTCAGGTAATAGATGTTCCCGAGCCCGATGCCCAGGTTGGCGACGCCGCCCGCGACAAGTATGCCGACGAAGAACAGCGAGTACGTCCCAAGCCCCGAATCCCCCAGCCCGCGTGCGAGCACAACTCGCAGCAGGAACGCGAAGCCATAGATGCCGATCTGGGAGAGAAAGACGACGTTAACGTTGTAAAGGAAGCCCGAGCGGCCAGCCGTCGGATCAGGCTGCTGCATGGGGGTTCGGCGCTCGTGGAGAGGGCACTGTTTGGGCCGAGTTTAACACCCCGCTCATGCTGAGCCTGTCGAAGTCTCCATCCCGCGAACGGCGGCCGCCTCGACACCCTTCAAGCGCGTTTGCTAAATACCGGAGGCCGTCCGCCTAGGCGGACGGTTTCGTCTCTGAGGTTCGGGGTGTAGCTCAGCCAGGTAGAGCGTCCGCCTCAGGCGGAAGGTTCGCGAGTTCAAATCCCGCCTCGACACGCTTCAAGCGCGTTTGCTAACATACCGGAGGCCGTCCGCGCCAACGCGGACGGTTTCGTCTCTCAGGTTCGGGGTGTAGCTCAGCCAGGTAGAGCGCACGGTTCGGGACCGTGAGGTCCGCGGTTCAACTCCGCGCACCCCGACCATTTTTGCCTCCTCAGCCAGTGCTAGAGAGCGTCCGTTACGTGATCTGGGTCACACAACTTATCCCCATGGCCGGCCACATTTTGTGGATGACCCGAGCCTCCGCCCGGATTAGGGTTGCTTAACTCTATTGCAATCAGGTAACAACCCTTGTGCGTAGTCGTCTTACTGTAGCAGTCGGGTGAACCTTTACGGTAAACCTCACGTTATAGGGGCAGGGTGCGGACAAATCCCCCTTGCGGTTGTCGGGGTACTCGACATAGAATTCGTCAACTCAGGACTCGAACGGGGAGGGCGAGAAAGGCGCGGCATGGTTTTCCAGGCAGAAGATAGGACAAAAGCAAAAAAGCAGCAGTCGGAAGTGGCTATCGACCTGGCCCTCCACGGCAAGTGGCCGGAGGCTATCCAGATCAACAAGCAGATCCTGGAAGACTTTCCGACGGACGTCGACGCCTACAACCGGCTCGGCAAGGCTCAGACCGAGCTCGGCCGCTACCGCGAGGCCAAGCAGGCCTATAACAAAGCGCTTGAGGTCGATCCGCTAAACACGATCGCGCAAAAGAACCTGGCGCGGCTGGCGACGCTCAAGAAGGCGACGTCCGGCCCGCGTCCGTCCGCGCAGAAGATCTCCCCGCAGATGTTCATCGAGGAGACCGGCAAGACCGGCGTCACGATGCTCGTCCGCCCCGACATGGAGATCGCCGCCGGCATGACCCCCGGCGACCTCGTCGAGCTCGTAGTCGAGAAGGGCAAGCTCATCGTCAAGACCACTGATGGCGGATTCCTCGGCGAAGTTGAACAGCGGTTGGGCCAGCGGCTTGTCAAGCTGATCAACCCTGGCAACGAGTACGTCGCGGCCATCTCGGCGCTGGACGATCGCGGCGTCAAGGTGTTCATCCGCGAGACGTTCCAGCACTCGTCGCAGACCGGCAAGCTCAGCTTCCCGCCGACGGTCACCGAGTCGTTCCGCCCGTACGTCAAGGAGCGCCTCGTCCGACACGACGCTGACGACGATACCTTCGCCGATGACGGCGACGAGCCCGACGAATGGGCAGGCGGTAACGCGTCGGAACCCGATGAGGCTGACGAAGACACCGGCATGATCGATCTCGGTCGCCGCGGCGGCGCTCCCGCAATCGACCTCGACGACGAAAACGAAGAGTAACCCCAACCACCAGCTACAGGACGAGGCCGGGCCAGGCGCCCGGCCTTTTTGATAATCTGCGCTAATCTGCGGCCAATCTTGCGGTCATCTGCGGTTAAGTAACTCTCCGACTCAGTGCTATCATCCGCACGATGACCGACGATCGCCTCCTCCCCGCCGACTGGCAGCGCGGCCCCCGTTACGGCGGCGCCTACACGTTCGCCCGCTGCCCCGCTACCCGCGACCTCTCGAAGGCCGACGTCGCCATCGTCGGCGTGCCTATGGACATGACGACGCTCTACCGCTCCGGCGCCCGCTTCGGCCCCCGCGCCATCCGCGACGCCTCCGGTCAGCTCCGTCCGCACCACTGGGACGCGGCCCAGATCGAGCCGCCGTTCGACAGGCTGCGCATCGTCGACTACGGCGACCTCGACGTCTACCCCGGCTACATCGAGCAGACGCTGACCCACCTCGGCGCGGAGTTCGACACGATCGTCCAGGCCGGCGCGTTCCCCGTCGTGTTGGGCGGCGATCATGGGACGACGCTGCCGGTGTTGCGTGCGCTGGCGAAGCGCCACGGGACGATGTCGCTCGTCCACTTCGACGCGCATCCCGACTACTGGCCCGGCGTCCCGGAGCGCCCGTACCACCACGGCACCGTCTTCCGCCGCGCCGCCGAAGAGAACCTCATCGACCCGAACGCCTCGGTGCAGATCGGTATCCGCGGCTCCATCTCCTCCAACCTCATCGACGAATGCCGTGCCGCCGGCTTCCACCTGCTTACCGCAACCGAGTTCGCGGCCCAGGGCGTCGCTGCGACGCTGGCCGACATCCGCTCGCGCTCCACACTCCCCGTCTACGTCTCTCTCGACATCGACAGCGTCGATCCAGCGTTTGCACCGGGCACCGGGACCCCCGAAGTCGCCGGCCTCACCAGCCGGGAGATCGTCGATCTCGTGCGCGGCCTCTCCGGCCTCTCGCTCGTCGGCTTCGACGTGGTGGAGGTGGCGCCGGCGTACGACTCCGCTGAGATCACGGCGCTGCTGGCGGCCAACCTCGTGTATGAGTTCTTGTTGGTGCTGGCGGCGGGGAAGTAGATGCCGCAGTTCTGGAAACCTGGCCAACACGGCGATGACCTTCAGATCCCTTCGGCAACCGAATTTGTGTCCGCTTACGGCAGGCCGGTCTTTGGCATGGTCGATGTTTACGACGATCTGAGGCAATTCGGCAGAAGCATCGGCGCAGATGGCTCTGCCGATACTCCCACCAGTATCGGCTTGGACTTCTCGGCTGGGCCGGTCAATGACCCTACCGCCGGCGTACGAATCGAAACCAGGGTCGTGCTGCGAGAACGTCTCGCTTTAGTTCGCGAGTTCGAACTAACGATCGCCGCTTACGGTGCGTGGTGGCACCAACTCGGCCAAACAGGGCGCCGGACGGAGATGCGCCGCAGACAAGCCAGCGACGAGTTCAAGCCGATGAGCGAGTTTCCGCAAGAGGTGCTCACTGAGTTTCGTCTCGAAGTGGAAGGTCTGGGGTCCGCCCTTGAGTTGCGCCGCTGGCGGACTCCAGGCATCGTACACGGCATTGCCGTTGAAGGCGAAGATACGGATCTCATCGTATCTACCTTCGGGTTCGAAACGGATGAACTTCCCGAACTCTTCCCGCACATAGGGCGAATCGATGACCGGCCTGACGTTCTAGCACGCTACGAGCGCGAGACGAACGATTGCAAAGCCCAGCTCGGTTGGACCAACTAGTGACCCAATCCAGAGCCCACCTGATTGGGGTCAGATAGATATCGGACACCAGCATGATCAATGAGAGGACGATACGCTGGCGTCCAAATGAGAGCCCGAACGGCGATACTGCCGGGAG
>JBGPBZ010000039.1:0-19410 GCA_041481535.1 Dehalococcoidia bacterium | reverse complement strand
TCGGCGAAGACGTCGGCGATCGTGTTGACCGGACCGACGGGCACGCGGCCGGCGAGCTCGGCGACTACTTCGGCTTTCGTGCGCTGAGTGGTCCAGGCGGAGATGGCCTCCGTCACGAGGTCTCGGTGCTCGACGCGGGCGATATTCTCGAAGGTGCGCGGATCGTCGATCAGGTCGACCCGGTCGATGATGCCGCAGAGGAGCGCCCAGTGGTGGGGCGTCGGCGCGGCGATGGCGACGGCGCCGTCGCTGGTGTCGTAGACGTCGAACGGGCAGAGGGACTGGTGGCCGCGGCCCTTCGGCGGAGCGTTGCGGCCGTCGTAGGAGTAGTGATAGACCAGTTGCTCGCAGAGGAGGAGGATCGCGTCGTACATCGCCACGTCCATGAACTGACCTTCGCCCGAGCGGCGCGCCGCGTGAATGGCGGAGACGATGCCCAGAGCCGCGAGCGTGCCGGGAAAGAGGTCACCGATGCTGGCGCCGGCCGGATACCCGGTCGACTCCGGCGGGCCGGTTGCGCTGACGAGGCCGCCCATACTTTGCGCGACGATATCGAACGCCGGCCAGTCCGTATAAGGGCTCTCGCCGGTGCGGGGGTCGCCGAAGCCACGGATGGCGGCGTAGACGAGACGAGGGTTCAGAGTGCGGAGCGTTTCGTAGCCGACGCCGAGTCGATCCATCACGCCCGCACGCGAGTTCTCGACGATGGCGTCGGCGGTTTCTGCCAGGCGGAAGATGATCTGGCGGTCCTCTTCCTTGCGCAGGTCGAGGGCGATGCTGCGCTTGTTGCGGTTGATGCTGGCGAAGTAGCCGCCGTAGTCGCACGCGTCGCGGTCGTCCGGGAACGGCGGCATGCCACGCGTGAGGTCTCCCCGTGGCGGCTCGACCTTGATTACGTCCGCGCCCAGATCGGCGAGGAGCATCGTGCAGAACGGCCCGGCGAGCGCCTGCGTCAGGTCGATGACGCGTATGTCGTTGAGCGGGCCTTTCCGTTCGGTCATTGCGTGTCCTTTGCGGGTCGGCGCTTCACCAGCACGGTGCGCTCGGTCTCGAAGACTACGGTGGCGTCGTCCTTCACGCCCCAGTGCTTGAAGCGAACGATCCCGCCGTCTTCAACGCTGTCGTCCTTGCTCAGCACTTCCGTGTAAGCGTACAGCGTATCGCCGTGATGGACCGGCGCGGTGAAGCGCATCTTGTCGAGGCCGACTTCGGCGATCGCGTTCTCGGCGGTGTCTTGCGTGGCGAGGCCGATGACGATGGAGCCGGTGACGAGGCCGAAGACAATGCGACCGCCGAACGGCGTCTTTTGCGCGAAGTGTTCGTTGAAGTGGGCCTGGGCCGTGTTCATCACGAGCTTGGTCAGCATCTGGCCCTCCACTTCGCCGACCGTCGTGCCGCGCGCGTGACGGTAGCGGTCGCCGACGTTGAAGTCTTCGAAGTAGCGGCCGCTCATCGCTTCCGTCCAAGGAGCCGGTCTGAGATGATCACACGCTGGATCTCGGAGGTGCCCTCGAAGATCGTGGTGAGGCGGGCGTCACGCCAGTAGCGTTCGACGGCGCGTTCAGTTGTGTAGCCGTTGCCACCGTGGATCTGGATGCCGTCGCCGGTCACGCGCTCGGCCATCTCGGTGGCGAAGAGCTTGGCCATCGCGGCCTCTTTCTCAATCGGTTCTCCGGCGTCGCAGCGTTCCGCGACCTCGTACATGAGGGAGCGGGCGGCCTCAATCTGGGTCGCCATGTCGGCGAGCTTGAAGCGGATCGCCTGGAACTCGCCGATGGGGCGGCCGAACTGCACCCGCTCCTGTGCGTAGGCGAGCGAGTCTTCGAGGGCGCCGCGGGCGAGGCCGATGGCGCGGGCGGCGGTATGAATGCGCGCTATGTTTAGGCCGTGTAGCGTTGCGTTGAAGGCACGGCCGGGCGCGCGCGGCGTGTGCAAGGTGTCGTTCAGCCGCCCGCCGAGGAGGGCGTCCGCGGGCACGCGCAGGCCGTCGAAAACGAGGTTGTAGGTCGTGATTCCGTAGTAGCCGATCTTGTCGATCGAGGTGCCAGTAAGTCCCGCCGGGAAGCGGTCGCGCTCCTTCTCGATGGTGAAGGTGTCGAGGCCGCGGCCGCGGCTTTCGCCTTCGCTGGGGTCTCCGGTGCGGGCGAGCAGCATGATGAAGTCGGCGGACAGGGCGTTGCCGCACCAGCGTTTCTCGCCGGTGATGACGTACTCATCACCGTCACGGACAGCGCGGCACTGGACATTCGCCAGGTCGGAGCCAGCGCTGGACTCGGAGAGGGCGGCAGCGCCGATCCACTCGCCGGCCGCACTGCGGTGCAGGAGCTCGGCGCGGCGGTTCGGGTCGTTTACCTGCGTCCCCATGCCGTTGCCGCGCGCGATGATGCTGGCAACGCTCATCCAGGCGCGCGCCAGCTCTTCTGTGATCAGCGCGTACTCGAAGACGCCGAGGCCCATGCCGCCGAAGTCGCGGGAGATCATGATCCCGAAGTAGCCCATCGCGCCGATGCGGCGGAGGAACTCGCGGGGGATGTCGGCCTTCTGTTGGTCGAGCTCGTTGGCGAGCGGGAGCACTTCGTTCATCGCGAAGTCGCGCGCCGCCGCCTGGATGGCGAGACGTTCGGCGGTGAGGTGGAGAGACGCGCTCACCCTGCGCCGCCCCGCTTCTTGCCGACGAGATTCGAGCGCTTGTAGTCGACGACGAGCTCATCGCGCTGGTTGCGGCCCTCGGTGTGCCAGGTGACGATACCGAACCCCGGCCTCGACTCTGATTCGCGAATGGACACGACGGTGCTTTTGGCCGTGAGCGTATCCCCCGGGTAGACGGGTTGGTGGAACGTCAGCTCATCGATGCCGAGGAAAGGGCCGCCCGCCTCGCTCAGGTCCTCGACGGAGAGCCCGACCACTGTGCATAGCACGAGCATCGGGTTGACCACGGTGCAAGGGTGCCCCTCGGAGCGGGCATGCTCGGCGTTGAAGTAGAGCGGATTGTAGGCGAGCGTGGCCGTCGTGAACAGAGTGTTGTCGGCTTCGGTGAGCGTGCGGCCCCAGTGGTGCTCGAAGCAGCCGCCGACGGCGAACTCCTCCAGCAAGCGCCCTTTGCGGAGCGTTGTGAAGGTTGCTGGATCGAAATCGCTCTCGTCGCCCATTCGTGTCGGGCACATTATGGAACATCGCGGCTATAATCGCAGCGGGACGGCGAGGAAATTGGAAGTAGGAAATGGGAAATGGGGCGCAGAGTGAGTGAGCCAGAAGCAACCCAGACTCTCGTTGGCAGCGTGGCTGGCATCAAGCTCAAGGACGCGCCTGAGGCCGCGCGGACTGTGGCGCGGCACTGCGTGCTGGACTGGTTCGGGTGCGCGCTCGGCGGGTCGACTGAGCAGCTTTCGCGGATTCTGCTGAGCGAGGTCGCCGCCCGCGAGCCTGGGGAGTCGACGCTGGTCGGGAGGGCGGAGCGCGCGACGCTGCTGACGGCGGCGCTGATTAACGGCGCGATGTCGCACGCGCTGGACTTCGACGACACGCACTGGCTGATGAATGGCCACCCGTCTGTCCCCGTCTTGCCGGCGGCGCTTGCGCTAGCGGAACAAGAGGGAGCTGACGGCGCAGCGTTTCTCGCCGCTGTCATCGCCGGCATCGAATTCGAGTGCCGGCTTGGGGCGCTGATCGGCGGGCCTCACTACCTGGCCGGGTGGCATGCGACGGGCACTCTCGGCACGTTCGGGGCGGCGGCCGCGACGTCTCACTTGCTTGGGCTGGACCGTGACGGATGGTTGAACGCGATCGGTCTCGCCGGGACGCAAGCGGCCGGGCTGAAGTCGGGGTTCGGGACGATGGCGAAGCCGCTGCACGCCGGTCGCGCCGCGTCCAATGGCCTGCTCTCTGCGCTGCTGGTGAGAGGCGGTTTCACCGGCAACCCGGCGATCATCGAGACGGCGCAGGGCTTCGCGGCAACTCACGCCGGTGGAGCGATTGATCCCGCTCGTCTCGCAAGTATCGGCGAGCGATTCCTGATCACCGAGACGCTCTTCAAGTACCACGCCTCCTGCTACCTGACGCACGCACCGATCGAAGCCGCCATGCAACTTCGCGCCGACGGTCTGCGCCCGGGAGACATCGAATCTGTGCAAGTGCGCGGGTCCACGACCTGCGTTGGCGTCTGCGACATCGCCGAGCCGGAGACCGGCCTTCAGGGCAAGTTCAGCCTGCGCGCCACGACGGCGATGGCGTTGCTCGGCGATGACACGAGCGATCCGGCCACGTTCAATGACGAACGAATGGGCGAGGCAGACCTGCTGGCTATGCGCTACCGCATAACGTTCACGCCGGAACCGGGGCCGGCGACGCAGGCGACGGTGACCATACGGGCCGGTGGCCGCGAGCGTACGGCGTCCGCGGACACGGGCATTCCGGCGAACGACCTCGACGCGCAGTGGGGGAAGCTGTCGGCGAAGTTCTTCGCCTTGGCGGAGCCGGTGATCGGCCGCGAGAACGCCCGCTCGCTGCACAGCGCAATCGCCGGCATCGAAGACGTATCCTCGGTACGAGACATCACGTCGCTGCTACGGCCGGCCGGGCTGAGCCTGGAGTCTCGCGCCGGATAGAGTAGCCGGTCGAGGCCGCTGCGGAGGGCGGAAACAGGACGATCCAGGGGTGCCACCTGGATGTACATTTTGGCCCGGCCTTGATGTATGATGTCCTCCATCGAAATCGTCCTCGGGACGCGTTTGAGGGGGATCTGGGAGCCATGGCGATACCCGTAAGAGTTTATGGGGGTTGTGGCGCTGCCGCCGCCGATCAGGTTCGGCCTTGCAGCCACTGTACCGCGCCGCTTGCTGAGGATACGACACGCGCGCCTTCACCGCAGAAGCGTTGGCTGGATGCCAGGATATTTCCGCATCCGAGGATGTCATGAGCGACTGGCAGAAGGGCCTCGACGTATCGACCAGTCGCGTCTCGCCCCAGTGGTGCAAAAACCGTTACGCCGAGGGCTGGCGCATCTTTGTGCAGGACATCTGGACCGGAGGGTACAAAGAAAACGCTGCTATTCGAGCAGCGGCTGAGCCCAACCTGCGAGCCGCACGAGAAGCCGGGTTCGTGACGGCGGCCTACGCCAACGCCAACCCCTGGTTCAGCGCGCAGCAAAGCCTGACCGAGGCAAAGGTGAACGCCGGTGCGGAGTGGCATCACGTCGACATAGTGTTCGTGGATGTGGAGATCGAAGGCACGACTCTCCAGCACGCCAAGGACTTGTGCGATGCGGTTGAAGCGGAGGGGAAGAAGGTCGCGTTCTACTCGGGCAAACTGGTACTGGGACGGCTGCATGGGCAACCCGAAAGACCAATGGCTCCTTGCGTACAAGATTTGGAACGCTTGCGCCAACACGGACCCCGCGGCGGGCTTCGCGAAGGATCCGTGGGGGCCATGGGGCGCAAAAGCCGTGATGGGGGTCCAGTTTGGCGCTGACCGCCTCGATGGCGTGACGGTGGACTACAACAACTTCGACCTGGAATTCTTTGGCGCACAGTCGCAGGGAGGTGATTTCATGGCAGCGCTAACAGAAGAAGAACAGCAGTTGATCCTGGAGAACGCAAAGTTCTGGATGGAGAAAGCCTCCTGGTCTGGCAAGGACGAGACGCGGGCTGAGGCGGCGATGCGAGCGCTCGGCGAGCTCGACTGCGATGCACACGGGACGTTGTTCCCGCGACTTAAGAGCATCGAAGCAGCGACGAAGAACGCGACTAGCAACGCCGGGCCAGCGGGCGTCCAGTCCTTCAAGGGAACGTTCACGGCGGAGATCGGAGAGTAATCGTGAACGCCGCCGCTCGCTTTGAAGGTCTGGCCTTGCGATCACTGCTAACTCGCGGATGTGATCCGGTAGAGGAGGTGGTGTCGCGGTGAAGCTGGCGTATCCCTGCCCGCCCTACAATTCGATCATTAATCCTTTCAATGGCCCTCCTTCTGTAGCGGGGCAACTCAAGCACGCAGCGGTGGATTTCCCGGCGCGGGACGGCACACCTCTGCTCTCGCCGATCGCCGGCAAGGTGACGTTTGCGGGACAGGCTGACGAAAACACGGGAATCATGATTGAGGTGTCGGCGGGAGGCTTCTCCGTAAGGATGCTGCACTTGCAGTCTCTCTGCGTCCAGGTGAGCGAGGCTGTCGGGGAGTGCCAGCACATCGGTTTCACGAACAACACCGGCCTCACAACCGGCCCGCATCTGCACCTGGCGGTCTGGTGCGACACGAAGGAACTGGCGCTCACCGTCCAGCCCGACCCGGTGTTGGCATACGGCCGGTGGGCCGTTGATCCAGAGAAATTGCTCACGAAGGAGGACGATGATTTCATGGCAGCTCTCACCGAAGAAGAACAGCGGCTGATCCTGGAGAACGCAAAGTTCTGGATGGCGAAGGCCTCCTGGTCTGGCAGGGACGAGACGCGTGCAGAGGCGGCGATGCGAGCGCTTGGCGAGCTCGATTGCGATGCACGGGGGACGTTGTTCCCGCGGCTCAAGAGCATCGAGGCAGCAGTGAAGAACGCGAGCAACGGTACGCCGGCGGGCGTCCAGACTTTCAAGGGGACATTCACAGCAGACCTCGGAGGGTGACCGAGGACGACGCATTGCTCGCGACGCTGGACGCGAAGTAAACTTCGGCCAGCCCAGGAGACTGATGAAACCATTTGTGCTGGCCCTCGGCGCATTGTCCTTGCTCGCCCTGACTCTACTCAGCGGTAGAACTCCCGTACAGGCGACTGGCGAGGTCACCGACTGCAGCAACGACAGCGATCTTGTGGCCAAGGTTGGTGCCGGTGGGTCGGTCACATTCAACTGCGGCACCGCGACGATCGTGCTCAGCGGCGCAATCGTGGTCACTACAGATACGACGATCGATGGCGGTGGGACGATCACGCTGAGCGGCGGGAACGCTAATCGCTTGTTCTTCGTCAACGATGGCGCGACCCTCACCCTCAAGAACTTCGTGCTGACCAACGGCTACTCGCCGAACGGTGACGGCGGCGCGATCTATAACGGCGGCCACCTGATGCTAGACGGCGTGACGATCCAGAACAGCCAGACGCCTTCCAACAAAAGCGGCGGAGCCATCGTCACCTACGGCCCGATGGAGATCACGAGCAGCACGTTGGTGAACAACAAGGCCGGCAACGGAGGCGCGATCTATCCCCGCTTTTCACCTGCCCACGTGACGATTACGGATAGCGTCCTGGACGGCAACCAGACCACCGGGGCCGTGGGCGTCGGGGCTGGTCTCGGTGGCGCGATCCTCCTCTGGGACGGCGCTACGGTGGACATCTCCGGGGGAGATATTTCTTACAACACCGCACAGAAGGGCGGCGCGATTTACAACCAGTTTGCGAACGTCAGCATGTCGCTGAGCCGCACAAGAGTGACGAACAACACTACGACCAGCGACGGTGGCGGTATCTACAACGGCGGAACGATGACGCTGACCAACGTAGTCGTGTCGGGGAACTCGGTGGGGTTCTCAACCGGATATGGAGGCGGCATCGACAACCTTGGCACGGCGACCCTGACCAACGTTACGCTGTTTGGAAACGATGGAGACTACGGCGGCGGCATCTACAACGGCGGAACGATGACGCTGACCAACTCTACCCTGACGAACAACTCGGCGGGGCACATCGGTGGCGGCATCTACAACGTTGGCGGCACGGCAACGCTGACCAACGTGACGATGTCGGCGAACTCAGCAGCGATTGGCGGCGGCATCGAAAATAACGGCAGCGATGGGACGCACCTCTTTCTCACGAACGTTATCGTGGCAGGCGGCTCTTCGGGTGTGAACTGCGCACTCGGCAAGCCGCCTGACGTTTCTTTGTTCAATCTATCCACCGACAGCTTGTGCAACTTTGGATCAGGGCGCGACAACGTTCTCGTCATGCTCGGGCCGCTCACGGAAAACGGTGGGTTCACGCCGACGCAGATGCCGCTCGCCGGGAGCCCTGCGATTGACGGCGGTACCGGCACCGGCTGCCCAACGAAGGACCAGCGCGGCTTCCCCCGCCCCGTTGGCGTGGCGTGCGACGTCGGCGCGGTGGAGTATGGGTCATTCCTTCCGCACAAGCAGGGAGACCTGAACTGCGATGGCCTGGTCAACGAGGTTGACGCGCTGCTCCCGGAGCGCTTTTCGGCGGGACTACTGGCCTCGCCACTGGGTGGTTGTCCGCCGCTTGGCTTTGGCTTGCCGCAGTTTGGCGACGTGAGGTGCGACGGAAGCGTTGATGGCGGCGATACGCTTGCCCTCTTGCAGTTCATTGTGGAACTGGCGATCAACCCTCCGCAGCTGGTAGGTTGCACGCCAATAGGGGAGACGCCGCCGTAATCGAGCGGCACGACTCATCGCGGCCGACGGTGCTATACTGCCGTCGCTATGAAGGTTTGGCTTGACGACGCCTGCTCCCTCGCCGAGGCGGTCCGCGCCCACGAAGTATCGGCGTCTGATGCGTTAGAAGCATCGCTTGAAGCGATTGCCGCTTCGAAGCTCAACCCGATCGTGACTCTCGACGCCGATGGCGCGCGTCGCGCCGCGGCTGAGATTGACAAGAGGCTGAAGGCCGGCGAAGACCCCGGTCTGTTCGCCGGCGTCCCGCTGCTCGTCAAGGACATGGAAGACGCGGCCGGCCTGCCGACGAGCGAAGGCTCGGTCGTCTTCAAAGACCGAATGGCGACAGAAGACTCGACGCACGTGGCGCGGCTACGCGCGGCGGGAGCGGTAGTTGTCGGAAAAGCGGCGACGTCCGAGTTTGGCTTCGTCGCCTACACTTCGACGAAGCTGCACGGCGTCACACGCAACCCGTGGAATCTGGAGCGAACGCCGGGAGGTTCGTCCGGTGGATCGGCGGCGGCGGTGTCGGGAGGGCTTGTCCCGCTGGCGACGGCGGGCGATGGCGGCGGATCGATCCGGATTCCCGCGTCATACACGGGGCTCGTGGGGATGAAGGGAACGTTCGGGCGGATCCCGAAAGGGCCGAAGACCATCTACGGAATGCTGGCGGCGGTGAAGGGAACGGTTTCGCGCAGCGTGCGTGACGCCGCGCGCTGGTATGACGTTACCGCCGGATACGACGCGCGCGACCCGCTGAGCCTGCCGCGCCGGGAAGAGGGCTGGGAAGCGAACCTCGGGAAGATGGACCTGCGCGGCCTGCGGGTCGCCGTCGCGCCGAATCTGGGGAACGCCGTTGTGCATCCGGAGGTCGAGCGCATCGTGGGCCAGGCGGCCGATGCGCTTGTCGAAATCGCTGGGCTGCGGCGCGTGGAGATGGATGTCAAGGTGCCGGAGGACGGACTGGCGTGGGCGCGAGCGGGACTGCCGTCGCTGCTGGTTGACCTGGGCGACTACTGGCCGGACTGCAAAGATGACCTGACGATGGAGATCCACTTCGCGATGCAGACGTATCCTCAGTACCGCGCGTGGCACGGCGCTGCTGTCGAGAAGTTCCGGGTCGTGATGAACGAGGCGATGGCCGACCTCTTCGAACAGGTGGACGTTGTGCTCTGCGCGAGCAGTCCGATGGAGCCGTTCAAAGCCGAGGGGCCGATGCCGTACAACGTCGGCGAGGTGTCGGTCAGCCCATACAACGCGGGCGCGCTCACGATTCCGGCGAACCTATCCGGGCACCCGGCAATTTCGATCCCGGTGGGAGTCAACAGCAACGGCCTGCCGGTGGGGCTCCAAGCCTACGCGCGGCGGAACGAAGACGCCCTCTTGCTGGACCTGGCGCTCGCGTTCGAGCGGGCGAGGCCGTGGCCGCTGGTCGCGCCCGGCGCTCCCGTCTAGCGCACGCGGCGGACCGCGAACTTCAAGTAGTCGCCCTGGTCGCTACATTTGGCCGATGACGAACTTCAGGTAGTCTCCTTCAGGGAAGGCGGGGAGGGTTGGGTGGTCAAAGGAGGCGCCGTGGAACGATTTGAATGACCAGCGGCGGTCGGCCTGTTTGGCGCCGGCCTCGATGCTGGAGATGAAGTCTTCCTTGCCGAAGTGGCTGGAGCATGAGGCAGCGCAAAGCAGCCCGCCCGGCGCCGTGACAGTGGCCGCGAGCTTGTGTAGGCGTGTATAGGCGTTTCGGGCGGCGGCGACGGCTTCTTTCTTGGCGGCGAAGCTGGGTGGGTCAGAGATCACGATGTCCCAGCGGTCGCCGTGATCGATCGCCTCGGCCAGGAAGGCGAAGGCGTCAACGGCGTGGAAGCCGGCATTGAAGAACGGCAGCTCGTTAAGTTCGAAGTTGCGGCGCGCGGCTGCGATAGCGGGCTTGGCGATGTCGACGGTGTCGGTGCGACGGGCGCCCGCAGCGGCCGCGTGGACGGCGAACCCGCCAGTGTAGCCGAAGAGGTTCAGCACTGACTTGCCGCGGGCGCGCTCGGCGACGCGTATTCGGTTTTCGCGCTGATCGAGGAAGAGGCCGCCCTTTTGTCCGTGCGCCAGATCGACGATGAATCGCAGACCGTTTTCGAGAACTTCGCGTTCGTCTGGGGCGGCGCCCGTCTCGCGGGATGCCCGGTCGACGACTGTCCGCAACGGTAGGCGCGACTCCGCGGCGGTGCGTAGCCGCTCTTCGAACGGCTTGTAGAAGGCGCGCGCGCCGTCTCCGTCGAAGCGGACCACGGCAGTGTCGGCGTAGAAATCGACGTGGACGCCGGGCAGCAGGTCGCCTTCGCCGTGCACCCAGCGGAACGCGTTCGTCTTCGCGAGATCGAGACGCTTCAGCCGGCGGTCCAGCGCGGAGCGCAGACGTTCCGCGACGAGCTCGTCCGCGTCAGCGAAACGGTGGCCGGGCCCGCCCGACTCCAGCACCCGCACGGCGATGGGTGAGCGGTCGTCCCAGAAGCCGCGGGCAATCGGCCGGCCGTCGCGCGTTTGCACTTCGACGAGGGCGCCGTGCTTCAGGCCTTCGCGCGCGCCCAGGGCGTCCCGGTAGATCCACGGATGGCCGCGGCGAATTGAGCGCGCGAGGTCTTTCTTTAGAACGACAGCCGGCGGTCGTCTGCCCAAGGACTTCTCGCTCAGTTGAACACGATCACCTGTCGCGCGACTTCGCCGGCCTTCATTGCGCGGAACGCTTCGTTGACGTCTTCCAACGGCAGTTTGCGGGTGACCATCTCGTCGAGGTGAAGGCGGCCCTGCAGGTAGAAGTCGATGTAGCGCGGGATGTCGACGCGGAAGCGGTTTGAGCCCATGATGCTTCCCTGCAGCTTGCGCTCGCTCAGGATGAGCATCGCCGGCAGTTGGATCTTCTCGGCCATCGGGATCATTCCGATAATCGTGGCGGTGCCGCCGCTGTTCAGGCATTCAAAAGACTGCTCTGCGGTCTTGACCGCTCCGACGGCCTCGAAGGAGTAGTCGACGCCGCCACCGGTCATCTCCCTGATCTTCTGCACAGCGTCTCCGCTTGACGCGTCGACCGAGTCGGTCGCGCCCATCTCACGCGCGAAACCAAGCTTGGCCTCAACGACGTCAACGGCGATGATGCGTCGCGCGCCCGCGATCCGCGCTCCCTGGATCGCGGCGAGTCCGACGCCGCCCGTCCCGAACACGGCGACCGTCGACCCCGGCTCGACGCGGGCGGTGTTAAGCGCGGCGCCGACGCCGGTGAGGACGCCGCAGCCGATGAGCGCGACGGTCTCCAGCGGTACGTCGTCTCGGATCTTGACGATCGCGTTCTCGTGCAGCAGCATCTTCTCGGCGTAGCTGGAGACGTTAAGGAACTGGTTTATCGGCTTGCCGTCCTGCGAGAGGCGCGGAGCCTCACTCGGCGCACGCCGAGTCTCAGGGTTGGCGCAGCGGTTGGGGTGGCCCGTCAGGCACTGGTCGCAGTGCCCGCAGAACACCGAGAGGCAGGAGATGACGTGGTCGCCGGGCTTGAAGTCGGTTACGTCCTCGCCGACGGCTTCGACGATGCCGGACGCCTCGTGGCCGAGAATGGCGGGCGGCGGAAAGATCCACAACCCTTCGACGAAGTGCAGGTCGGAGTGGCAGACGCCGCTCGCGGCCGTTTTCACGAGCACTTCGCGGCGGCCGGGCTTGTCGATCTGCACCTCCTCTATGGTTAGCGGCTGGTGTGCTCCGTGGAATATTGCTGCTTTCATGAATCTCCCTTCTCTTGTGTTGCCATGCGGCGCTCGCGCGTCCAGAGGACGCCCGCGTCGAATAGCCGCGCGACGTCTTCGTCCGGATAGCCGAGCTCTCGCATTATCTCTTCGCTGTGTTGACCGAGGGTTGGTGGCGCCGTGGGCTCCGTGACCGGCGTTCCGCTCAGGCGCGCGGGGTGGCGCGGCATGCGTAGCGGTCCGACGACGGGATGCTCATACTGCGCGATCAGATCGTTTGCGACGACGTGCGGGTGATCGAATATCTCCTCCGGGAAGTTGCACGGCGCGCACGGGACATCCACCGCATCTAGCGTCGCCATCCACTCCGCCGTCGTCCGTTCGCGGAACCTGGTTTCGAGCAGTTCGGTGTTCCCGCGGTGGGCTTTGCGGACGTCTTCGGAGAACCAATCGTAGGTCATCCCTTCGACAGTCTGATCGTCGATCGCGAGCGCGTCCCGGAGGGCGCGGCGCTGGCGGTTGCTGAGGCACGCAACGGCGATCAGCGAATCGTGGGTTTCGTAGACGCGGTAGTAGTTGTTGCGCCCGCGGCCTGGGATGTACTCGCGCTGCAGTTTGGTGGCTTCCTCGTAGGTGATGCCGGTCTTCCGGCGCTTCGCCAGCTCCGTGAGGAAACCCTCGCGGACGGGCGCGTCCACGTCTTCAACAGAGAGCAGCGGCCGGTACTGGATGGCGAGTCCGGACGCGAAGAGGCTCGTATCGATGCGCTGGCCCTTTCCTGTCTGCGCGCGCGAGTACAACGCATTGACGATCGCGAACGCCATATACAGGCCTGTCGTCAGGTCAGCGACGGCGAAGGCTGCGATGAAGCCGGGCGTCCCGCGCTCGATCTTGTTTTCGTACTGGATGATGCCTGTCGTCGCCTGCGAGAGGATGTCGAAGCCGGGGCGGCCCGCGTACGGCCCCTCCGTCCCGAAGGCCGTGTTCTCGGCGTAGATCAGCGACGGCTTGAGCGCGGACAGCGCGTCGTAGTTGAGTGACAGCCTCTCGGCCACACCGGGCCGATAGTTGACGACGACAACGTCCGCGTCCGCCACAAGCCGCTTCACGATCTCCTGCGCCTCGGGTCGCCCGAGATCCAACGAGATGCTGCGCTTTCCGCGGTTCACGCCGAGAAAGACGCGGCTCTCGAACGGCGCGATCGGGGCCGTGTGGCGCCAGGCGTCACCGTCCGGGCGCTCGACCTTGACCACGTCGGCGCCCATATCGGCGAGCATCATCGTGCAGTAGGGCCCGGCGATGTACTCCGTGAAGTCGATGACGCGGATGCCAGTGAGGGGCGCGGTCACAAGCGGCCTTTCGTTTGAATAATCGGGGCGGATTGCCTCGCCGATTATACTTGACCGCCCGTGGCCCAAACGTGAGCGGCCTTAAACGCGGGCCAAACAACTCGCCCGTAATGCAGCGTTAACGCGCCAGAGACATCCCAGACATTTTGCGGTAACGGTACTGAAAGAGTATCTGGAGCGTGACATCTGTAGTTACGCTCGGCAACTTGACCATCGACCGGGAAAGGTTCGACGTCTGGATCGGAGACCGCCGGATCGAGCTGACTTTCGTCGAATTCGAGCTGCTCTACCAGCTCGCCCGGCACACTGAGCGCGTGATGCCCCGGGCCCGCCTCATACAGGCCGTCTGGAACGAGCCCGCGTCCAGGGATGACCAGAAGCTCACCGTCCACATGTCGCGGCTGCGGAAGAAGCTGCGCGGCAGCCAACCCTGGCGGATCGAGACGGTAACGAAGCGGGGCTACGTGCTGACAGAATCGCCAGATGACGTTAGACAGCGAGACGACGCGCCGGCGCTGGAACAGAGGCGCGCCCCGCGAGTTGGAGGTTTAGCCTGATGAGCCCACGATACTGTGTTTACTGTGCCGCGGCGGCGGAGAGTGAGTGGATATTCTGCCAGGGCTGCGGCAAGCGGCTTCCGGGCACTTCCGCCGGCCCCAATGACGAGCGCGATGAACTGGTCGCTAGAGCTTGGCAAAAGGCGCTGCGCCACATGGAAACGGGCGATTTTGATGACGCCGAGCGAGTGGCCGGGCAGCTGATGGATCTCGGCTGCGACGCCGGCGACCACAGCGCCCTGCTGGGTGCGATCGCCCTTCGCCGGACGAGAATCGATGAAGCGCTGGAACACCTCGAACGTGCCGTCGAAGAATCGCCGCACTCCCCATTTGTAAGGCTGAAGCGCGCGGACTACTGGCGCGTGATCGGGATCCCGCTAAAGGCGATCGACGAACTGCAGGAAGGCCTGCGACACGCGGAATCGGAGAGAGTGCGAAACGAGTTGCGAGTAGTGCTGGCGAAGCTCAAGAAGGACAGCCGCTGGAACTTCCCGCGAGCCAGCCCCTTTAGCCGCAAGTAACAGACCCAATCCACCCAGTTTTCAGCCGGGCCTAGAGCCCGGGTGTAAGAACACATCCACAGCGAGGGAGGTACCATGCTAGTCCTAGCTTTGTTCGGGTTCATGCTCATCTTCATGTTGATGCGCGTGGCCCTGCCCATCGGATCCAAAGTCGAGGGGCGAAAGGTGGGGGAGATATATCTCTCCTTCAGAGAGCGGTTGCTCTACCACCGCACCAACGTCTACGCCATCGGCGCAGTCTTGCTGCTGATGACGCTCGCCGGGAAGGTTTCTTCGCCCATAGAAATGGTGGTGATCGTCGGCACGTTCGCCATCATCACCTTCCCGGTGCGCTACATCGTCACAACGGAGGGCATCGGGCTGAATAACGTGCTCTTTCGTCATTGGAGCGAGTTCCGGGGCATGTCCCTGGAGAAGCGGCACGTGGCGCTCGTGCCAACGTCGGAGTGGCGTGGCATGAGGCTGTTCATCACGCCTGTGATGCACAAGAAGGACGTTACCCTGCTCCGCCGTTTCCTCTCCATCGTGTCGAACGACAAGGTGGCCCGGAAGCCCGTCGACAAGGTCAAGCTTGCGAAGTATGCCTCCCTGGCGATTGTGCCGATCGTCGTGGTTGGGCTCGCGCTTGGCAGCGGGGTCACGCATGCGCAGAGCCCGGACGACGAAGGGCCGCAGGCGGACCGCAGCGGCATCGAGACGGGCGCCGATGGCTGCGCCGGCCTAACTGCCGTTGCGCCAGGCACGATCACGGCGGACGACTGTGCCAAGGCGCAGACGGATGAGCCGTTCGCATCCCAGCTGTCCGTGCTCGTTAACCAGAACCGTCTGGCGGCCAACTTTATGTGGGTGCTGGTCACCGGTTACCTGGTCATGTTCATGCAGGCGGGCTTCGCGCTGGTGGAGGTTGGATTCTGCCGGGCCAAGAGTGCCATGCACGTGATGATGACCAACTTCATGATTTACGGACTGGGCATGCTGGGCTACTTCATTTGCGGGTTCGCCTTGCAGTTTGGAGGCATCGGAAAGATCGGGGTCGGCAGCCTCGGAGGCTTAGCGACGTTAAACAAGGAATCGACGATAAGTATCGACGGCATCGACTGGGGGTTATTCGGCCATAAAGGCTTCTTCTTAGTAGGCGGCGGCTATGACGTCGGCGTCGCGGTCATGTTCCTCTTTCAGATGGTCTTCATGGATACCACGGCGACCATCCCGACAGGGGCCATGGCAGAGCGCTGGAAGTGGTCTGCGTTCTGCATCTACGGCTTCTTCATAGGCGGATTCCTCTATCCCGTTTACGGCAACTGGGTATGGGGCGGAGGCTGGCTCTCTCAGCTGGGCAATGAAGGGATGGGCGCGGGCTACCTGGACTTTGCCGGATCAGGAGTCGTCCATGCCATCGGAGGTTGGACGGCCTTAGCCGGGGCAATGGTGCTGGGACCGCGAATTGGTAAGTACAACAAGGACGGATCAGTCAACGCGATCCCGGGCCACAACATCATCCTGGCGGCGCTGGGAACGTTCATCCTGGCCTTCGGCTGGTTCGGGTTCAACCCGGGCAGCACGTTGGGCGCATCCGGCAACGGCAACCTGCGCATCGGCATCATCGCCGTGAACACGATGCTTGCCGGCGCAGCTGGATCGTTCGCGGCTATGTGCTACACGTGGGTCGTTGGCAAGAAGCCCGACCCCGGCATGATGATCAACGGTCTGCTCGCCGGCCTGGTCGCTATCACGGCGCCTTCCGGCTGGGTCAGTCCGTACTACGCCGTGGTGATCGGCGGTATCGCCGGCGTTCTGGTTGTGCTGTCGGTTGGCTTCTTCGACCGCGTGCTGAAGATCGATGACCCGGTCGGTGCGATCTCCGTACACGGCGTCAACGGTATGTGGGGTCAGTTAGCGCTGGGCCTCTTTGCGGACGGTTCCGCAAACTACGGCGGACTGCAGGCCAAGGGCCTCTTCTTCGGCGACTTCGGCCAGTTCGAAGCTCAGGTCGTCGGCGCCGTCGTCGCCTTTGTCTGGGCGTTCGGCGTAGCCTGGCTGTTCTTCAAGGCCTTAGACAAGATCATGGGTATCCGGTCCAAGCCTGAAGACGAGATTGCAGGCCTTGATATTCCAGAGATGGGTCTGCCAGCATACAGTCCTGATGCAGAGCCATACCGCGGCGGTCAGGACTTCTTACCGACGCCGGGTACAGCATAGGGAAAGGAGGTACGAATATCCATGAAGAAAATCGAAGCGATTGTCAGGCCAGAAACGGTCAGCATTATCCGAAAGGCGCTGGAAGAAGTCGGTTACCCTGGCATCACCATCACTGATGTTCGGGGCCACGGCGCCCAGAAAGGCGTTGTCCAGCACTACCGGGGCACAGAGTTCACCGTGGACATCCTGCACAAGGTGAAGCTGGAACTCGTCGTGGCGGACGACGCGGTGGAGAAGATCACGAAGGTGATCGTCGAAAACGGCCGGACCGGCGCCGTTGGAGACGGAAAGATCTTCGTCTGGACGATCGACGAGGTCGTGCGCGTCCGCACTGGTGAGACGGGAGCCGCGGCGATCTAGCCGTCTGGACGACATTGGTGGCGGCGGGGCCGAAGCGGTATCGCCGCCACCGCTGGCATCTGCGAGGTAAGGAGTCAGATGAAGAAAATTGAAGCGATCGTGCGGCCGGAGAGGCTTTCGGACGTACGGAAGGCCCTGGAGGAGATCGGCGTTTCCGGCGTGACTATCACGGAAGTAAAGGGCCACGGCGCACAGCGCGGCGTCGAAAAGCAGTGGAGGGGCACGGCATACACCGTGGAGCTTCTTTCCAAAGTAAAGGTGGAGACCGTGATCCCGGACGAACTCGTAGAGCGGGTCCTGCAGGTGATCCACGAAACGGCCCGCACGGGAGAGATCGGCGACGGCAAGGTCTTCATTTCGGAGATTGTGGAAGTAATGCGCGTGCGCACCGGCGAGCGCGGTAATGTCGCCATGTAATTGTGACAGCTTGGGAGGGACAGATCTCAAAGCGTTACCATGCCTGACGGCCATCATGAACTCCGAACATCTCTGTCGACCTCGCCCTGGCGCTAATGAGCAGATGCTAGGACAAGAAGAGGCCTGCAGTTACTCTAGGCCAGGAGGCTTCTCTAATGTCTGACGTCCTGCAGCTGATGATCGTGTTGGTGATCATCCTGGTTGCCGCCAAGGGCTCCGGCCTCCTGTCATCAGCATTGGGTCAGCCAGCAGTGCTGGGCGAACTGCTGGCCGGCGTGATCCTGGGGCCCTCCGTGATCAATATGTTCAGCGCGAGCTTCTTGGACTCGCCGTATCTGGAGGAGAGCACGCACCTGCTGGCGCAACTGGGCGTGGTCTTCCTCATGTTCTTGGCCGGGCTGGAGACCGACCTGAGCCAGGTGAACAAGGTACGCCGCGTCGCCTTCCTGGCCGGTTCGCTCGGCGCGATCTTTACCATCGTGATGGGCGCGGGGGCGAGCGCGCCGTTCGGTTTCTCTGCCAAAGAGTCCATCTTCATTGGCATCATCCTCTCGGCGACGAGCGTGAGCATCTCCGCACGGACTCTAATGGACCTGGGCGTGTTGCAGGGGAGGCAGGGCCTTGCGATCCTGGCGGCGGCGGTCATCGACGATGTGATGGGGCTGCTCGTCCTCTCGTTCTTTATCGCGTTCGCTGTCCATGGAGGCGGCGGGCCGGGCGACGCGTTACTGATCCTGGTGCGAGTCATCGGATTTTTCACCGGGGCGTTGATCGTGGGGCGACTCCTGCTCAGCCCGCTGATGCGCTGGGCGATGAAGGCGCCTATGAGTGAAGGAGCGCTGACATCCGCGATCGTCGTCGTCCTGATCTACGCGTGGTCGTCGGAGTATATCGGCGGGGTGGCCGCGATCACCGGGGCCTTCATTGCCGGTCTTTTCCTCCGACAGACGGACGCCCACCGACTCATCGACGAACGCGCCCGCGCGCTGGCGTACGGCTTCTTCGTCCCGATCTTTTTCGTAGGCGTTGGCCTGTCGGCAAACGCGCGCGACCTTGACGGCTCGGATGCGCTGCTGCTGTTGGTGATCTGCCTGGTCGCCGCCGTTTCGAAAATTGTCGGCTGCGGCCTGGGGGCGTTTCTAGCCGGCGAGCCGTTCAAGAGCGCTCTCCAGATCGGCACGGGGATGATCACGCGCGGCGAAGTCGGGCTGATCATCGCCACGGTGGGGCTGAGCGAAGGGCTGATCAAGACGAACGTTTACTCGATCATCGTACTTACGGTGCTGGCGACGGCGGTCGCCACGCCGCTCCTGCTGCGCATCGTCTTCCCTCGCCAAAAGGAGGCGCGCTATGGCTAATCTACTGATGCTGGTGCTCTACAACCTGGATCACTTCGAGGAAGTGGTGGCCGCGTGGCACGACAACGGAGCTGCGGAACTCACGATCATGGATGGCCTTGGCACACGACTGCCCTGGGAACAGATGAGGCGCGACGACCTGCCGCTGCTCCCATCTATCCGCGACCTCCTCCAGTCCGATGACGCGCCGCGCCGGATCATCTTCACCACCGTGCCCGACCACGTAGTGGACCCGCTGATTGTGGCGACGGAGCGCGTCCTAGGCGACCTCTATGAGCGCGGAAACGGCACGCTGATTGCGCTTCCCGTAGCGAGGATCGTCGGCCTGCGCGAATTGTGAGGCCTCCCCAAGGCCCGCAAGTCGGACAGTCACACCAACAGTCCGCGGATCGGGCGAGGTTGCGCTGGTCGTCGCCTCAGCTGGGCTGCAGGCCGGGATAGTCGAAGATAAGCTCTTCTCAGCCGCTATCGTGATGACGCTCGTGACGACGATCATCACGCCGATCGGGCTCAAGCTGCTCTACCGCGAATCACCGGCGCTGGAAGACGTGCCCGGTAGCGGT
>JBGPBZ010000038.1:0-19443 GCA_041481535.1 Dehalococcoidia bacterium | reverse complement strand
ATATCTCATCGAGTCCTCCAGAGCGCGCGCTCCCTTGACCAGCGTCTGGTCAAACCGCTGCTCCTCCGGGCCGATGATCTCCTTGATGAACTTCCGCTGCCGCTCCAGCTCCGCGTAGGACTCCTTCATCGCATCGATTACCGTGTTCGCCAGGTCAGCCATAAACGGCTGCTCGATTCCCAGATGCCGCCGCCCGAAATACACCGCGCGCCGCAGCATCCGCCGGCACACGTACCCCCGCTCCTCGTTCGAAGGCACGACCGGCGTCCGCTCATCGCCGATCAGGAACGTCACCGCGCGCGAGTGTTCGGCGACGATGCGGATCGCGCGGTCAGTCGCCTCGTCCGCGCCGTACTTCTTGCCCGAAAGCTGCTCGATGCGGCGGATCATCGGCTGAAAGACTTCCGTGTCGTACACCGACGGCAGTCGCTTCTTATCCCAGCCCGCGCTGTTGTGCAGCAGAACTGACATCACCCGCTCGAATCCAGATCCCGTATCGATGTTCTTCTTCGGCAACGGCTCACGCTTCTCGCCATCGCAGTAGTACGTCATGAACACGAGGTTCCAGATCTCAACGAAGCGGTCGTGCCCGTGCGAGGGATGGCAATCCGGCCCGCAGCCAAACTCCTCCCCGAAGTCGTAGTGAATCTCGGAGTCCGGGCCGCAGGGTCCGACGTCGCCGGAGAACCAGTAGTTGTCCTCCTCGCCGTAGCGCATGATTCGGTCGGGCCGATAGCCCAGGCCCCGCCACAGCTCGAACGCCTCGTCGTCATCCTCGTAGACGGCCGGCCAGAGGCGGTCTTGCGGCAGTCCCAGTGTTTTCGTCAGGAACTCCTGCGCCCACGGGATGACCTCCGCCTTGAAGTAGTCGCCGATGCTGAAGTTGCCCAGCATCTCGAAGAACGTCAGGTGCGACGTATCCCCCACCGACTCAATGTCCGTCGTCCGGAAGCACTTCTGCACCGAGGCCATGCGCGGCGCCGGCGGGTCGGCCTGGCCCGTGAAGTACGGCTTGAACTGCACCATCCCCGCGCTGTTGAAGAGCAACGTCGGATCACCCGGCGGCACGATCGGCGCGCCCGGGATACGCTTGTGCCCGCGCTCCTCCCAGAAGCTCAGGAATGCTTCGCGTAGCTCGTGTGGGTTCACGGAGGCGATTGTATCCGGCGAACGGCTGCGGACGGAAGTTTCGGCGTTGACGGGACACTAGTTCGCTCGTTAGGCTCTCTTTCGATGCGACATCCAGCCTTCGCCCTGCCTTTCCTCTTCGCATTAACCGTGATGTTTGTCCCCGTCCTACCACGCCACACCACTGAGGCCACTTTCCCGGGCGATAGTGGCTCCATCGCCTTCGCCACCACTTTCGGCGGCGAGCAACATATCTGGACGATGGATGGCAACGGAGCCAACCGCATTCCGTTCACGAGCGGCAGCTCAGACGACTTCAGTCCCGACTGGAACGCCGCCGGGACGGAGATAGTCTACCGCGCGAACTACAACAGCGGCGGTGGCGGACTGCGCAGGGCCACTTTCGGTACCACCAACAACGACGGCATCGCCAACACACTGGACGCGTACGAGCCGCGCTGGGCGCCGGACGGCACGAAGATCGCCTTCGCAGAGGACCTCGGCAGCAACTTCGATATCGCCGTCATCAACCGCAACGGCACCGGCAAGGCGAACCTTACTAACACGTCGGACGTCAACGAACAGCACCCGGTGTTCTCTCCAGACGGCTCGAAGATCGCCTTCGTCAAGGGAGGGAGCGACCTCACAGGAGACATCTGGATCATGAATGCGGACGGTGGCGGCAGCGCGGTCCAGATCACAAACACACCCAACGACGTCGAAACTGACCTGGACTTCTCGCCGAACGGTCAGTTCCTCGCCTTCGACTTCACCCTTGATGGCGGTAACACCTACCGCGTCGCGCGTGTCAACGTCAACGGCGCCGGTTACCAGCCGCTGACCAACGGCCCTGACGACACGCACCCGTCGTGGTCGGCGGAAGGTAACTCCATCGCTTTCGCGCGCGCCACGTTCGTCGGGCCGGCTGCCGTACCGCAAGGCCCCGGCTCGGAGAGCCACATCATCCTGGTCCCCTCCAGTGGCGGTGCGGAAGCGGACATCAGTCCGGACGGCGTCTTCGACTTCAGTCCCGATTGGCAGGCGTTCCCCGGTCCACTCCCTCTTACATGGGGCGACGTCAACTGCGACGGCACCGTCGATACGTCCGACGCGCTCTTCTGGCTCAGCGATAATGCCGGAATCCTCTTCCCCAACGTCGAGTGCCCGGACATCGGCGAGATCTTGCACACCGCCATCTGGGGCGACCTCAAGTGGGGCAACCTCGATTGCTCCGAGGGCATAGACACGAACGATGTGATGCTCCTCTTGCGCGACGCGGCGGGTCTGCCGCCAGCGAACCTCCAGGACTGCCCCGCGCTCGGCATCGAGATAGCGCTCGTACCCGGCTAACCCCTCATAAGTTGACAGGCTTTCGCGGTCACCCCTACCATTTCATGTGTTGAGTCGCGAAGGCTCACGTACGATGGACGCCTCCGAACCCCCCAATCCGCCGGAACCTCCGCATACCGGCCTCGTTTTCTGCGATTGCGCGCGCTGTCTGCCCGCGCGCCCGCGAAGCATCGCCCTGAACTGATGCTCTCGCCGCGATTGATTACGCATGACTGATTTCTTATCCGAACAAGACACCGCACACAAACCAGACGCGCTCGCCTCCCTGCGAGCGCAGCGTGCTCACAGGGATTCCCGCCTCGCTGAGTGCGCGAGGCACGCCGCTGCCGGCGTCGAGATCGTCGACCCCGCGACAACCTACATCGAAAGCGGCGTCCGCATCGGTGCTGGCACGACGATCGCGCCCAACACGACAATCAGCGGCAACACTTCTATCGGCCGCGCGTCCCGCATCGGCCCGAACACAATCGTGATCGATTCGCAGATCGGCGACCGTTGTGTCGTCTTCGCATCGGTCGTGCGTGACTCGCGAATGGATGACGACTCGGACATCGGGCCGTTCGGACAGCTTCGCGGTGACACTCACATCGAGGCCGGCGTTCACCTCGGCCAGGGCGTCGAGGTCAACCGTTCCCACATCGGCCGCGAAACGAAAGCCGCGCACTTCTGCTACCTCGGCGACGCGCAGGTTGGCGCGAACGTCAACATCGGCGCCGGGACCGTCACCTGCAACTACGACGGCGTCGACAAGAACAAGACGGTCATCGAAGACGGCGCCTTCATCGGCAGCGACACGATGCTTGTCGCGCCCGTCCGCATCGGCAAAGGCGCGGCAACCGGCGCCGGCTCCGTCATCACGGGCGACGTCCCCGCCGGTGCGAAAGTCGCCGGCGTGCCCGCGAAACCGCTGAACAAGAAGACAAGCGATGTATAGCAACACGCTCATCGCCGTCATCGTGCTGATCATCGGCATCGTCACGCTCGTCCTGATCGGCGCCGCCGAGGCTGGCGTGATCGCGGGCGTGCGCGAGCGCGCGCTCCGTGAGCCAGCCGAATCGCGCGTAGAAGCCCTGAAGCGCTTCTACCAGGAGCGGCAGGTCACCCTCTCATCGCTCTCCCTGGCGCGAAACCTCGCGTCCGTCGCTGTTACCGGAGTCGCGACCTACCTCGTGCTGCGCGAGGCAACTGACACCTGGCCCGCATTGGCGGTCACAATCGTGCTCATGGCCACCGGCTTCGTGCTGCTGCAGGGCTTCACCCGCACGCTCGTCGCACGCGACCCACACTTCTGGCAGCAGATCACCTGGCCGCTCGTCGTCACCATTCGCTTCGTCTTCCGCATCCCGGTGCTGATGCTCGACGCACCTCTCGGCGCCTTCATGCACGCCTGGCGCCGCGGCGTCCCCGGCAATGAGGCCGAGGAGGAGCTGCTCCTCGTCGCCGAGATGGAGGATGCGAGCGCCGCCCTCCCCGACGCGGAGCGCGACATGATCCGCGGCGTCATGGACCTCGAGTTCACCGCCGTGCGAGAGGTCATGGTTCCTCGCACGGACATCATCGCGATCGACGTCGAGGCCGGCTTCGACGCGCTCGCCAGGCTGATGGTCGAGAAGGGCGTCAGCCGTATCCCCGTCTACGAAGGCGACATAGACCACATTCTCGGCATCGCGCATAGCAAGGAAGTGATGCGCCACCTCATCAACGGCGCGACTCGCCCACCTGTCCGCGACATATTGCGCGACGACTACACCGTCCCCGAGACGAAAAAGGTGCACGAGCTGCTCTCAGAGATGCGCCAGCGCCGCATCTCCATCGCAATCGTCGTCGATGAGTATGGCGGCACCGCGGGACTCGTGACGGTCGAAGACCTGATCGAGGAGATCGTCGGCGAGATCCAGGACGAGTTCGACCAGGAAGAACAGCCCGTCCAGCTCGTGAGCGAGCGCGAGGCAATCCTCGACGCGCGCGTGAGCATCGACGAGCTGAACGAGATGTTTGACACCGATATAGAAAAGGAAGACTTCGACAGCGTCGGCGGCTTCATCGTGAACGAGCTCGGCCGCATGCCGAGCGTCGGCGACACAGTGCAGTTCGACGGCGTGAATCTGAAGGTGCTCAGCGTCGCCGGTCGCCGCATCAAGAAAGTCCGCGTCCAGAAAGTCTCCGAAAAAAGCGAAGGCGCCAACGGAAACGGCCGCGAACGATGACCAACTTCGTCCGAGAAATGACACGCCAGTTCTTCGGGCAGTGACTCGCCCAAACGTTGTGCGGGACACCGTTGCCAAATTCGGTCGTGAGGCCGGCTTCACTCGGCACTCGGGAGCGTGGTATCTGCGTCAGTCGGAGACGATCGCCGTCGTTGATCTGCAGAAGTCGCAGTACGGCCTGCAATATTACGTCAACGTCGCCCTGTGGCTGTTACCGTTGGGTGAGGCGCAGTACCCGAAGGAACAACACTGCCATGTGCGGACACGACTCGACGCATTGCTACCTGAACAAGAAGACCGTTTGAAAGATCTGCTGGATCTTGAGTCACCAATGGACGAATCGACGCGCGTGGTTGAGCTTCGTGACCTGCTCGTATCCCAATTGCTGCCGGCCTTACTCGCGTGCTCCTCGGTGAAAGGACTCAAGTCGACCGAGGGGAAGCGGTTCCTGAAGGCCTCTCTGGTCACCGGTCCTGCGCAACGATTGTTGCTGGCTTCGTAACGCCGTGCCATGATTCAGTTGAGGCACGTATCACTTAACCCCAACACGTAATGACAAACAACGCGCGCTTCCTCAACCCTGACACCGTCCACAAGCCCGTCGGCTACTCACATATCGCCGAGGTCACGGGCGGCCGCCTCTTCTATCTCGCCGGCCAGGTCGCCTTCGACCACTCCGGCAAGATCGTTGGCGAGGGCGATATCGCCGCACAGACCCGCCAGGTCTTCGAAAACATCAAAGCCAACCTCGCCGCCGTCAACGCCGGCCTCGACGCTGTCATCAAGCTCACGTACTTCGTGCTCGATCCAGCCGGCATCCCGGCGATCCGCCAGATACGTGACGAGTACGTAAACACGAGCGCCCCACCTGCCAGCACTCTTCTCGTCGTCGCCGGTCTCGCCCTCCCGGAATTCCTCATCGAAATCGAAGCGGTCGCAGCACTCCCCTCATAGATCAAAGCACACGCCTAACACCCAACCGTAATTCGTTTATCCGTTGCGCCGCACCTGTCCGCCTCTGGAGGAGGCAATCCGTTGTGACACGCTCGTGCCACTTGCCCCAATGTCTCGCTTGACTCGCATGCTATCCTGCTCCCCTGACATGGCACGGAAACAAGCGAAGACACACGCCTCCTCACGCGATGAGGCCAAGTTCTGGGTTGCCTTCAGCCGCATCCCCGGCGTCGGCACGAAGCGCTACCAGGCGATGCTCGCGCGTTTCGGGACGCTCGCCCAGGCCTGGACGGCCACTCGCTCCGAGCTGAAAGAAGCCGGCCTTGATCAGCGCACCGTGCGCGTGATCGCCGACGAACGCGTCAACATCGAGCCCGACGCAGAGTGGGAGCGCCTGGAGAAAGCCGGCGTCCGCGTGCTGACCTGGAATGACCCGGCGTATCCCGCTCGCCTCAAAGAGATCGACGACGCGCCGCCGCTCCTCTACCTCAAAGGCGAGTTCGCGCCGCAAGACGACCTGTCGGTCGCTGTCGTCGGCACGCGCCGCGCCACACCGTACGGACGCCAGGTCGCGGAGGAGATGTCGTTCCAGCTCGCCGCCAACCGCATCACCGTCGTCAGCGGCCTCGCCCGCGGCATCGACGCAATCGCGCACCGCTCCGCCCTGCAGGCGGGCGGGCGCACGCTCGCCGTTCTCGCCTGCGGACTCGATCTCATCTATCCGCCGGAGCACAAGAAACTCGCCTCGGAAATAATCGAACGCGGCGCGTTGATCAGTGAGCAGCCGCTGGGCACACAACCGCGCGGAGACTTTTTTCCGCGCCGCAATCGTATCCTCAGCGGAATGAGTCTCGGTGTTCTCGTCGTCGAAGGTGACATCAAGAGCGGCGCGCTGATCACCGCCGATTTCGCGAACGACCAGGGCCGCGAAGTGTTCGCCGTTCCCGGCAGCATCTTCTCAACGCAGAGCCGTGGCACTAACCTGAAGATCCAGCGCGGCGAGGCAAAACTCGTCCTCCAGGTTGACGATATATTGGAAGAGCTGAACCTGCAGACAGCGCCACAACAGATAGAAATGATCGAATTGAACCCCGCTACAGACACGGAAGCAGAGCTTCTGCGTCATATATCGAGAGAGCCGGTCCACATCGACGAGGTTTGCCGGGAAAGCGGTCTCCCCGTCTCGACGGTAAGCAGCCTCCTCGCCATGATGGAACTGAAAGGCCTCGTCCGGGAGATCGGATCGAAGGCTTATGTTAGAGCCAGGGAGACGGCCGCTTCCTACGGCTCCGGCTAAGAAAGACAGGACACACTTTGGCAACAACCGACGGTAAGCGGGCCCCGGTCCGCCGCAAGAAAGCGCCTGCCTCGAAGAAGAAAGAGGCGAAGGCAGGCAAGTCGCTGGTGATCGTAGAGTCGCCTGCCAAGGCGCGCACGATCTCGCGCATCCTCGGCTCGAAGTACGACGTCCGCGCGTCGATCGGCCACATCCGCGACCTCCCGAAGGCAAAGCTCGGGATCGACGTCGATGCCGGGTTCGCGCCGCAATACATCATCCCGCGCGAGAAGTCGAAGACCGTGACCGAGATCAAGAACGCCGCCAAGTTGGCTGGCGAAGTCTTCCTCGCGACAGACCCTGACCGCGAGGGCGAGGCGATCGCCTGGCACCTGATGGAGGCGGCCGGCCTCCGCGACCTCCCCCACCACCGCGTCGTCTTCCACGAGATCACTCCCGCCGCCGTAATGGAGGCGTTCGAGCACCCGCGCGAGATCAACATGCAACTTGTCGATGCGCAGCAGGCCCGCCGCGTCGTTGACCGGCTAGTCGGCTACAAGCTCAGCCCCTTCCTCTGGAAGAAGGTCCGCCGTGGTCTCTCCGCCGGGCGCGTGCAGTCCGTCGCCACGCGGCTCGTCGTCGAACGCGAGCGCGAGATCAGGGCCTTCGAGCGCCAGGAATACTGGACGATCGAAGCCGAGCTCGAAAAGCAGGAGCAGACTCCAACCTTCCGCGCGAAGCTCGCCGGCTACGTCGGCAAGAAAGACAAGCTCGAAGTCACAAGCGGGGAACAGTCCGCCGCCCTCGTCAGCGACCTCGACTCCTCGAACTACACCGTACTCAGCGTGCAGACTAGGCCGCAGATCCGTCGTCCCGCCGCGCCGTTCATCACCAGCACCCTCCAGCAGGAGGCCTCGCGCCGCCTCGGCTTCTCCGCCAAGCGCGCCATGGCCGTCGCCCAGCAGCTCTACGAAGGTGTCGCCCTCGGCGCAGGCGGCGAGGTCGGTCTCATCACCTATATGCGTACCGACTCGACGAACATCGCCGAATCCGCACAGCAGGAGGGTCGCGACTACATCGGCACAAAGTTCGGCGCCGACTACGTGCCCGAGAAGCCGCGCGTCTACACCCGCAAAGTCAAGGGTGCGCAGGAAGCGCACGAAGCCGTCCGCCCAACCTCCGTCACCCGCGAGCCCGACGCCATCCGCGACTTCCTCTCGACCGACCAGTACCGCCTGTACACGCTCGTCTGGCAACGTTTCGTCGCAAGCCAGATGGCCGACGCCCGCTTCGACGTGACAACCGTCGAGATCGAAGCCCGCCCATCGTCCGGCAACGACCCCCTGCTCCTCCGCGCAACCAACACGCAGATGACGTTCGCCGGATTCCGCCAGGTCTACGTCGAAGCGCGTGACGACGAACAGCAGGACGAAGAAGAGTCCGGCACGAACCCCCTGCCGCCGCTCACCACGCAAGACTTGCTCCTCCTCCGCCAGCTCTTCCCCGAGCAACACTTCACCGAGCCGCCGCCACGTTACACGGAGGCCAGCCTCGTGAAAGCGCTCGAAGAAAAAGGCATCGGCCGGCCGAGCACCTACGCCCCGACGATGTCGACAATCCAGGACCGCGGATACGTCGGCAAAGAGGGCCGTTACCTCAAACCCACTGACCTCGGAGAAGTCGTGAACGACCTCCTCGTCGAGCACTTCCCCAACTTCGTCGACGCCGGCTTCACTGCGACGATGGAGGACGAGCTCGACGAAGTCGCCTCCGGTGACCGCGAATGGCAGCCGGTTGTAAAAGAAATGTACGACCCCCTCGAAGCGGCGCTGACAGTTGCGACAGAAAACGCAAAGAAGCAAGTCGAAGAGACGAGCGAGAAGTGCCCGGAATGCCAGGCGCCGATGGTAATCCGCTGGGGACGCCGCGGTCGCTTCCTCGCCTGCACCCGCTTTCCCGAGTGCCGCGGCACCGCCTCACTCGAAGGCGAAGAGGCGATCGAAGCCCCGCAGGAGACCGAAGAGCCGTGCCCAGAATGCGGCGCGATGATGCTCATCCGCAGCGGCCGCTTCGGGAAGTTCCTCGCGTGTAGCCGCTACCCCGAGTGCAAGGGCCGCAAACCGCTGATCGTGCCGCTCGGCGTGAAGTGCCCACGCGACCAGGGCGACGTCGTCGAGCGCCGGACCAAGCGCGGCCGCATCTTCTACGGCTGCGCCAACTACCCGAACTGCGACTTCACCACCTGGAGCCGCCCGTTCGACATGCCCTGCCCCAGCTGCGGCAGCCTCGTCGTCGCCGAAAAAGACAACAAAGCCAAGTGCGTGGACTGCGACTGGCGCGGCGAAGCCCCCGCCCCGCCCGAACCCCAACCCGCAGTCGTCGGTACGTAGCCGAGGGTTTCTTCGTGGCTGAGACTTCTGCGTAGCCTAGGCTTTCCAGCCTCGGATAACCACGCCTCAACCACCGCTGACCCTGCCATTCTCGACAAAAGTGCACACCCCGACAACGCATTCGTTAATTCGTTCTTGCCGAAGGCAATTCGTTGACAGTCCCGACCCCCATACCTAACCTCACTTCTCTAATCGTTATGCAAGAGATTTGCACAGATCGCCCGATTCTTATGTTCTCGCGCGGTCGACGATAATTCGGGGTACTTTCACCCGCTTGCACACGTTATCCACATTGTGACAACACTCGCCATGGACGAACTGCTCGACATGTACATCCGCTACCTCCTGGCGGAGAAAAACCTCTCGCCGCTCACCCTCCGCAACTACCGCAGCGACATCACCCACTTCCAGACGTACCTCCACGCCCAGGAGCAAGCGGACCCGCTCACCGCGGACCGCATGATGGTGCGCCGCTACCTCGCCGCCCTGAAAGAAGGCGGCATGGCCGGCGCCAGCCTCACGCGCAAAGTCAGCACCATCCGCAGCTTTTACAAGTACATGGTCCGCGAAGGAAAGATCGCCTCCAGTCCCCTCACCGGCCTCGTCGCCCCCAAGCGCGAGCGCCGTCTTCCCCACATCCTCTCCGAGGCCGAGCTCTCATCGATCATCGACTCCGCCGACGACACAAAGCCGCGCGGCCTCCGCAACCGTGCCATCCTCGAGCTGATGTACGCGTCCGGCGTCCGTCTCTCCGAGGTCGTTGGCGTCGATCTCCGCCACCTCGATCTCGAAGAGCGCACGCTGCTCGTCCGCGGCAAGGGCAACAAGGAACGCATCGTCCTCCTCGGCACCCCCGCGGAGAAAGCGATCCGCCGCTACCTCGCGCAGGGTCGGCCGCGGCTCGCCACCGGCGCCGAGATGGCGCTCTTCGTGAACCGCGACGGCAAGCGCCTCTCCGGCCGCTCGATCGAGAAGATCGTCCGCCAGCACGCCATGAAAGCCGGCCTCGACGAGCGCGTCTGGCCCCACCTTCTCCGTCACTCCTTCGCCACCCACCTCCTGGACGGCGGAGCTGACCTGCGCGTCGTCCAGGACCTCCTCGGCCACGCCAGCGCCCAGACCACGCAGATCTACACTCACGTAACCGAAGAAAAGAACCGCCAAAAGATGAACCAGGTCCGCGAACAGATGCGCGACGCCCTGGTCCGCAAGCTCGAAGAAACCGCCACCCGTCGTCGCAGCGAATCCTAA
This sequence comes from Dehalococcoidia bacterium, assembly GCA_041481535.1. Classification (GTDB taxonomy): domain Bacteria; phylum Chloroflexota; class Dehalococcoidia; order SM23-28-2; family RBG-16-64-32; genus DATKKM01. Next base: position 8,887 of record JBGPBZ010000038.1, on the reverse strand, counting down.
CGCCGCGCGCTCATCCCATCCGGAACCACCGCGATCCGCCGATAACCCTGCGCGCCTTGCAACCCTTTGAGACACGCGATCTCCGCGCCGTGAATCCGCAGGTGGTGCTGCCCATGCAAGTCGACGATATCGAGCCCCTTCCAGATCCCGAGGTCGTGCGCCCTCATGTCCACGCGCCGCTCCAGGTCATCCGCTGTCAGTGCGTCGACGTGTGCCTCCACGTTCTCGCGTACCGCCTGCCCGTACTCTCGCAGACGCGCCCAATCCACGCGCAGCCTCGGCCAGTCGTGCCAGCCACCCGCCGCGTGCGGCATTTCGCTCAGGCCGATCTGGCCCCTGAACTTCGTCGCCATGATCGGCATCCCACCGAACAGCTGCGTGTTGAAGCCAGCGTCCGCCGTGATCAGCATATGCGCGTAGTTGGCACCAATCGGATTTGCCGTCCCACCCGGCCGCCAGTTCGCCTGCTCCTCCGTCACGTCGTCGATCGTCGTCTCCAACCAGTCCCAGGCCTTCTTCGTTTGCCACCGCAACAGCTCGATCGCATCCATCGTTGTCCTCCTATGCCGCTCGATTCTGTTTCGATGTGTAGAAAGCCTCCGAGAGCCGCGCCTGCCCGCGATGCAAGTCACTTCCGCGAACGAACTCGACGTCGAGCTCTGTCCCGGGTGCAAAAGCTCGCTCAACAAATCCAACGTCCGAAAGCCCGAACACGGGGCCACCGCCCAACCGTACAAGCAAATCGTCGGGCAGAAGACCTGCCTGAGCGGCGAAACCGCCCGGACTCACGTCGACGATGCGGAGGCCCGCCGGCGCCGCGATCATCGTGGCCCCAACGCTACTCTTCCACGAGTGATGGCGAACGGCGCGAACGCCTGTCTCCAGGTAGAGAATCAGGTCCTTGATCGACTCGTCGGTCCCTAGCCCAACCGACTCGATGTGCGATTGCCAGTCCGGCCTGTCGCCGAAGCCGCTCTGTGTCAGCGTAATGCGCGTTCCCGATTCAACCTCCTCGAACACCACAGTCATCTCGACCCAACCGGGATCGACCGGATCGTTCGGGCGAGCCGTTTGCACCCACTGAAGCAATCGATGTCGTTCGACCTTCCCTGGCTTCACTTCCGTCTTCGCCAGTCCGGTGCCCGGCCACCCGGCCTCCGGACTGCCGACGGGGTCGTGGCCCGGCGGCGACATCCACGCCTCGCGCTCTTCCGGCCGCGTGAACGCCTTCCACGCACGCTCGACGGGCGCTTTCACAACAAACGTCCTCTCGAATTTCATTCGGGCCCTCCTTCTGCTTCGGGGTACGCGGCCAGCACCACTCGGTACGCCGTCCCCTCTTTTGCGCCGTACTTCTTTAGCAGGTCCGCCGTCATGCGCAGGTACTCGCCGAGGAACGCCTCGCGGTCCGCCTCGTCCGCGAAGTGCGCCTCGGCAACGACCGACGCGCTCGCGATCTCCTCACCGTCGAACGTCGCGCGGTCCAGCAGCATCGCCGCGTCGCGTTGTAACCGCTCGCCGAGCAGAACCAGCGTTTGCAGCGAGTGTTGGCGCCCGAGCGTCTCCGAGCGCCGCCCGTCGGCCCACGTTACTTCCGGCGAGACAAGAAACGTCCGCGCCACGGCCCGGTACAGTGATTCGACGAAGTTGCCCACGCGTCGCTCCCCAACCGGCTCAATGAGACCAGCCGTCTCGAGCTCCTTCAAGTGATAGTTCACCTTCTGGCGCGGCTGCCCGATGCTCCGCGCGACGGTCGCGGCGGAACCGGGCTCCCTCAGCGCTTCAAGGATCTGCACACGTATCGGATGAGCGAGCGCGCCGAGCCGTGACGCGTCGCGCACCAGCATGACCGGATCCGCCGATCTGGTTCGACGCCGAAGCGTGGCGGCCTGCCGCTGCGACGGTTTTCGCTGTCTGGACAACATTTCTTGTCTACACTGCCACTGACCGCTTATCTTGTCAAGCCCCCCTGCGCGCCAAAATCCGCTAACCTATTCCCATGCGAATCCTCCTCATCAACGGCCCGAACCTGAACATGCTCGGCCACCGCCAGCCCGAGATCTACGGCACGATGACCCTGCAAGACATCGTCGACAAGGTCACCAAGCGCGCGGGTGAGCTCAGCGTAGACATCGTCCCCTTCCAGTCAAACCACGAAGGCGCCATCGTCGACTTCCTGCAGGAGAACGGCCCTGAGGCGGACGCCATCCTGATCAACGCCGGCGCCCTCACCCACTACGGCCTCACCCTCCGCGACGCCTTCGAGGCGATCCAGAAGCCGTTCGTCGAAGTGCACATCTCCAACGTCCACGCCCGCGAGGAGTTCCGCCACCACTCCGTCCTCGCCGACATCGCCGTGGCGCAAGTCGCCGGCCTCGGCTGGCGCAGCTACATCGCAGGCCTCGAATCGCTCGTCGGCATCCTCCAGGAGCGCAAGAAGTGATGCTCTGTCATCCCGAGCGCAGCGCAGCGAAGCCGAGGGACCTGAGATCAGCAGAGAACTCTCATCACGCAAACAGAAACCGCTACGAATAGCTCAACGCCAATGACGACACAACGAGTCCGGAACCTCCGCGAAAAAATGGCCGGCCACGACCTCGACGCCTTCCTCGTCGGCTGCGCGGTCGAGGACACCTTCCACATCGCCGGCACCAACCGCCGCTACCTCTCCGGGTTCACCGGCTCCGTCGGTTGGCTCGCGATCACCCGCGACGCGCAGTACATCGCCGTCGACTTCCGCTACTTCGAGCAGGCCGCGAACGAGTGCCCCCAGTTCACCCTCTTCCCGACCACCGGCGGAATGGAATCGTGGTTCGCGCGCCTGATCGGCGAGGCCGGACTCTCCGGCAAGCGCATCGGCTTCGAGCCAGGTGACGTCTCCGTCGCCGCCTTCAACCAGATGCGTAAAGCCATCGACGCGATGCCTGAGAGCGACCGTCCTACGCTTCTGGCCGCGCCACCTCTCATCTCCGAACTGCGTTCCTACAAAGACGACACAGAGCTCGACGCGCTCCAGCGAGCTGTCGATCTCGGAGACGCAGCGCTGGTCCACGTCTCGGAACGGATGCAGCCCGGCTGGACCGAGAAGCAAGTCGCCTGGGAGATAGAGAAGTACGCCCGCGAAAACGGCGCCGAGTTCATGTCGTTCCCCACGATCGTCGCTGCCGGCCCGCGTGGCGCGATGCCGCACGCCATGCCCACCGACGCCGTCATCCAGAAAGGCGACCCCGTCGTCATCGACATGGGCGTCATCGTCGACGGCTACTGCTCAGACCTCACCCGCACCGTCGTCTGCGGCGGCAAGCCGGCCGGCAAGTTCCGCGAGGTTTACGAGATCGTCCTCACCGCGCAGCGCACCGCCGAAGAGCTGATAAAGACCGGCATGGGCGGCGAAGAAGGCCACATGCTCGCCCACAACGTCATCGCTGCCGCCGGCTACGGCGAGCACTTCGGCCACGGCCTCGGCCACGGCGTTGGCCTCCAGGTCCACGAAGCGCCATACCTCGGCCGCACCTCCAAGAGCATCTTCGAAGACCGCATGATCGTCACCGTCGAGCCCGGCATCTACCTCCCCGGCGACTTCGGCGTCCGCATCGAAGACCAGTGCGTCTTCGAAAACGGCAAGCTCCGCGTCATGTCGAAGGCGCCTAAGTGACCTTCAGGTCATCCTGAGCCGCAGCGAAGGATCTAGCCCACCAGAACGTCATGTCGGCCAGCACCCAACATCAACCCGACGACGAGTCCGTCGACTGGACTCCCTACATCGAGCCCATCGATGGCGCATTCGCCGGAGCCGAGCGCCCTGAGCACTTCACGAACTACACCCACTGCTGCGAATGCTCAGACTCCGACGAGTTCTTCCAGAACCTGACGCCTCAGCAACTGCTCGATCTCCCCGACCCGCCCGAAACGCTGCCGTTTGCCTTCCTCACCGAGCCGGCTTTCTACTACTACATGCCCGCTTTCGCGCGAATGCTGACCCGCAGCGGCGAACGATACTGCGTCGGAGACATCCTCTTCTTCATCGAGAACCGCATCTGGACTTTCGACGAACCCCAGCGCGCCGCCTTCCGAGACCTCCTCTACGCCGTCTACGAACGCCTCGCCCCCGAAATCGAAGCCACCCCCTTCGACTACCCCATGGTCTGGCGCATCCTCAACGAACTGGACGGCCCTCCGTCATCCTGAGCCGCAGCGAAGGATCCACCTCACCAGAACCCCAGTTCGCCCACGAACCAGACCATCCGCTATCACTGTCATCCCGAGCGAAGCGCAGCGCAGCCGAGGGACCTGACAACGGCCCAGCAACAACATCGCCCGTCCTATTTCCCACTTCCTATTTCCCATTTCCAGCCCGCTTCCGTTACCCTATCCAAGGCTTCTACCAGCCACTAGCCACTAAACCACTAGCCACCAGTGAGGCACAAATGATCGAGACCGGCGACCTCAAGAAGGGGTCAACAATCGAAATCGACGGCAACCTCTACCAAATGATCAAAGTCGACCACCTCAAGATCGGCCGCGGCAGCGCCCAGGTCCGCATGAAACTGCGCGACCTCCGCGCCGGCCACATCATCGACAAGTCCGTCCAGGCCGGCGCGCGCTTCACCCGGGCTCGCGTCGAGCGCGCCCCCGCCCAGTACCTCTACGCCGAGGGCAATCTCATTTACTTCATGAACACCGACTCCTACGACCAGTTCCCGGTAAACAAGACCATCCTCGGCGACTCCATGGACTACCTCGTCGAGAACGGCGCGTGCAACCTGCTGATGTTTGGCGAAGAGGCCGTCGGCATCGAACTCCCCGCCGCCGTCGAGCTGAAGGTGACCGTCGCCGACCCGTCCGTCAAAGGCGACACCGCCCAGGGCGGCACCAAGCCCGTCACCCTCGAGACCGGCATCCAGGTCAACGTCCCCCTCTTCATCAACGTCGGCGACACCCTCAAAATCGACACCCGCACCGGCGCCTACCTCGAACGCGCCAGCAAGTAACGCGCCATGTAGAGACGACCCGGCGGGTCGTCTTGGGGGGATGGGCGGGGCCGCCGCACCGCGAACCGCATTCGCGCGTTATACAAACTGACATGCGCTGGGTAGTAGCCGCCATCATCGCCCTGGCCACTGTCCTCGCTGCCTGCGGCGACGATAACCCTGCATCCTCCCCCAGTGCGACGCTAACACCGAGCCAAAGCACGACCTCAACACCGGGCTCACCGTCAACCGACACGCCAACTCCCTCGCCCGAACCGCCCAACCTGATCCACCAGGGACCGGACATCGACTTCCCGGCCGACATGGCGATGATCATCGAGGTTGGCTGCTGGGGTTGCGACGGCGGCCCTGGCGGATTCGTGCGGGTCTACCGCGATGCTTCGGGGGAGACCCGCATGGAGCCGCTACTTGGCAGCATCCAAAATTCACTCCCGAAACACACGATCGATACCCCAAACGGGCCGCAAGAATACTCAGCTTTCATCTCCGGAAGCGCGATGACACAAGACGCGTCCGTCATGGCCGTCATCTTCTGCATCAAAGGAAGCTGCGTCTTCTCGGGCCTCGGGTCCTTTGATGCCGACTCCGAAGGCGTCGCCTTCCGCTCGCTCGACGGCGGGATCACCTGGGCGGAAATCGCCCGCGGCGGGCCCGTCTTCTCCGTAAGCGGAGTTCTTGCCGACGGACGAGTGGTCATCGCCGAAGGCGAGGCGGATGACCAGCACCTCGACTACCGGCTCGAGCCCAACGGTGGCGCGCTAACGCCGCCGGTCGACGGAGCATATCCGATCACTTCGGCCGTCGAGGTCCTGTGGGGAACCAACGACGGACGTATCTCCCTCTCCGACGGCCGAGTGTTCTTCAAGGTGCCCTTTCTGGACTCCCCCTACTACTACCACAACCAGATCCTCGGCGGCTTCAGCGGGCTGGAGAAAGGTACCGCCTTCGTCTACTGGCGCCTCCCGATTCCCTATCCTCCGCCCAGCGACTACCACGACGCCTTCGCCCTAGCCCTCCTCGATGTTGGTGGCGGCTCGACGCGCATCGTTAGGCAGTGGCAGATCGATAACTTCGTCGCCTACGTCGGCTGGCTCGCACCCGCTAAGGACGATGCTCGCATCATCCTCACTCTCGCCGACTACTCGGCCAACTCGACCCGTTCCCCGCTCCCCGCCATCGTCGATCTCAACGCGGGCACCTTCAACCTGATCAAGGGACCGTTCGTGACGGACACCCCGCCTTACTCGGTCTTCGGCCGTACCTTCGTCCGCGCTGTCCAGACTGGCCCCTTCGCCCGTGTCGTCAACACCGGCTCCTGCCTCAACATCCGCACCTCCGCATCATCCAGCGGCGACGTCCTGACCTGCGCCGCCGATGGCGTCCTCCTCCGCGCCAACGACCAGACCACCACCGCCGACGGCCTCGAGTGGCTGCGCGTCACCTCCCCCGCCGGCCAACAAGGCTGGGCTAGCACCCAATTCCTCGAGCGCTAACCAACATCCCCAGTGCCGTTCGGCGGGGCGGTACGACGATCTGCTCGCTACAATAGCCTCGTGACACAATCACTCCTCGACGCGTACCCCGTCTCCTGGGTCGCCCGCTACGTCAAAGAGCTGCTCGAGAGCGACCTCCGGCTCTCCAACCTCTGGGTTGAGGGCGAAATCTCCAACCTCAGCAAGTCCCAGCGCGGCCACGTCTACTTCACGCTGAAAGAAGGCGCCTACGGCCTTCGCTGCGTCATGTTCCAGCGCCAGTACCGCGGCATGCCCCTGGAAAACGGCGCCCAGGTCCTCGCTCACGGCAACATCTCCTTCTACGCCGAGCGCGGCGACGTCCAGATCATCGTCGACTTCGTCCAGCCCGCCGGCGTCGGCGCCCGCCAGGCCGAGTTCGAGCGCCTCAAGACCAAGCTCGAAGCCGACGGCCTCTTTGACAAAGCCCGCAAGCGCCCTCTCCCTCGCTTTCCCAGGCGCATCGGCGTCGTCACCTCACCGGCCGGCGCCGTCTTCCACGACATCTGCAACGTCCTCACCCGCCGCTGGCCCCTCGCCGAAGTCATCCTCGCTCCCACGCCCGTGCAGGGCCCCGAGGCCGTCGTCGGAGTCGCCGAAGGCATCCGCGCCCTCAACTCCCACGGCGCGATCGACGTCATCATCGTCGCCCGCGGCGGCGGTTCTACCGAAGAGCTCTGGACGTTCAACGAAGAGATCGTCGCGCGAGCCATCTTCTCCAGCACCGTCCCCGTCGTCTCCGCCGTCGGCCACGAGACCGACTTCACAATCGCAGACTTCGTCGCCGACGTCCGCGCCCCCACACCGTCCGCCGCCGCCGAGACCGTCGCGCCTGACCGCTTTGATATCGCCCGCCAGCTGAACGGCATGGTCATCTCCGCCGGCATCGACGTCCGCGGGCGCATCGACCAGGGCGTCCGCGGCCTCGAGGGTGCAGGCCACCGCATGCGCAATGCCCTCCCCGACCCCGGCCGCTACCGCGAGCGCATCGTCTCGCTCCTCCGCCACGCTGCCACCGCCTCCGCCCGCATGGTCGAGCAACGACTCGGCCGCGTCGATGGCTGCGCCGGCCGCCTCCGCTCCCTTGACCCGAAGAGCACCCTCGCCCGCGGTTACGCCGTCGTGCAAGTCCGCAACTCAAAACAAGCCGTCACCAGCATCGAGCAGGTGAAAGGCAAAGAGCGCCTCGACGTCTACGTGAAGGACGGCAAGTTCCCCGCTGAAGTCTCGAGGCAGTATGGCTTCTAACGCAACGCCGCGAACAAGAAACACCGCACCTTCCCCGTCCGCGGCTCCTGTGCCCCCCATTCCAATTTCCAACTTCCAACTTCCCTCGGAGCTCCTTTCGTGACGAAATCTCGCAAGACTGGCGACTCGGCGGAAGACGGCTTCGAGGCGCTCTACAAGCGGCTCGAAGACACCGTCTCAAGGCTCGAGCAGGGCAACCTCTCGCTGGAAGAATCCCTCTCGCTCTACGAAGAAGGCACCGAACTCGCAAAGAAATGCCAGGCCCTCCTCCAGGACGCCGAACTCCGCGTCACCCGCCTCCAAACCCAGTTCAGCGAGTCCACCTCCCTCCTCCGCGAGGACGCCCCCGAATACGAACCCGAGCCGGAGTTCGACGAGGAGCCGGTGGAGTGATCGGCGCGCCGAACCTAATCCGCGCCGATTGCCACAACCACACGTACTACTCACCCGACAGCATCCTTTCGCCCGCCACCATGCTCCGTCGCGCGAAAAACCGCGGCCTCAAAGCAATCGGCGTCACCGACCACTACACCGTGCGCGGCGGCCTCAAAGCGCGCGAGATCGCGGCGAAGCGCTACCCTGAACTGCGCGTGATCGTCGGCGAAGAAGTCCTCACCACGAAGGGCGACCTGCTCGGCCTCTTCCTCTCAGAGGACATCCCTAGCGGTCTCACCCCGGACGAAGCGATCGACCGCATCCACGCGCAGGGCGGGCTCGCCGGCGCCCCGCATCCGTTCGACCCACTCCGCAGCGCCCTCGGCGACGAGGTCATGCGGGCGATCGTCGACGAGCTCGACTTCATCGAAGGGCTAAACGCACGCATGGTCCGCTCCGCGCACAACCAGGAAGCGCAAGAATTCGCGAAAGCGCACGACAAGCCGATGTCCGCCGCCAGCGACGCCCACTCCGCGCGAGAAGTCGCGCGCTGCTACGTCGAAATGCCCGGCTTCGAGACGCCCCTGGACTTCTTGAACTCGCTGCGGGCCGGAACGTTGCGCGGCCACCTGTCATCGCCACTCATCCACCTGATCAGCCGCTTCGCCGTCACCCGCCGCAAGCTCGGCTGGAGACCGCCCGCGTGACCCTGCGACTCGCCTGGTTCGCCACCGCCCGCTGACAGATGTCCGGCAAGCTCCT